>CAZSBF010000129.1:0-11134 GCA_964605185.1 uncultured Planctomycetaceae bacterium
GCTTCTGCCGCGCCTGCATCACCATGTGCTCTTTGACCAGAGCAACACGCGCGACGTCATGAACCGGCGCGGCATCGAATTCCCGCGGCTGGATCAATCGCGCTTCAACCGCCTGCTCGACTACGCGGCCACGCAAAAGTGGGGGCAGAAAAACGGCCGCGACCACAACGGCACGCAGCGCAAATCGAAAGAGCGCAAGCCCGCAAGCGTGGCCTCGCTCTAATCCCCAAACCATTTCACGCAAAGCACCAGCCAAATCGTTGCCAGGACATCGATGATGATGCCGGTCGTCGCCATCTTGCGCAGCGGAACCATTCGTGTGCCATAGACCAGCGCGTTCGGCGGCGTCGAAACCGGCAGGGCAAATCCGAGACTCGCCGCCAGCGCAACCAGCCAGATGGCCTGCGCCGCTGACATGCCGAGCCCTTCGGCGAGCGAACCGGCGATCGGTACCATCAGCGAAGCCGTCGCCGTATTGCTGGTGAGTTCGCTGAGCAGCACCGTCACGCCGGCCAGCGCCAGCATCATCGTGAACGAGCCGATCTTCAACCCGGCGACGGCGTGCGCCAGCGAATCCGCCGCGCCGCTGGTTTCGAGGATCTTGCCGAGGCTCATGCCGCCCGCAATGAGAAAGAGCGTGTCCCAGTCGAGCATCTGAAAATCGTGTCGATCCAGCAGCGTCCGCCGCGCAGCGCCGACCGGCAACACAAACATCACCCACGCCAGCCCGAGCGGAACCAGCGACTCGGGAAGATAGCGCTTCAGGAAGATCGCCGCGGGGGCGTTCACTTCCGACACGCTGATCACCAGTCCGGGAACAAGCCACAACAGCACCGCAAGGCCGAACAGAAAAACCGTAACGTGCCGCTCGATGTCGGAAGTCTCGGCCCGCTGCCGCGCAGGACCAACATCCGTCACCACATACTCGTCAATCCACTCGGCACGTTTCGTATTGCCGTCGGCGCGCTTCCCCCACCGCACAGCCGCCCACAAAACGCCGACACCGATAAACGTCGTCCCAAGCCACACCGGCAGCCCGACGCGAAGCCACGCAAAAAACGAGACGGCCGGATCAATCTTCTTCATTGCCGCATAGCCGATGAAGTTCGGCGCCGTCCCGACCGGCGTGGCCATGCCGCCGAACGTCGCCCCCCACGCCAGCGCAATGAGCACCACCCACGGAGCGGTCGTGCGCTTCGCCAGCGTGATCGTGAGCGGCAACATCATCGCCGTCACCGCTGTGTTGTTCTGCATCGTGGAAATCGCACCGGACACCAGCAAGATGACAATCGCCACGCCGATCGGCGAATGCTGATGCCGCCCCCAATTCACGCGCAGAATCCAGTCGAAGGCCCCGTGCTTGTCCAGCCCTCGCGCCAACAGGAACGCACCAAGAAACAGAAACACGACGGGGTCGGCCCACGCCGTCAGCGCATCCTTCCAGTCCAAAAGACCTGTAAACGTCGCCGCGATGGGAATGCCCAGCGCCACGATACCGAGCGGCGCAACTTCCGAAATCCAAAGCGTGAGTGTGGCAAGAACGATACCGGCCGCGCGCCGAACTGAATCGGATGGATGCCAGGGCGTCGCCGTGGCCAGGCAAAACAGTGCGGCTGCCACGAGAAACGGGATGGCTCGGTGTCGCGTTGAAGCCTGCGTGGTCACGTTGAGAGCATGACCGGGGAAAGGCCGAAGGGCAACTCAGTTTACGATTGGAAGGGAACGAAGCAAGACTGATGGTGTTGCCCGTCGCGGATCGCTAAGACGTCGGGCTGATCTCAATATTCAACTTTTCCGGCGTAAGTCCGTAGCGATCGATGCGATACTTGAGCTGGTCTCGGGAGATGCCGAGCATCTTGGCGGCGCGCGTCTGGTTGTAACGCGTGGCCACGAGCGCCTGCCGAATCAGATCTTCCTCAAGCTCCGCCAGCGTCATCCCGCACGGCGGAAGCTTGACCAGCGAAGAAGCGGACGCCGTGTCCGCCTGATTCGACTGACCGACGACCAGATCCTGCGCCGTGATGACCGGCCCCTTGGACAGCAGCACCGCCCGCTCGATCGAATTCCGCAGCTCACGCACATTGCCGGGCCAGTTGTAGCGCATGAGCTTTTCCATCGCATCAGGCGCCAGGCTCTGGATCGGCTTGCGAAACTCGCGGGCATACACATCGGTGAAATACTCGGCGATCAAACGCACGTCGTCGCCGCGATCTCGCAGCGGCGGAAGATCGATGCCGATGACATTGAGCCGGAAATACAAATCCTCCCGAAACCTGCCTTCGCTGATGAGCTTGTTCACATCGCGATTGGTCGCGGCAATCACGCGCACATCGACCTCAATATCCTTCACTCCACCGACGCGCCGGAAGCTCTTTTCCTCCAGAAAGCGGAGCAGTTTCGCCTGCAGCGTCGGGGGCATGTCGCCGACTTCATCGAGAAAAACGCTTCCGCCATCGGCCAATTCGAGCAGCCCCTTCTTCTGTTGCCGCGCATCCGTAAACGCGCCGCGTTCATGACCGAAAAGTTCGCTCTCAAGCAGCGTCTCGGTGATCGCCGTGCAGGTGATGTTCATGAACGGCCGCGCCGCCCTGTCGGAGTTGTAATGCACCGCGCGGGCCACCAGATCCTTGCCGGTGCCGCTCTCGCCGCGAAGAAATACCGTGGACGTCCCGCTGGCGGCCACATCGTGGATAAGCGCGAAGAGCCGCGTCATCGATTCGCACTGGCCGAGAATGCGGGAGAAGCCGAACTTGTCCTTCATCTGCGCCCGGAAGTCGCGCACCTCGCGGCGCAGCGCCGTCGTTTGCAGCGCCTTCACGACCGTGAGCATCAGCTCATCCATCTTGAACGGCTTGCTCACATAGTCATAAGCCCCGAGCCGCATCGCCTCGACGGCATTCTCCACGCTGGAAAAGGCCGTCATCATCACCACGACGATGTCGGCGTCGTGCTCGCGAATCTGCCGCAGCACGTCGAGACCGGTCATGTCGGGTAGTTTGTAATCCAGCATCACAAGGTCAAACGTCTGATTGGCCACCATGGCCAGTCCGCTGGCGCCGTCCTCAGCCTCCTCGACACTAAGCCCCTCCTCCTGGAATCGTTGCCGCAGGGACCAGCGGATGAGCTTCTCGTCTTCAACAATCAGAATGCGTGCTTTGCTCATGCGGCACCGCCCAGTTCCACGGTGACGCGCGTGCCTCGGCCGACCTGGCTCTCGATGCGCATGTCGCCGCCGTGCGAGTCAACAATTCGTTTGCAGATGGAAAGGCCTAGGCCGGTGCCGCGGGCCTTGGTCGTGTAAAACGGTTCCAGCACCTTGGCAAGTTGATGCGGGCTGATGCCGCACCCCGTGTCCTCGATGACGATCCGCGTGGCACCGCCGTCGCGCATGACACGGCAGAAAATCTCGCCGCCATCCTCACAGGCGTGCGCTGCATTCAGGAATAAGTTCGTCAGCACCTGTTGCAACTGCGCCTCATCGACATGCACGATGTGCCCGCGCCCCGCGCCGTCGTAATGAACCTTCACCGACCGCAGGGAAGGCTCTTCTCGAAGCACCATCAGGCAATGCTCGATGATGCGCCCGATGTCATGCACGGCCCGCTCCGGCGGCTTCGGCCTGGCGTATATCAATAGGTCTTTAACGGCGGCATCGAGCCGGTCGATCTGGCGAAGTGCCTCGGCAATGATTTCCTTGTGCGGGTTATTCTTCTCCATCCCCGCGCCAAGCACCTGAATCGCGCCGCTTATCCCGGCGAGCGGGTTCTTGATCTCATGAGCCAGCGATGCCGCGAGTTGACCGATCGTCGCAAGGTGTTCGGATTCGCTGATTCGCGCTTCATATTCGGCGCGCTCCAGCTCCTGCATCCGTTTGACCAGATCCTCGCGATAGGTCTGATTCATGATGGCGAGTTCGAGGTCGAGCAACTTGTGCAGTGAACCCGACCGCGCCGCAAGTTCGCCCGCTGGACAAACTCGGGTGAGTTCATCGATCAGCGAAAGTCGGACGATCGTCATCGCCGTGAACATGTAATGCTGTGGAAGCTCAACCTGAACATGGACGCGCCCGATGCGGCAGTGTCGCTCGAAGTACTCTTCGTCATAGACACCGCTGAACAACTCGGTCAGCCAGACCAGTAGACTGGCCTTAAGGCGGGACACACTGGCCTCGCTGCCGCCGAAAACGGCCCTGGCATTGGGGTGGTTGAGGATCGCGTCGTAAAACCGGTCGACAACGGATGGAAGTGCAGGCGATAGCGGCTTGAAAAGACCCTTCAAAACGTCAGCGTCATGGCTGCCAAAGTCCACGTAACGCTTCATGTCCTCAAACAGCTCGCTCGGCATCCCGTCAGTATAGGGTCGCCGGGCGGGGTGGCGAGAATCCGCAGTCGGTGTGCTTGAATCAGCCAAGGCGGAGGCTTGTGGCCGTCGCGAGGGGCTCGTTTCGGACTTGGACGCAGTCTTTTCGCCACCGGCAGTCGGGGTTGCAGCCTGCCTGGAACTCTCCAAAGCAGGTTCGGTTGCCCTCATATGCCTGCCACCGCCAGATGAGGTCGACATTGGGCATCCACCCGGTTCGGACCCCGAGACGGACGGCCTTCTCCCGAATGACTCGTGGTTTGTCTGCGGGCGGGGCGCAATCATGGCGTTCCCCGATTGCAAGAAAGGTGCCATCAATCCGAGCATTCTGGCTTGGCGTTGGAACGTCGGTTGTGAGGGTGTGATCCATGGTTTTTCCCGCCACCACCCCAACGGCATCGACCAGCACTATGCCGAAAGATCCGCAGTGACTGCGAGATTTCCCGCAATGGAGGTGGCAAAATCCGACTCCGGCATCGGGTGCGGCCACCGGCTTCACCATGCCAAGGGGCGGTAAGTGTTGTATCGAACCGGTAACCGGACAACTTTGGCTGAAAACAAGGAATATAGCGTGGCTGGCGCGCCGCGTGATCAGCTAGACTTCCAAGGACGGCCATCGACCGGCCTGTCGACCGGCCCCTGCCGCCCGAGTCCCTTCATTCCGTGGCTTGGCTCCACCCTTCGCCGCCACGGTGGAGGCCGCCGCCATGTCACCCAATCTGGACCGCATCCGCGCCCGACTTCGAAGCGCCATCTGCCCAACCTGCGTGCGCTACACCGCCGCCCACACCTGCAGCCTGGTGCCGCCGCGCGCCTGCTCGGTGTTCAAGAATCTGGAGACAATCGTGGGCATCGTTGCGCGAACCCATTCGCGCTCGGTGGAGCCTTATGCCGAGGCGGTGCGCGACCGCGTGTGCAGCGCATGCCCCTGCGAAGACAACCACGGGTGCTGCCCGATGCGCGACGGCATCGACTGCGCCCTCGACACCTATCTCCCCATCGTTGTGGATGAAATCGAAGCGGAGCTAGCCGCCATTCGGCAGGATTCCGCGAACTGAGTCGCGCCCGCGCGACCACAGCAAGGAGAATCCGGATGAACCCTGAAATGCTTGCGTCGTGGATTCAAACTGAACACGCCAGGATCGATGCACTTGCCGTGGAGCTTCAGGAAAAAGTGGCCGTCATTCCCCGGGCCCATCAACAGCGCTGGATCACCGACGTGCGCACATCGTTCGAAGAGTTCGCCAATCACGTGCACCGACACCAATCACTGGAAGAACAGGACGGCTACATGACGGCGGTGGTGGAAGAGCGGCCGTCGTTGTCACACGAGGTCGATCGCCTCGCCCACGAACACGGCGAGTTTGAACAAATCATGACCGACATCAAGCGGCAGCTCACAGAACTATCGCCCGACGACGCCCTCCTGATCCGCGACGCCTGCCGGCGCATCCAGAATCTCTTGCTCTATTTGGAACACCACACAAAGGAAGAAAACCTGATGGTGATGTCGGTATTCCAGTTGGACCTGGGGACGGATGATTAAAGGAACTCGCACGGAGCATCGGCACAAGGCAAACCGACGAAGTTAACTCTCTGGCCTTGGAAGTAATTGAGTCCGGGGCCGACCTAGTTGTCTATTCTTATGACTTCGATCCGGCCCCCAATGGTCAATTTCTGAGGTCTAAGGTCTGAGGTCTGGGGTCTGAGGACTTAGGATTGAGATCTGAAATCTGAAATCTGAAATTTCAAATCTGAGATATGCGGCCTAAAGTCTCATTTCCAATAGACCACAACCGGACCCATGCGACCTGGCTGCCCAAAAAAATCAAATCTGTGTCCTTGCTATTCCCAATCACCTCGCCAGTGTCGGCAGACTGTGCTGACAAACTGGAAAAAAAAGGTCGGCACGAGTAGCCTCACAACTGCTATGAAATACTCCCGCTTCGAAGATTTGCCGGTCTGGAAAACCGCTATCGACCTTGCCGTGCGCGTTTATGCTCTCACCAAGAACTCTGCCTTCTCCATAAAAGGCGATTTGAGTGATCAATTCCGTTGTGCTGCACTTTCCGTTTCCAATAACATCGCCGAGGGGTTCGAACGAGGCACCACTGCGGAGCTGCTCCACTTCCTCTACATCGCAAGGGGTTCGGCCGGCGAAGTTCGATCCATGCTTCATTTTGTTGAACAGTTCTTCGGCGCCGTCTCATTACAACGTGCATCGAGCCAACAAGGCACTACGGTTCCCGCACCGCGCATCACATCAAATAATGCGCCGTCCGGCGGCTCGAATCTCAAATCTGAAATCTCAAATCTCAGATTTGAACACCCCGGCCTCAAGGCTGAACTCGCCAACATCCGGGAACTTGCCGAGTCTTGCTCCCGACAGATTCGAGGCTGGGCCGATTCGTTGCCGAACTCCGACATCAGCGGTCAGCGGCATCTCACGGAACAGTCCCACGCAGCCTACCAACAGAAACGCAACGCCGACGCCTTCATGAAGCAAATCGACGAAACCGTGAAGGAACGTGTCGCTGAATGGAGCAGGAAGAACCAATCCCAAGCCAACGATTAGTACGCCCACTTAACCGGCCGCGATTTGCACGCGCGCGCCAATTCTGAGCCTTTTCTGCTTTTCCTGTCAGACCCGCCCCACCCCACGTCTAGGGACTGGTGGAGAACCATCACCATGCCTCGATCCCGCGTTCGTTCGTCCCTCATCCTGACCCTCGGAATCCTCCTGCCCAACCTTGGTGCCGGCGGCGGATGCCCCGCCGGGCTTCCCGGGCTCGGTGGTCCGCCTGCCGCCCTCATCGGCACATGGCGGGCACAATTCGTCGACCCCACCTTCGGCCCCGGCCAGGTCGAACTCATCATTCAGGCAAACGGCACCTTCCAACAACAAACCGCCTATGCCGCCGGCGCCCTGATCACCATCTTCGGAACCGTCCGCGTCATTCCCGAACAAGCCATCCTCCGACTCGACACGCAGGGCGGAGTCCCCCAGCAAACCTGCGGACCACTGGGTTGCACCGACATCCTCTACCCCTCCGAAACCCACAACTACACGCTGCCCAATGCGAGCAATCTCACCACCCACAACGTCAACTGCGCCCCGAATCAGTGCACCTACAATTACACCCGGATAACCTGACTTCCAGATAACCCGAGTGCAACCCCGGTGACACTTCCTTCCACGCGGGGGAAACTACCGCACCCCATCGCCGAACAGCCGATAACCGGCCTGCCCCCCTTCCTCCGCTTCCGAAATTCGATTACCTTATTCTCCTTGGCAAGGGGTAGTTTGCAGCCGGCCCATGCACCCATCGGCTGCATCGAAATTCACACCGAGAGAGGGACCCATGAAGAAGTTCTTCGCACTGACACTCATTGTCTCCGCAATCGCCGGCACCCAGTCCGCCAACGCGGGCATCGTGTTCTCCAACTCGTTTAACAATGGTTTCTTCACGCCGTTCGACTCCAACACCCCCGCCGGCGTTCGCTATGGCGATAGCGGTTGGCTCTCCAACTTCCAGCCGCAACCCTACACGCTCAACCAGCTCGACCTCGGCCTCGCAGTCTATGGCAGCATCTTCCCGGGAACCGCCGACATCACCGTCACATTCAACGACGGCGACCCAAGCGGTCTCGTCTTCGGCCCGGGCACCGAGTTGTATTCCACGACTTTGACCGACGTCGTGCTGCCGTCGACCGATGAATTCGGCGGCGAGTTCTTCACCCTTTCGATTCCCCTGCCGAACGTCGTCACTTCCGGCGGCTTCAACAACGTCGGCTGGAGCGTCAGCGTTTCCAACTTCGACTACAACGGCCAATTCGGCTTCCAGTGCAGCAACACGCTCGGCCAGTTTGCAGGCTTCTACACCAACAACGCGTCGTATTACGACGGATCGAATTGGAGCCTGTTCTCATTCGGGCCGAACCCGGTCAGCGGCGTCGCCAACTTCGTCGCCACGATCTACGACGTCCCCGAGCCGACCACGCTGAGCCTGCTCGCCATTGGCACAATTGCCCTGCTCCGACGCCGCTCGCGGTAATCGACGCACACAAAGAACGCATACAGTCCATCGAGTATGATCGTCGGCATCGCAGCCGTCTCCCGGATGCGGTTTGCCCCATGAAGAATCCCTGCATAAAGCTTGCCCTGACGATCACGGCCGTCACGATTATGCCGGGCTGCTCCGATTCCTATCAGGCCATCTTTGTCGGCTCGCCGCAATCGAAAAAGCCGGCCCACACTATCGTCGGAACTCTCCAGTCCATCGACCGACAGCCAATTTCCGGCGCGACCGTCGTCATCGCACACGAGTTGGACGGCACCATCTACTGCTCAGGTGGAACGGCCGTCGAACCGGTCGAGCGGCGCGCCGTCGATCTCCCCGGCGTCTTCGCCCCCAAGGGCCTCACCGTCGCCAAGTCGCAGACCAATGAAAAAGGCGAGTTCACTTTTGAAGGCCTGGCAGATGGCGCCTACACGCTAGTCGCGGTTCATCCAACGCGCGGTTGCACAATCGTGCCGAACGTCAAACCGGCGACGGAAAAATCCGCCATCACACTGAATCCCCCGACCATGCTCGAAGCGAGATTGGATGGTTTCGCCTTCGATCCAAAATGGCATTACGTCAACCTCGAACCCGACGAGCCCATCGCGAACCTCGCCATCGAACTTCGCATGGAGCAAAAAGACACCACGAACATATTCTCGACCTCGCCCATCCCGGCCATTCGCGACTGGTCCCTCATTGTTTGGGGGCGCAATTCGTCACGATCCTATACCGTCCCCTTGGTGCGCCGCCGTGTGCCTTCGCTAAACACCGGTGCGATCAACAAGCTGACCATCGACCTTGCGAGCGGCACCAGCGTCACGGGGCGCGTCACCGATTCCGCCGGACATTCCCTCCCCGATGTGGCCGTCCTCGCGCATCCGTCCGGCAATCCGCAATATGTGCATGGCGCGTTCACGGATGCCGATGGCCGCTACACCATTACCGGCCTCGATCGCGGCCCGCATCAGCTCGAAGCCGTCCGCCATCAACTCCGTTCCGAAATCGGCTGCGGCGAAGGCCCGTATGACGTCGCCTCGGCAAAGGCGATCCAGATCCCGCTTGCGAACGGTGCCGATGCCGACATTCGGATTGATGCACTCGTACCGCGATTGAAGGCGGGCGATCTCGCACCAGGTTTCAGCGGTACGACCGTCGACGGCAAGACAGTGAACCTGTCCGATTACCGAGGCAAGATCGTCCTCCTCGACTTCTGGGCCACCTGGTGCCGCACCTGCCTCGCCGATCTCAAATACATCGCAGCGCTGCAAAAGGAACTGGCCCCGCAAAACAACTTCGCCGTCATCAGCATCAGCCTCGACAAAGACCCGCACGCCGTGTCGCGCTTCCTCGAACGCCAGAAAATGCCGTGGCCCCAACTCGTCCTCGGCCCCGCCGACCGCAACCCCATCGCGCTGAAATACAACGTCACCTCCACACCGACCACCATCCTCATCGACCGTAACGGCAAGGTCGCCGCCCAACACATCCCCGGCGAATCCCTGCGGGCCGAAGTGATGAAGCTGTTGAAATAGCCGCACCTGTGCGGGCCCATACGCAGCAGTCGCGCCGGCATCCCTCGAATTCGCCTCGCAGGGAGCGATTGGGAATTCAATCCTGTTTTTTACTAAACGGCATAAAAGTTGCAGTGTCCATGAGAAGAGGACCATGCACGCCCCGCTTTGCAACGAACCCACAGGGGCGCGCACGCTCCCCGGCCAAGCCGTTGCAGAGTCCCGCCGCCTGAACGTGACAGTCGGACCGCGCCAATAACCCGCGGGCGCAGTTGATAGTCTCGTTCTATGTTTCGATGGAGATTCCCCATGAACCGAGTTCCCGCGCAGCGTTTGATAATCCGCATGTCCTCCGTCACCGCGACGATTTGCCTATTGATGGTGATCATCGCGACCTCTCCGGCCAACGCACAATGCCAGGACCATGAAAAGGCGAAGCTAATCGCTTCGGATGCGATTACCAATGGGCGGTTCGGTACTTCAGTTGCCCTTTCCGGAGACATCGCCGTTGTCGGCGTCGAGGCCGACGATGACGCCTGCCCTGGCATCGCGAATTGCCTGTCCGGATCAGCGTATGTTTTCGAAAGGGTAAATGGAACCTGGGTGCTTCACTCGAAGCTGACAGCATGGGATGCCAGTTCAGGCGATAGATTCGGATGCTCGGTTGCCATCGAAGGTGACACGCTGGTCGTTGGCGCATACATCGCCGACGCCCCCGGCGTTGGGGGAGCCGGTGCCGCATATGTCTTTGTACGCTCCAATGGGGCTTGGATTCCGCACACAAAGCTAACTGCTCAACAGGCTCGGTATTTCACATGGTTTGGATACTCAGTAGCCCTCACTGGAAACACGATCGTCATCGGTGCATCAAATGACTATGCAGTTACTCCTTCGCTCAACAGAACCGGGGTTGTTTATGTATTTGCCCGGGATGGAAACTCATGGAGCCAGCAGGCACGGCTGGTAGCGGCCGACCCCGGACCAGACGACAGATTCGGTCGTTCCGTTGCAATCTCGGGCGACACCATTGCCATCGGAGCACAGTGGGACGATTTCTCCGGCCTGACCAATGCCGGATCCGCTTACATCTTCGAGCGATCGGGCACGACATGGACCCAACAGGCCAAAATCACCGCTTCGGATGCCGCCACCGACGATTGGTACGCACGCAATCTGGCACTTGAAGGCGATACCCTGGTC
>CAZSBF010000130.1:0-11132 GCA_964605185.1 uncultured Planctomycetaceae bacterium
GTGAACTCCCTGGCTACCATCGTGCGCCCTGACGGGCGAAGACGGGACGCAATGAGGCATTTGGTTATTCGGCGAGGAGGCGGGTGACGAAGAGGGGGGGATGTCGGCGGGGGTGACGGTTCTTTCGTTAGTGAGGTCGAAGGCACAAGGGGCGGCGTTGGTGAGGACATTTACGAATAAAAGTTGAATGACCCCGATTCTGCCTGGTAGAAATTTGTGGGAGCAAGCAAAATGTTTATGGTTTGAGTTCATGATAATGCCTCCTGGCAAAAACCGCAGTTTTCCACCCCCAGGATGCATGGACGCAATTCAAACAGGTGTATGCATGCTCACCTCCGTTTTCGGATAAGTAATCCGCTGAATAAAACTAATGTAAGGACGCTTGGTTCAGGTATGTCAACTAACTGGAATGCTAAGTTGCCTCCTACGCGATAAATCCAATCCTGCAAACCAGGATTCGTCCCTGCGAATGCATCAGTTGGATCGATTGGGTTCGAGAACGACCACCGAAACACACTATTAGGAATCCCAACCTGTGCGATCTCCATCCAGTATCTTGTCCCGGCCTGCGCCTCAAACGCCATCGGTAGATCAACATCGAATTCGTAACGGCGAGCACCGGTGCCGAAGTCCGCGATCTGCCCGGTGTTCACGCGCGACGGATTCAGGAACGCCTGCTCATAAAGCATGGCCCCTGGCAACCCATCCGACAGTCGCGCGCCGTAGAATCGAATTCGCATAGTCTCATCGCCGACCGGCGGAACGATGCTGTTGCTACCGCCACCGAAGACATTTCCATACAGCCCCCACCAACGGATATGACCGATGGACGCCGGCATTGAAAGCGTGAAGTCGTCCGCCAATAATTGCCAATATGGGATGCCGGAATCCGTCACAAAGTCGGTGTCCGACGATGGTCCGTTCGGGATGGGCTGATGGTCGACGATGATGGAGGCCCGGGTTGCCCCCCCAATGGAAAGAAACAATCCAACACTCAAAATCAGAGATATAAATCGCGTAATCATGTGACAGACTCCCCAATCCTTAACAGACGACACAGCGGTGCAATTACTCCTATTATAGCCCGCGTCGCTGCCGGTTTTGATCTCTCCTTGGCTGATCCTCACCAAATCACTCTCGGCGCGCACCGCCCACTGGCCGCATCAGCGCGCTAATCGCACCGATCCGGCATAGGCTTCAACCCCTCTATCTCATTCGCCCGAACTCGAAGGGCCACGAGCGCGGCAGCCGACGGACGCAAGGGTCCACGCCGCCGCGCGGGTATGACGCCAAACACACGGGCAATTTGCGTGCCACAAAACCCGATAATCGCGCAAGTGCGGCAATCATCAGACGTTGTAACAATTCTGCAAATGTGAATACCACTTTGCGTAGTGGGACAATCCGCGGTTGCTGCGGAAAAACACATCAATCCGTCGTCCCTGCGTGCGCGCGGTAATGGGACTAATGTAGCAAAGGAGCGCGGAGATTGCGCGGTGTTGAGGAGTGTGCAAAGGGCGGGCGCGGGGGCGTTTGGTTATGCGGCCTGTTTAACCTAAACCCGAAAACCATCACTCCGATAAGAGGTCGGACTCCGACCCGTTTCGATGGCGAGGCGGCGGATGTTTGCACGGATGCAGCCTCTTATGAGAACGGATTTCATTTCTTCAGTTTCCCGAACCGCGACACCAGCGAGGGATACCTGGGTTCGTGGGACCGCGGGCTTGCGCCGCGCGGCTCGGAATAAAACCCGCTTCCTTACGGGCGCGGCTCTGATCTGTGTTTTCGCATTGCCGCTGGTCGGCTGCGTTGAATTGCCGCCGCCGGCGCGCGAGCAGTTGGGCGAGGCGGAAAAAGACTACCGCAACCGCGAATACAAAAGTGCGGCGACGAAGCTCGACGACATTCTCCGCGTTTATCCCGAATATCAGCAGTCGGCCGAGGCTTATTACCTGCGAGCGCAGGTTCGGGCCCAGCAGAACAACAAGGTCGGGGCGCTGACCGACGCCAAGAAGTGCATCAGCCTGTCGCAGAACAGCGAACTCACTGCGCGGGCCAATGCGACGGCCGGCGCGATGTGCTATGAGGCGGGGAATCACAAAGACGCGATCAAGTTCTTCGAGGCGGCATTGAAAAAGTTGCCCGAAACGCCGCCGACGGATCTGGTTCACCTCCGTTACGCGACATCGCTGCAGCGCATCGGCGAATGGCGAAAGTGCCGGCCGCAGTATGCGATTGTGTTCCAACGATACCCCGGCAGCTCGCTGGCGAATCAGGCACGGCTGATGTTTGAGTGGCCGTGGGATTACTACGTGATTCAGTGTGGGGCGTTTCGCGAGGCGACGTCGGCCAACAAGCTGGCACAGAAGCTGCAGGGCAACGGCGTTTCGGCGCGCGTGGAGCAGCGTCAGCGGCTCGGCGAAACGGTTCATGCGGTGTGTGTTGGCAGTTACCCCAAATACGAACTCGCGCAGGAAGCCCTGCGCACGGTAAAGGCACGATCTCCCGGCGCGACGATTGAGCCGGGGATTTGAAAGTGATGACGAGGAGACTCGGATGACTTCGATTTTTCGAAACACGTTGATTACCACGGCCGCGACGATTGCGCTTTGCGCGGGATGCTCGCGAACGGACCATCACATTCCGGATTCGGCGCCGCCCGAACCGCCGGCGATTTATCAGCCGGTGTCGAACGCACAGGGGATTCCGGAGTCGCTGTTGGATCGTCAGCCGTATCGACTGTCGCCGGGCGACGTGCTGGAAATCATCTATCAGGTGAAGAACATCGTGTCGGAGACTCCCTACGAGTTGAAGATCGAGGACATCATCAAGCTGCAGTTCCCGTACCAGGACCGCTTCGATCAGAAGTTGACGGTGCAGGGCGACGGAAACATCCGGTGCCTTCTGGTCGGGCAGGTTCGCGCGGCGGGCCGGACGTCGAACGATCTGGAAGAACAGCTTCGCAAGGGTTATTCGCGGTACATCAAGGAACCGGAAGTGACGGTCGTGGTGGAAGCGGCGAACCAGAAGATTACCGAATTGAAGAAGGCGATTACGACGGCCCCCCGCGGTCAGTCGCGTTTGGTGCCGGTGAAGCCGGACGGAACGATCGACCTGCCGTATGTCGGCGAGGTTCTCGTCGCGGGGCGGACGGTCAATCAGGCGAAGAAGCTGCTCGACAAGCTGTATGTTGAAAACGACCTGCAGGAAGTTGAAGTGACGGTGCAGACGCTGGAGTTCGCGCCGAAGAATATCTTTGTGATGGGCGAAGTGATGTCGCCGGGATCGTTCCAGTCGGCGACTCCTGTGACGTTGATGCAGGCGATGATCCGCTGCGGCGGTCCGAACGTGCGTGCGGAGAAGTCGAAGATTTTGCTGATTCGTCGGCAATATCTGCCGCTTCCGCAGGCGATTGTGTTTGACATGAATCATCTGTTGACGGCGACGACGGCATCACCGGAAGGACGGGTGCCAAAGGGCAGCGAATTCCGATGGGATATGTACCTGGCGGATGGGGACATTGTTTATGTTCCGCCGACCACGCTGGCGCAGGCGACGGACTGGATCGACCAGGTCTTCACGCGCGGCGTGCGGGCGGTGTTCCCGTACAGCGGAGTCGTGGGCATGAACTTCGGCTACCAGACCTATCAGGCGCCGTCGGGTATTACGACGCAGCAGGCGCCGGGCTGGCCGAACTTTAATGCTCAGGTTGGTCCGTGATACAGGTTGGAAACCTGTGATACAGCTCACAGGTTGAAAACCTGTGCCACAAGTGGTGTGCCACACAGGGTGTGTCACACAGGTGGGTTGAGGACAACCCACCCTACACATGCAAGACAGGGATCGGCGCACTCGGGCGAGCCGGGTGCGCCGGTCCTTTTTCGGTTGCGTTTAACGTGGGGACGCCGGGCAAGGAAGCCGGGCGTTTGATGGAAGCAGCGGCCGCACGAGTGGCGGCAACATGGTGGTGAGGACATGGATTCATACGGAACACGATCCCTTCGCGAAATCGTCCGCATTCTTTTCTCGCACTGGTTCATGATGCTGGTCATCCTCGCGGTAGGCGGGGGCGGCACGTGGTATGTGTGTGAGAACTGGGCTCCGCGGAAGTATCGCAGCCAGGTAAGCCTGATCTACAAGCGGCCGGCCAACAAGAACCCGATCAACTCCGACGTGGTCGGCGAGCGTGCCCTCGAAGTCTTCGTGAAGTCTCAACAACAAGTATTGATGTCCGATCTCGTTCTCGCCCGGGCCAAGGTCATTGCGGAAGATCCAACGCTTCGAAATCGCTGGTACGAGTTGCGCGCCGCGTGGGAAGATGCTCAACAGGTGGCTGGCGGTGCGGTGGCCGAGACTAGGCAGGCGATTGACGAATTTCTGGACACCGAAGGGGTCACGAAAAAAGTCGCCGACCTAATGGGGCACCAGGCGGGCAAGACGGTTTCAAGTTCTTCCAGCAAGCAAACGGATCTGATTGATTTTCGAAAGTCCATCAAGCTCGAAACGCCTGGCGGTGAACAGGTCGGCATGACCGAGACGTTCATGATCACAGTGGATCAGCCGGGTGCGCGAACCGGCGATTCTTACAAGCGCGCCTACTACGCGGCGGATCTCGTCGCGGACATGTACATCGTCCGCTACCAGGAGCTTCAGCGTCTGCAAAACGATCCAGCGCTTCGGGTGATGGAAGATGTCGTGTCCAATTTCGGCCAGGAGCTGGAGGCCCGACGCAAGGCGTACGACGACTTCATCCAGGAAAACGTGGCTGATATCACCGGACTCGAGCAGCTTCTCAAGAGCGGCACCGAGCAGGGGTATCAGATCATCCTTTCCGAAGTTCGCAAGAATGATGCCACGCTGAGCCTTGATCTCGCCAAGGATCAGGCCAACTACGACGCGATTAAGAAGGTTCTCCCGGAGAAGGCCTTCGAGGCGGGCTTCATTCCTACGCTCGCGGATGACCTTGTCGCATCACTGGTCGATGCCGTGGCGGCCGAGTTTATGCGCGACGATACGGGCTTTGTCGAGATGACCAAGAACCTGGCGAATCTGGAAACAAAGCGTGCCCGGGTCGAGACGCAATTTCTCGAAGAGAGCAAGGATCTGCAATATATTCGCGAGCAGATCAGCCGGCTGAAGAAGCAGATGCTGTCGCAGGTGGTGGCCTACGCTCGCGGCCTTGAGCTGCGCGTGGCATCGAGGCGGCAGCAGAAACTCAAGAACGACGAACTCGTCACGCGTTATACGAAAGACCTCAGCAAGGTGCAGGCGAAGCTCGCCACCTACGCACGGCTCAAGAACGACTTCGAAGTCGCTCAAAAGCAGATGGAGCGATTGGAGCAGGACAAGATTGATGCCATGGCCAATCGCCTGCGCGCCCGCGAGGCCGTCACCATTAACAAACTCGATCAGGCCTCCATGCCCGATATCGAACGACCGGTGGTGCCACTGACGCTCATCTATACGGTCGTGGCGTGCGCGGTTAGCTTGCTCCTGGGTGTGACGCTGGCGTTCCTGGCGGACCATTTCGACCACACGCTGCGTTCGGCCGTGGATGCCGAGCGGTATCTGGGCGTGCCGGTGGTGGGGTCGGTCAAAAAGCGCGGGCGGCGGATTGTGTTGTCCTCGTAAAAGCGGTGGGTGGCTGAGCGATTACGTCGCGGCACCAGCGGGTTGAATGCGACCCGGGGCAGCGTCGGGGCGTTCGCGCAGAAATCGCCGACGAAACGCAATTCCCTTTCTCTCTCAGACTAACACGATTCACTAACGCATGATCAGATCGTATGATGCCGATAACGAGTAACGGACCATGTGCCGGATAGGCAGGAAGCCTTAATTCCGCGGAGTGACGCCGTTTGGCTGACAACCCGTTTAATTCGTCATCCGATCCTCGCAAGCCGGGGGACGATGCGCCGAAGCCGGAACAGATCTGGCCGCCGCCGGAGCCGAAGCCACCCAAGAAGCCGGCAGGCGATGAGGGACCGGTCGATCTGACGTGGGACGACGAAGTCGAAAAGATCGACGAGGCCATCGACGAGATTCGCAAGATCAACGGCGGCGAAGAAGTTGATGACGAGATTTCGGTTTCCCCCCTGGGCGTGGTGGATGATGAGTTGTCGGATGAGCCGGTGACGGGCGGGCATTCGCCGGTGGCGCATGGTTCGAGTTCCAAGAGCAATTGTCGAATACGCCCCCAGTCGGCGCCGGAGATCGGGCAGCTCTGGGGGAGCATCTTCTTTTCCGCGGAGCAGGCGGCGCCGAAAGCGGTTGTGGTGACGGCGGCGCGGCGCGGCGATGGGGCGACGCAAATCGCGACATCGCTGGCGATCGTGGGCGCCGAGGCGAACCGCGAACTTTCGATCTGCCTGGTGGATTTCAACATTCGCAAGCCGGGCGTGGCGAATGTGCTGGGTATCTCTCCCAATCATGGATTAACGGATGTGTTGAACGGGACGTGTTCGCTGGAAGCGGCGATGCACGCGCTCGTGTTGAAGAACGGGAACACGTTGAACGTATTGGCGGCGGGACCACTGGCCGAGCAGCCGTTGGGAATGCTGAAAAGCCGGCAGGTCAAGGCGCTGTTGTCGCAATTGCGCGAGCGATTCGACCATACGATCATCGATACGGCGAGCGCGAATGCCTATCCCGATGCGCAGGTGCTCGGGTCGCAGGTGGATGGGGCGCTGCTGGTGGTGCGGGCATCCGAGACGCCGCGTGAGACGGTGGCGGAGGCGAAGAAGCGGCTGGACTTCGCGGGGGTGCGGTGTCTGGGGCTGGTGCTGAATCAGCGGAGCGACCCCATTCCGAGCCTGCTCTATCGCATGACGTAATCGGGCCGATGCCGCCGCGATAGTTGCCGATCGCCGGGCCATCCATCATCAAATCTGTTCTATTGCGTAGCCAACGCCGATGTTTTCCTGGGCGGTCTGTCGCCGTCTGAGTGAATCCACGGGAACGCCATGCACGCGCTATCAACGCAACGAGTTCCGGCCGCGATTGTTCTGTTCGCGCTGGCGTTCATCCTGGCCGGGCTGGGGATGTTTCAGTACACGGAGCTGTCGGGGGACGCGCTGCTGATATTCTGGCTGGCGGTCGGGGGGCTGGTCGCGTTTGCGTTTTACACGATCGAGGGCGACCTGCTGATGGCGTTTTGCCTGTGGATGGTGACGCTGATTGCGCTGCACGAAGAGTTCTGGCGAATGCAGGTGCCGCTCTTTTTCTCGCTGACGATTCCACGAATCGGGATTGTCGTTCTGGCGATGCTCTTCATCGCGATGTGGACGATCGGGCGGGTGAACTTCCGGTCGGCGTGGCCGATCAGCGGGATCTTGATCGCGGTCGCGGCTTACTTTTTCTTCTCGGCAGTTGTGACGGGGTTTCAGACACGGTCGGTGGTGAGCGTTCACTACCGGTTGATCGGCGGATACATCTTTCCGTTCGTCGTGTTCGGAATCGTGTTGCACGGGTTTCACAAGGAGAATGATTTCCGGCGGCTGAGCCTTTTCTTCGCGGCGCTGTCGGTGTATCTGACGTTTACGGGTTGGTGCGAGCAGTTCGACGTGGGGGCGCTGATCTGGCCTCGGTTCATCAACGATTCAACGGTCGGCATTCACTGGGGTCGCGTGCGCGGCCCGTTCGTGATGTCCGCGGCGATGGGTTTGGCGCTGGTGTATTGCTATTTCAGCAATTTGGTGCTGGCAAGGAACGTGCATCGATTTCGGTGGGTGTTGTATCTGATCAACGCGGCGATGCTGCCGACGATTTTCTGGACGAAGACGCGCTCGGTGTGGCTGTCGTTTCTGTTGTGCAGCGTCATTTGGGCGACGTATTCACGCCGGCGCACGACGCGGATTGTGAGCGTGTCGGTCCTCGTCTCGATGCTGTTGTTGGTTGCGGTCATCAACATGGAGAACTTTCTCTCCTCGGATCGCAATAAAGGCGGACTGACGGATACGGAGCCGATTCTGCTTCGCATTGGTCTGGCACAGATGACGTGGGAGATTATTCAGGAGCACCCGCTCTTTGGATTGGGGTTCGGGCACTTCCGCGACTTTGCGCCGAACTTTGCACGCGATCCATCGAGCCCGTTCTATGCGTTCGGCACGACGGCGCTCGAACACAACAATCTGTTATCCATCGCGGCGGAGACGGGCGTCATCGGGCTTGCGTTGTATGTAGTCATGATGGTGGTGCTGATTCGCTTTAGCGTGCGGCTGTACAAGAAGCTGCCGCCCGGGGCGCCGGGGCTGATCAGCCGCGACCTGCTCGTGCTTTACTGGATTCTTACGGCGGCGTATTTCATTGACGGCACGTTCCGCGAGACGAGCGACAATCCGTTTGCGAACAGCCTCTTCTTCGGGTTAAGCGCGGTGCCGGTGGCGCTGGACTTCCTGCTTAGCCCGGCACCCATCCATGCGACGCCCGGGTTTCCGCCGATGGGCCGCCCCGGAGCGCCGGGTCCGCGCCCTGCGCCGCGTGGTCCGGGCTTGAGTCAGCCGGGTATAATTGCGCGGCGTCCCAGCCTCGCGACCGGGTCGCCGCGAGACGCTCGTCGTTCCGCGTCGTCCGGGGGAATTGTGTGAAGGCCGATGTGGACATTCCGATTCGAAGCAACCATGAACCAACCCCGACGCCCATGAGCTTTCATGGGGCTTCGGATGCTGCGGTGGATACGGGGGCTCCGCGCGGATTGTTCGGCAATTCGGCGCTGGATCAGGCGATGGGGATGTACCTGCCCGCGACAGTGGCGGTACGGCTGATCAACTTTCTTCGCGTCCTTCTCCTTACACACTGGATGCTGCAGCAGCAGTTCGGCCTTCTGAACATGGTGCTGCTGGCGATCAACGTGTTGACGCCGTTTTGCTCGCTGGGGTTGAACGAGGCCATCACGCGGTATGTGCCGCAGTATGAGACGCGCGGGTCGCTGCGAATGTTTGCGTGGCGGTCGTTCGTGCTGCTGGTGGTTATCACGGGCGTGGCGGTCGGGGTGATCTGCTACTTTTCGCGGTATCTGGGCGATTTCTTTTACGGGCAGGTCTATGCCGACCCGCGACTGCGCGAGGAGTTCGGGCGCGATGCGCCGGAGCTGGCGCAGGTCTCGGCGGGCGTGACGGGGCTGGTAATTCTCTATTTCTATTTGCTCGCAGTGTTCAAAGGGCTGCGGATGTTCCGGGCCGTCGCGGTGATTGAGATGGTCCACTCGGTGCTGTTCCTTGGGGCCAGTCTGGTGGCCGTGTACACGCGGCATCGCGCGGCGATCACGATGACGGCGATGTACGGCATTTCGCTGGCGATCCCGGTGGCAATTTTCGGGGGGCTCTTTGCACGGACGCTCCGCGGGTGGAAAGCGCAGGCGACGGAGCCCGAGGTGGCACCGTGGGCGGGGATGCTGCTTCGCTTTTCGGTGTGGACGACGCTCGCGGGGATCACGTGGCAGATTCTGGTGTATTACCCGGTGTGGTATCTGAACAAGATCAACGGGCACGTGGCGGTGGCCGTGTTCAGCGCGCCGCGGCAGATTGGGCAGTTCATTTTGATCGGCGCGGTGGCGGTCGTGACCGTGGTCATGACGACGGTGACGAAGACGTGGGAGTCGCGCGGACGCGAGGCGGCGCAGCGACAGCTTTCGCTGGCGTTTCGCGGGAGCGGGCTTGCGTTGCTGCTCATGTGCGCGGTGGCGGCGCTGGGGAAGAACTGGATCATGCGGCTCTTTGACGACCGGTATTTTCCCGGCGCGGATGTGCTGCCGCTGCATCTCATGTTTTTCCTGATCGGGTCGTATCTGGCGTTTCTGCCGATTCACTTTCATTTGATTGAGAAGACGCGGCATCTGTTCTGGCCGTGGGCGGTGGGCGTAGCGGCGAATGTGTTGTATGCGTTCTGGCTGGCGGGCCCGGGGCTCTTGATCACGCGCGACTTGACGATCTGGAAGTGGGGCAGCCTGACGTTGTCGCCGTGGTTCGCGACGGGGTTTTCCGACCCGATGGGGCTCGGTAACGCGGCGTGGTGCGGCGTGTTTGCGATTGCGACGGCGTTGCTTTTATGCGTGGTATTAATTCACGCCGAGTGCACACGGCTGGATCGCGGGACCTATGTGGTGATTTTTTCGGCGGGATTGCTGGCGCTGAATTCGTGGCTACTGGCAATGGGTACGCTGCTGATGATGTTCGCGGCGTTTCGAACCGAGCTGATCTTCTCGGATTCGGAGCGTCGGCGACTGACGGGGTATATACTCGGCGCGCTCGGGCACATGCCGACGCTGGGACTGGTTCGTCGCGGGACGAAGGCACCCAAGCACTAGCATGTAGCGAAAGCCATTTGACTGCGTTCGCAGACCTGACCCCGGCCCTGCCCATCGCAATGGGCGGCAGAGGCGATGCCGATGGTTTCGATCGATACCAGCCAAGCGATTCTGCCGAGTGTGTCGGTCGTGATCTGCACGCGCAATCGGACGGATTCACTGATGCGGACGCTGGAGTCGGTGTGGACGCAGGCGCGCCGACCGGATGAACTGATCATCGTTGACGATGGCGAATTGCCGGCGGCGACCGCGCGGGAGATCGTGGAGCGGTGCCGCGTGCTCGGCATCGCATGTCGGATTGAGAAGAACCCGCGGCCAGGCCTGACGCCGGCCCGCAATCACGCTGCATTCTCTGCAAAAGGGGACATTCTACTTTTTCTTGACGACGACGTGACGTGCGACGAAGGCACCGTGGGCGAAATTGCCGACATCATGCGCGATGCGGGCATAGCCGCGGTGACTGCGCGGGTGGACGAACCGACGTTTGAGTCGCGATCAGCGCGGTGGTATCAACGTGGGTATCGGTTGGCGGGGTGGTGGCGGATTGCGCCGCGCGGAAATCCGGATACGCCTCGGCCAATGGTGCTGGAGCGTCCGGAGGTGGCGGTTCGTACGCGAATTCTCTCTGGCGCGGCGATGGCCATTCGGCGCGAGGTGGTGCTGGCGAATCCGTTTGACGAGTCGCTGACGACGTATGCGCTCGGCGAAGATCGGGAGATGGGCTATCGGCTCGCGCCGCGCCACTGGATGGTTGAGGCGCGGCGGGCGCGGGTGATCCACCGGCGCGATCCATCGTCGCGGACGGATCATCGTCGACTCGGGTTCATGACGA
>CAZSBF010000131.1:0-11005 GCA_964605185.1 uncultured Planctomycetaceae bacterium
CCGCAAGGGGCGATGGCAATGGACGATCAGGACCGTACTGCCGAGCAGGACGGAGCCGGAAGAGGCCCAGCCATGGAAAGGCACAGCAGTCCGTGAGCCGAGTGGAATTGAACATCACGAGCAACGCGCGGTGCCTGCCGATCGTGCGCAGTGCGGTCGAGAAGATGGCCAGCATGGAGGGCTTTCCCTCGGATGACGCCCATGAGCTGACGCTGGCGATTGACGAGGCGCTTGCGAACGTGATCAAGCATGGCTACGACGGCCAGCCGGATCAGCCGATCTCGATCTCGCTGGAGCCGGTACGTTCGGCGGATGGTCGTGCGGGGTTGTCCGTGTCGGTTCGGGACAAGGGCCGGCAGGTGGACCCCTCGACAATCAAGAGCCGGGATCTGGCGGAAGTGCGGCCCGGCGGGCTGGGCGTCCACATCATCCAGTCCGTGATGGACGAGTATAATTACAGTTGCCCTCTGGACGGCGGAATGCTGCTGGAGATGAAAAAGTTCTCAACGAAGCACACGGCAACAGGCGAGTCGGGCGGGAAATAGAACGCGCAGGAAATCATGGCGTCGGAATCATCAAGTTTGGTACGCGATATTCGCAAGCTGCCGGAGGCCACCGTTGTGGTTCTCACGGGCGATATCGATCTGAATCATTCGCCCTCGCTGCATTCGGCGTTGGTCGATGTGACCAGCGAGCGGCCGAAGCGGCTGCTGTTGGATTTGCGCGAGGTGCCCTACATGGATTCCTCCGGCGTCGGAACGATGGTGGAAGTGTTCCGCCGCGTGTCTGCGTACAAGGGGAAGATGGTGCTCTTCGGGATGAACCCGCGGGTTCGCAGTGTGTTTGAGATCACGAAGCTGGACCGGTTCTTCACGATCTGCGAGACGGAAGAACAGGCGACTCTGGCCTGATGTGGCGGGTGAGATCGCATCATGAGTGATACACCAGTCAATGCAGAGAATCCGGTCGTGCGGGCCGTGGAGGCGGTGGGCCGGGCGACGGAAGCGCAGCTGGAGTCGACGGCAGGAACCGTTCGGTTCGTCGGCGGGGCGACGACCCTGCTGGGCGAGACGCTGGGGTGGGTGTATCGGTCCATCTTCAAGCGCGATTCGCGGATGGGGTGGGACCATGTCATGTCGCAGATGGTCCGCGTCGGCGTGCGCAGCATTCCGATTGTTGCGATGGTTCAGATCTTCATCGGCATCATCCTTGCGCTGCAGATGGCGCCCACACTAAAAAGTTACGGGCAGGTTCAGCGCATCGCGGATATCGTCGGGATTGCCGTGTTCCGCGAACTGGGCCCGCTCTTGTCGGGGATCGTGTTGTCCGGCTTTGCCGGTGCGAGTATCGCGGCCGAACTGGGCACGATGGTGGAGGGTGAGGAAATCAAGGCGCTGCGTAGCATCGCCCTCAATCCGATTCGCTTTCTTGTCGTGCCGCGATTTCTGGCGACGGTGATCATGATGACGTTGATCACCGTGATCGCGGATGTGGTGGGAGTCTTCGGCGGGTTCCTGACTTCAACGCTGGTATTGGGGATCTCGTCGGATACGTATCTGTCGGCAACTCGGGCTGCATTGACGAATAGTGACTTTCTCAGCGGCGTGGCGAAGGCACCGCTCTTTGGGCTGCTCATCTCAATGATCGCGTGCTATGAGGGGCTGAACGTCAGCGGGGGAGCCGAGGGAGTCGGCCGGGCAACGACGAACACGGTGGTGAAGTGCATCGTCGCGCTGATTTCAGCGGACGTGGTGGCGACGAGTTTGCTGTACGCGTTTGGGGTGTGAGGGGGCGATGGAGGTTGTAAGGGATATCAGAAAATCATCCTGACACCTTTTTTTTCCTTTGTAAGGGATATCAGAAAATCATCCTGACACCTTTTTTTTCCTTTCTGCGCTTCACTATACGTAACGGAGGAAGCCCAACGCATGAACCGATTGATTGTATGTTCACTCGCCGTCTTGGTGCTTGTGACGTGGATCACAGTTGCTTACGAACATTTGTCCCAGATTTTCGACCCATTCTACTTGATACCCTGCGGCGCTCCTCTGGGTTGGGGGATCGGGATGTTCTTGGCTTCACTCGTATTGGCGGCCTCCCATCGTGGCACAATTAGATTAACAAAGTCGTTGCTTGTTGGCTGCTTCTTGCTGACAGGTGGTATTCTTGCTTGGAATATGCATATCTTTTGTGTTAACGACCGGGGAAATCTCCACATGTCTTGGAATAATATCACCAGGGCTTTGATTTTTGGCGGCACATACTCGGCCCCAGCAATTCTGGGTGGAATCATCGGCCTGAAAAAGGTGGGCCTTAAAAAGGTGTCATGGGGCCTTAAAAAGGTGTCAGGATGAATTGTCTTGACAGCGGTCAGGGCTGTCCTTAATTTCTGCCTCATGCCTCGACCGCCGCGAATTACGGAACCTGGTGTGGTCTATCACGTGCTGAATCGGCGCGTGATGCGGCTTCCTCTTTTTCAAAAAGACCGGGATTACGAAGCATTCGAGAAAGTGTTGGCCGAGTCGCTGGAGCGGCCGGATGCGCCGACGTTGCTCGCGTATTGTCTGATGCCGAATCACTGGCACCTGGTGGTCCTGGCCCGAAAGTCGACGGACCTGTCGCGGTGGATGCAATGGGTCGCCGTAACGCACACGCATCGCCGTCATTCGCACTATCGCACGGCGGGCGAGGGACCGCTCTATCAAGGCCGGTTCAAGAGCTTTCCCATTCAAGAGGATTCGCACTTTTTGACGGTGTGCCGCTATGTCGAGGCGAACGCGCGGCGGGCGCAATTGGTGAAGCGGGCCGAAGCGTGGCGGTGGTGCAGTTTGTGGTGCCGGAAAAATGGCAAGGGTGCCTTGCTGAATCGATTGAAGGCATGGCCGGTGGATCGTCCGCGAAACTGGCTGGGCGCCGTGAATGAGGAGATGCGCGAGGAGGCGATCCGTGAAGTGCGGCGGAGCGTGACGCGAGGTGTGCCGTATGGTGGGGAGGGTTGGCAGAGACGAGTGGTTGGGCGGCTGGAGCTTGAATTGACGCTGCGCCCGCGCGGCCGGCCGCGGCGAGTCCCCAAAAAATCATCCTGACACCTTTTTGGGAGATGGATTGATGAATGAAGGCGGCGATCACGTAAGCAAACGACCACGAGTTCTGGTGACTGGTGCGACTGGGTACATCGGCGGCCGGCTTGTCCCGCGCCTGCTGGCTGCGGGAAATCGTGTTCGCTGCGTGGTGCGCTGCCCGAATAAATTGGGTGCCCGGCCCTGGGTTGGCGATCCGTCCGTTGACGTCGTTGAATGCAGTCTTGAGGACCGGGAACGTCTTAGTCAGGCGATGGAGGGATGCGTTGCGGCGTATTACCTGGTTCACTCGATGATGGCAGTCGGAGCTGATTATCGCGAGCGTGACAGACAATTGGCAGATACGTTCGCTCGATCTGCATCGGCAGCTGGTGTCGGCAGGATTATCTACCTGGGCGGTCTCGGTGAAACCGGCGAGGGCTTGAGCGAACACCTTACATCGCGCCGTGAGGTGGAGGCGGCCTTGGCGACGACCGGCGTACCCGTCACTGTCCTGCGAGCGGCGATGATCATTGGATCCGGTTCAGCATCGTTTGAAATTTTGCGATATCTCGTCGAGCGGCTCCCGATCATGGTGACGCCACGGTGGGTTAGGACCGAGAGTCAACCGATCGCCGTCAGCGATGTGCTTTATTACCTTGTCGCGTGCCTGAGTGCTTCGGGAACCATCGGTCGAACGCTTGATATCGGCGGACCGGATATCGTGACATATCGACAACTAATGAACGCGATGAGCGACGCGCTGGGCTTGCGGCGTCGAATGATCGTGCCGGTTCCCGTGTTGACTCCGCGCCTCAGTTCACTGTGGATACATCTTGTCACTCCGATTAGTCATCGCATCGCCCGTCCGCTCGCAGAGGGATTGCGAAATCGTGTCGTATGTCGCAACAATGAAGCGGTTCAACTCATGCCTCATGAGCGATTGTCCGCCCGCGCGGCGATTGACGCGGCATTGAGCAGAACCGGAGAAAAAGAAATGGAGAC
This sequence comes from uncultured Planctomycetaceae bacterium, assembly GCA_964605185.1. GTDB lineage: Bacteria > Planctomycetota > Phycisphaerae > UBA1845 > UTPLA1 > JACRIM01. Next base: position 4,065 of record CAZSBF010000131.1, read on the forward strand.
TGCCTGGTCGGATGCGGGCGCCATTCCCGGCGACCCCGATTGGGCAGGTGGGAAAGTCTTTGTCGATCAGCGATCCACCACCGTTTGCGCGCCGAGCGGCGCAGCCTTCTCTGCTGTTTGTCGTATTGGCGGCAATAACGGTTACTACGCAGCCGACTGGCTGTGGCGGCTGCGTGGCGCACTGGACAGGATCGTCGGCGGGCCTGGGCTGCGTCGAGGACGTCGCAATCCTAATCTCCTTTCGTTCGGTGAAGCACTGGATTTCTGGCGTGTGACAGGATTCGATGATCAGCATCTGCTCGAACTTCGTGCGGAGATGCGACTCCCGGGTGAAGCCACACTTTGTTTCGAGGTGACACCATTGATGGGCGGAAGCTGCACCCTGACGCAGACTGCCCGCTTCAAACCGCGTGGTCTCGCCGGCTTGGTGTATTGGTACGCCGTCGCGCCGCTGCACGGAATCGTTTTTGACGGAATGTTGCAGGGCATTCGCCGAGCGGCGGAGAACCAATCGCAGTCAATGACTTTCCGAACAGGAACCGATGCGCCGTGATCCAAACCGTCGAATAACGCGATCTTGAGAAATCGCGAACAGAGGTTGGTCAAGCCCAAACTCCCCATTGGGCAAACGTCGTCGCAGCCTGCTTCGCGGTATTTTCATAGGCGACGATGGTTGGATGCGTGGCAGTCAGCAAACCGGACACCTGGCGAGAGACTCATGGCACGTCGACATTCCCGCGAACCGGCGCCACGCGGCTTTGATAGCCAAAGGTTGGATCGCCGACTGAAGTGGGATCCGCCTTAAAACTGGCCAATGCCGAGATTAATGACGATGTTCGTGCCGTCGACGAGGTCGACCTTGGTGTTGTTGTATCCGGCACCGATGTTGAGGTTTGTGGTGGTGTTGGTGGACAGGAAGCGAAGCGTGAAGGCGCCGATGGCGCGGACTTCGAAGTTGTAGCCGCCGCCGGCATTGGTGGATTTGATGGTGTTGTCGAATTGGACGTTGCTGTTGGCGACGCCTTCACCGAAGTCGTATTGGTTGTTGTTGTTATTGTCGTTGTAGACCACGCCCATCACAAAGACACCGGTGTTCGGGCTGGTGCCGAAATCCTGCGTTTGCATCATGGAGTCGTAGGTCGTTCCGTTATTGGTGAATTGCCCGCGAAGGATGCCGATGCCGACCTCGCGCAGATTGCCATTGAGCATGGTGACGCGGTGGCCGCGGCCGGCGATTCCGGTGTCGACGAAGAGATCGGTGTGTTCGTTCTCGATGGTTGAAAGTTCGTTGATCGTGCCCGTGGTTCCGCGCCAGGCCAGGTTCTGACCGGCCGTGGCGATGACGTACCCGGCGGCCTCCATTCGATCGAACGGCGAGAGGCCTTCGGGGGTGTCGTGTGCGAAGTAGTCGCGGTTGAGCATGTCCTGACTGTGCCGACGGGCCGATTGCATCAGGTAGGCATTGAGGGCGACGGGTTGTTTTGGAGATGTGTCGATCAGCCCCGGGATTCCCTCGTCGACGGCGATGCCGTTGTTGGCGGCTTCGGTGCCGGGGTGCAGCCGGGCGCGATTGATGCGTTCGAGGGAGAGTTGTTCGAGTTGAGTCGCGGCGACGGATTGGGTGACGCCTCCGGTGTTTCCAACCCCGCCGGCGGTACCGGACGTTCCGCCTGAGTTAATGTCAGGGGTGTTTCCGCCGGGGTTGCCGGTTCCGGGCGGCACGGTGTTGCAGGCAGCAAGCACGATCGAGACCACCGAAGGGAAGACAAGTCTATAAAAATGGCGATGCAAGATCGGAAATCCTCGTCTGGTGTTATCAGTCGGTCGCCCCGCAGCTTGATCGCTCGTTCCAGTGATGAGCGGTGTCGGAGTTGACCAGTATAGCAAAGAAATGAAAGGCAGTCAGGATGCCGCAAGGACGTCAGGCGCGGTATAATCCAGTACCCCGTATTTTGGGGTTGATCGTTGTCGCGGGGGTTGGGGTGAGTTCGAGGGAGGTCTTGCCATGAACATGAAATATTCGACCGTCGCGGCGGCTCTGCTTGCGGCGTTCGTATTTGGATGTGCAAAGTCGGAAGAAGGCGCGAAGAAGGCACAGCTGGCGCTGGGGTCCAGCAAGCTGATGCCGGCCGACATGCCCGGGGTCGAGTTGGCGTATGTCGTGGATCAAGCATCGGTGAAGACAGTGCCGGCGCGAGATGTGAAATATGAGCCTTTAGAGACGTATCGCGCGGCGAACGCGGAAAAGTCGGCGAAGTCGGGTGGTGAGGAAGCGGACGCCACTGGCGAGCCGAATGCGGATGACAGCGATGCCGCGACCGAGGACGCACCGAAAAAGGCGAAGCCCGATGCGGCGAAGAAGAGCAGCGGTGCCTCGAATCTGCTGAAGGCGTTGGGAGACAAGCTCAAGCCCACGGCGAAGACCGACAAGGCAAAGGCAGAGAAGCCGGCTGAGAAGAAGGCAGAAGAACCGAAGCCAGCCGAGAAGAAACCCGACGCGAAGCCCGCTGAGGGGAAGAAGGCCGAGCCTGCGAAGAAGGACTCCGACGATGAGGCGGAGGCGGGCGAGGGCGACAAGGCCGACGAGGCGAAGAAAGAAGAAGGCGCCGAGGAAGCCCCGCCGGAAGGTGAAGGAACTGAGGAACGGGGTGCCGAAGGCGCTGAAGGAAGCTCCGAGACCGAAGGCATGGAGCGAAGTTCGGAGACCGAGGGGCAGCAGGAAGGCGCAGAGGGCAGCGAAGGCGAGAAGAAACCGGACGAGGGCGGGGGCGGTTGATTGCAATCGTCGGCCGGTGGATGATCCGATGCGTCGCGAGGCGCGAATGGCATGACGTCATCGGAACGGCTGATTCACGTTCATAGTGTTGCCGAAGCCTATCTCTATTTGATGACGCTGCGATGTCCGCGCTGTGGGCGCGGGCCGGTGCAGTCGGCGCAGGATCTGACGAAGACGAGCGACCACGAACCGGCCTGGCGAATGCCGACGCGGTGCGGGGCGTGTGAACATCTTTCCGCCGTTCAATTCGAAATCAAACCGGAGCCGACCCGGGAGGCAGCGCGCTCGGACTGCATCAATCCGACAAGTGAACAGTCGAGCGCGATCGACGTGCTCGGTTGGCTGACGCTTTTTCAATCCATCATTTCGGCTTCGGAGCGGGAGTCGGATCGCACGGCTGCGCGACAGCTTGCCCGAGAAGCGGCGCAGTGTCTCGATGAGGCGCTTAAGTTCTATGATGGGGAAGAGCTGCCGGGGGACGATGCGTTCTTCACTGATGAATCCCGGCGGAGGTTTCGGGAGCACCCACAGCACTTCGCCCGTTCGACCTGGCTGCAGCGGCGCTTGATGTTGCCCGAGATGAAGTGGACCACCACGGTGGTGCGGCCGCGGCGTTGGTGGCAGTTCTGGCGCGGGGGCCGGTGATGGCGGAATCGGCGATTGAGGCGGCGGTTCTGGCGGGACTGTTTCCGAAGCGTTTGGAGATTCAGAAGCCGTTTGACGCTTTGCGCGAGTTGCCGGCGACCGGCGGGGCGTACCTCATCTGCGATGCCGAGGATCGGGCGATTCTGCTGGCCGCGGCGGAGGATGTGCGGCATGCGGTGACGCGGCGATTGACGACGCCGGAGGAGAAGTCGCGGCAGGCGGACCTGTCGGGGATCGCCGCGCGGGTGTATTGGCGGCCGACGTTTGGCCGGTTTGAAACGGCGTGGGCGCATTGGCGGGCGGCGCGGGTGATTCATTCGGCCGCGTATCGGAAGCAATTGATGTTCGGGCCGTGCTGGTTTCTGCGCGTCGATGCGCGGGAGGCAGCACCGCGATTCCAAAGTGTGAAGGAATTCCGCGACGACGGGGCGACCTATCTCGGGCCGATCATGACGCGCGCGGCGGCGGAAGAGTGGATCCGGATGCTGGAGAGCGTCTTTGACCTGTGCCGGTATCACGACGTGCTCGCACAGTCGCCGCATGGGCAGGCGTGTTCCTATTTCGACATGGGGCGGTGCCCGGCGCCGTGCAATGGGACGATTCCGATGGAGGCGTATCGCGTGTCGGTGTTGGAGGCGACGGCGTTTTCGTTGGGCGTGCGCGGGCCGCGGATTGAACAATTGCGGGAGCAGATGCGTTCCGCGTCGTCGGCCCTTGATTTTGAACGTGCGTCGGGCATCAAACAGATCGTGGAGCAGGCGGAGCGGCTGGTTGCAAAGCCTGAGTATGAGCAGATGACGGACTTGAGAGGCGCGGCGTGGATTGCGCTGCAGGCGGCGGGCCCCATACGGGTGTCGGCGGCGAAGACGATGATTCGCGCTTGCCGCGTATCGCGCGAGGGGGTTCGATGGAGTGACGCGATTTCAGTGAGCGAGTTCGTCGATCGAGGCTGGGAATGGTGCGACGGTATTCGACACAGGCAAGCGGGAGCGACGACGGATGCGCGAGAATGGAGCGAATCGGTGTGGCTGATTGCGCGATTTCTGTTTGAGGGGCAGCGAATGCCGGGTTTGATCTTTCGAGAGGGGACAATCGCGGAATGTACGGATTTGGCGGGGCTTGTGGCCGGACGATTCTCGCGCCGGAGGCGTGATTTGGGAGATGAAATCGTCAAGGCTTGACCGGTTCGACTATCATCGTAGGCTACACCGTAGATGTGCCTGGCGCGGGCCGGCACGGTGAGATAGCAGGTATTGGCGGGGTGAAGAGGAGTCTTGTAATGCGACGAATGATCTTTGCAATGGCGGCGGGCGTGCTGCTGATGTCCGGCACCGGATGCGGGACGATGGTCAAGCGAACCTTCGCGGAAGTGAAGGGCGCTTCCTCGAAAGTCGAGCCGATTCCGGGAACGGGCGGCGGAAGCTTTGCTCGATTCGGGAGTGTCACGATTGAGACACCGCGAACGGAACTGGGCAGCCTGGTGCCGTCGGAGTTTGGTTCGATGTTGGCCGCGGAACTTCGCAAGGCGTTGATGCAGGGCAAGGAGCCGATCTTCGCGGGCGGAACTCCGGCGCTGACGATCGAGCCGCACATCATGTGGTTCAACAAGAGCAATGCGCTGTTCCCGCATAAGTACGCGGTCGTTTTGTTTTATCTGAAGGGCGACGGGGCGGACATGGGTCGCCTGCAGATCGTGACCAAGAGCGAAGCCACGGGTACGGGTTACGACGATCTTGCCGAGGAAATGGACAAAGAGCTGGGTGACTACTTCGGAAAGCACGGCAAGAAGGTGGCGAAGGAAAAGAGCAAGGACAAGGATTGAGGCGGGACTTACCGCACCTTGATTTGATTGTACTGCGCAGACTAGACCCCGCCCTAACCCTCCCCTTGCCAAGGGGAGGGGACATGGGGGGGCGACCTTTGATGGAATGAGTCATGCGCCCAACACGGGCGAGGGATCGTGACATGGGCGCGCTGCTCCCGTGGACTCAGCGGACGTTTCGGTTCGACTTTCCAGTCGAAATTTATCCTGATGTGATAGAGCGGCTTCGGGGTCTGGCCCCGCGAGTGGCGGCAAAGGTGCGCGCGGCGACGCCGGGGGTGCTCACGCGGCGCGAGCGCGAGGGGACATGGTCGATTCAGGAGAACATCGGGCATCTGCTTGATCTGGAGCCGCTGGGGTTCATGCGATTGGATGAGTATCTGAGCGGGGTGGAGCGGTTGTCGCCGGCGGATATGACGAACAAAGCCACCCATGAAGCGCGGCATCATGACCGGGCGATTGATGAATTGTTGGCGGAATTCACCAAAGAACGAGCGAGGTTTGTGGCGCGGCTCGATTCGCTTTCGCCGGCGGACTTCGCACGAACCGCGATTCATCCTCGGTTGAAGATGCTGATGCGGATGGTCGATTGGCTGTCGTTCGTGGCGGCGCACGATGACTATCACCTGGCGCGGATGACCGAACTGCTGCGGATGTTCGGCGGCGCGGCGGTGTGAGCAGTCGCATGGTTCGCTGCAACGGCAGGCAGGGACGCCTGCCCCACTCGGGCGGCGGTAAGTGCGTCTGCGAGTACAATCGGTGCCATGCCGCAATACTCCCTCGCGCCGAATGCCCGAATCCCCATTGAAATTCTCCATCGCGATGATGAACTGCTCGTGGTTGGGAAGCCGGCGGGGGTAGTGACGCAGCCGGGCTTGGGGCACCGCGACGACAGCCTGCTCAACGGGTTGTTTGTTGAATTCGGAAATGCCCTGCAAAACATGGGCGAGGAACGGACGTGGGGGCTTCTGCATCGGCTGGACAAGGACACGTCGGGATTGGTCATCGTTGCGCTGCGGATCAACGCGTATGACCATCTGCGTGATCAATTCGAAAAGCGGCTGGTGAAGAAGCTGTATTACGCGATCGTGAAGGGAATGCCATCGCCGAAGCAGGGGGTGATTCAGGACCCGATCGCGGAGGTCACGGCGACGAAGAAGATGGGCGTAATCCATCGCGATGGGAAACAGGCGATCACGGCGTACAAGGTGTTGAGCATGGGGGCGAGCGCGTCGCTGATCGAAGCGCGACCGAAGACGGGGCGGCTGCATCAGATTCGGGTGCACATGGCGTCGAAGGGGTGCCCGCTCCTGGGGGATGATCTGTACATGGGTCAGGTGAAGGCACCGCCCGCGCCGCGGCTGTGTCTGCACGCGGCGGAATTGTCGTTCATCCATCCGACGACGGGGCATCGGATGACGGTGCGCGCGGCGGTGCCGAAGGATTTCACGCGGGTGTGCAAGCGGATGGGGCTTAAATTGCCGGTGTGAATTTGGTGATAAGTTGTTGCACGAGCGAGCGTTGAGCCGGAACAGATCGCGGATTTTCCTGGGCGAGATGGCTATCGGGTTGCGTGCGATCGTCGAGAAGTGACTTGAGAAATCGAGTCACCCTTTTTTGCGTTTTGTGTTTTCTTGTGTTCCCTTTTGCGATCGCTTTAGAAGATCAGGGTTCTGTTCATAATCCGCCATCTGAATG
>CAZSBF010000132.1:0-10690 GCA_964605185.1 uncultured Planctomycetaceae bacterium
ACTCCGCCGCCTCGACGCGACCGAGTTCCCGCATGGACTTCGCCAACAATGCGTGGACCAGCGCCGCCCGATAGGTGTCCAGCAACTCGGCCCGCTGAATCTTCCACGGAAGCTCTTCCACCGCCCGCGAGTAATCCTTTTGCGCCACCAGACACCGCAATTCAATCGGCAGCAACATCATCTGCTCGGTCAGCGTCAGCTTCGCATCGCGGTTCAGCAGCGGTTGAAGCGCCTTGATCGCCGCAAGCGTGTCTCCCAGAAACAACCGGCAATCCGCAAGAAGCATCCGGCACACGCGCCCGAGGCTCTTCGACACACTGCCATGAATGGAAATGATCGCGTCGCACAATTCCGCGGCCGCGTGGTAGTTCTTCTGACCATGCACCACGACCGCAAGGTTGTGGCAGACCATTAACTTCCCGATTCGATGAAGACTGAATGTCCCCAGCGCCGTCGTGAGTTCCTGTTCGGCAAGGTCGAGTCGCCCGGCGGAGAGATGATTCGCCGCCTGATTCGCCGCCTTGACCTGCCGCGTGCTCAGCACGGTGAGCGCCATCCACAGCACACCCGCCAGCATCGCACCGGACCACATCGATTGCGCCCGCTGCGCACCGAGGCTCGGCCACAGTGCCGCGAGGCAACACACTGCGAGCAGCAGCAACAAAAGCCCGCTCGCCGCCGACGACAGCATCACCTGCCACCGGAGCCGCCGCACAACTTGTTTGGCTTCGACTCGCGTCACAGTGGATTCCTCGTCGCGGGATAGTGTTGTGCAATGGGCGCGAGAAACGAATACTCCCGAACCAGCCGCTCCGCCGACGACAACGTCGTAGCGTCCTGCCACATGGCCGATGCTGCGTCGCCCTGTCCCACATGGTGATAGGCCGCCGCCAGCAATCCATAGCCATACCCGGCGCGAATCGAAAGATACTTGCGAAACAGGGAGCGACGCTCGTCGACATTCACCAGCGCGTCCGCCGCATGCCCCATGAAGATTTCCTGAAACAGCCGCACCAGTTCAAACGCAGCCTTGATCGGCGGCGGCATCGGAACCTGTGCCAGTCGCTGGATCAGGTTCACCGCATCGGTGAGTTCCTGATTGCGTAGCTTGGCCTCCGCGAGATTCACCTGCGCCTCCTGCAGTTGAACGATGTCCCCGACTTCATGGATCATCATCAACTCATAGGCTCGCACCGCCGCGTCATAATGGCCAATCCGCTCCGCGACGCCGCCGAGCAACAGCATGGCCTGCCCCAGATCCGAATCCGCCTGAATCGGGGTTCGCATCACCTGGAGAAGCGTTGCCTCCGCATCAGCGGGCCGATCCAATTGAAGGTGCTCCCAGACCCGCGCCAGGCTGTCCCTGCACCGTGCCCGCCGTCGCCCCGCGCGCCAACCGATCAGCACGATCGTCCCCAAAGCCAGCGGCGGCAACGCCAGACACACCACCTCGGGAATGTTGAGCCGCGGACCGAAGAGCGAAATGATCATTACCAACATCAGACTCGACATGGCCAGCGCCTGCGTGCCGATCAATCGACGCTTGGGTTGTGCCGCGACAAACAGCGCCTCGACCTGATTCGAGTCCAGTGGATTCATCCGGGTATGATAGGTCCCTGCTGCCGGATTGGCGAATACAGCCCTTGATTCATTGGCCGAGAAGGCCGGGTGACGGCGTGCCGCTTCAAGTCTATTACGACCGCGACGCTCGTCTTGACGTGCTCGCCGACAAAACCATCGCCGTGCTCGGTTACGGCTCGCAGGGCCGCGCCCATGCGTTGAACTTGCGCGACTCCGGCCTCCGTGTCATCGTCGCGCAGCGCACCGGTGGTCCCAATCACACGCTCGCCATCGACGACGGCTTCACACCGCTTTCCCTCGAAGCCGCAACCCAACAAGCCGACCTGCTCATCCTCACACTACCTGACGAAACCGCCGGCCCGCTCTTCAATTCCTCCATCGCCCCGCACCTCCGCCCCGGCCAAGCCCTCGGCTTCGTTCACGGCTTTAACATTCGATTTGAAAAGATCATCGCACCCGCAAACGTCGACGTGCTCATGGTTGCGCCCAAGGGTCCGGGCTCGCTGGTGCGCAGTGCATTTCAGCGCGGCGGCGGGCTCGCCTGCATCATCGCCGTTCATCAAAACGCCACCGGCCGCGCGAAAGGGATCGCGCTCGCATGGGGCGCCTCGATCGGCGGCGGCAAGGGCGGCATGATCGAATCCACCTTCGCCATGGAATGCGAAGCCGATCTCTTCGGTGAACAGGCCGTCCTCTGCGGCGGCATCATCGAGCTGATGAAGGCCGCCTACGACATCCTCATCGAGGCCGGCTTCCCGCCGGAGGTCGCCTACTTCGAGTGCATCCACGAGGTCAAACAAATCGTCGACCTGCAATACACCGCCGGCCTCGCCGGAATGCTCGATCGCATCAGCAACACGGCGGCCTATGGCGGCCTCACCCGCGGCCCGCGCCTCGTCACCGACGAAACCCGCCGCGAAATGCGCGCCATCCTCGCCGAAGTTCGCAGTGGCCAATTCGCAAAGGAATGGCTCGCCGAATGTGCCGCCGGCAAGCCGCGACTAAAGGAACTTGCAACGGCCGAATGCAACCACCCCAGTGAGGCCGCCGGCCGCAGCGTCCGCGAGTTGGCTCGCGACGCGGTGCCGAAGCCCGGGGCCTAGCCGTTATTCTTGCAGCATCAAGGCGGTCGGGCTAAAGTACGCCAAGCGGGATACAATAATCCCGCGAAAACCGGGGACGTAGCTCAGTTGGGAGAGCGTCGCGTTCGCAATGCGAAGGTCGAGGGTTCGAACCCCTTCGTCTCCAGTCGTCGGGCCGCGGTTTCACCTCTATCATCCGGTCGCCGGTTTACGCTCGTGTATCATGATTGATACTGCGTAGCCCCCGACGGATCTTCCCCAATGCCCCGCGCCGCCCCCATTACCAAATCCGTGGAACATTCGACCCTGCGGTGGATCCGCGTCCGCGGCGCGCGGCACAACAACCTCAAGAACATCGACGTCGCCATTCCCCTTGGCCGCTTCGTCTGCATCACCGGCGTCTCGGGCTCGGGCAAAAGCTCCCTCGTCAATGACATCCTTCGCGAGGCCCTTTTGCGCGACCTGAACGATGCGGAAACCGCCAACCCCGGCGCGCATGCCGGAATCGAAATCTTTCCACCGGCGCCGCGAGCAAGTTCGACCCCAAACACGAGCAGCGCGCTTCGGAAGAAGTCACGCCATCGCAAATCATTCGGCCCCTCGAAACCACGACCTCTCGAACCCTTCCTCGACAAAGTCATCGACATCGACCAATCCCCCATCGGCCGCACACCGCGAAGCAACCCAGCCACCTACGTCAAAGTCTTCGACGAAATCCGCGACTTCTTCGCCCAGCTCCCCGATAGCAAGGTCCGTGGCTATGCCCCCGGCCGATTCAGCTTCAATGTCGCTACCGGCGAATCCGGCGGCGGACGCTGCGAAGCCTGCGAAGGCAACGGCGCGAACCGTGTCGAAATGGATTTCCTCGCCGATGTCTGGTCAACCTGCCCGGTCTGCGATGGCAAGCGCTTCAACCACGAGACCCTGCAAATCCACTATCGCGGCAAGAGCGTCGCCGACGTGCTCGACATGGACGTGCAGGATGCCCTGCGCCACTTCGACGCCATCCCGAAGATCAAATCGATGCTGCTCACCTTGCACGACGTCGGCCTCGACTACATCAAGCTCGGCCAATCCAGCACCACCCTCTCCGGCGGCGAGGCCCAGCGCATCAAGCTCGCCAAGGAACTCGTCAAAAGATCCACCGGCCGCACCTTCTACATTCTCGACGAGCCGACCACGGGCCTGCACTTCGAAGACATCCGCCGACTTCTCGCGGTACTGCATGGATTCGTCGACGCGGGAAACACCGTCCTCGTCATCGAACACAACCTCGACGTCATCAAGACCGCTGACTGGGTCATCGACCTCGGCCCCGAAGGCGGCGACGCGGGCGGACACATCGTTGCCGAAGGCACGCCAGAAGCAGTGGCAAAGGTGAAAGAGTCGCACACGGGGCAATCGTTGCTTGGCGTGCTTGGCGAAAAGAAAAGTCGAAACCTCGAAACTTCGAAAAGTCGAAATAAGAGCCGGGCGTTACGCCTCAAGACTCAAGACTCAGGACTCAAGACTCTAACAGTCATCGGCGCCCGCGAGCACAATCTGAAAAATGTCTCCGTCTCCATCCCACGCGGCGCAATGACAGTCTGCTCCGGCGTCTCCGGCAGTGGCAAATCCAGCTTCGCCATCGACACGGTCTATTCCGAAGGCCAGCGCCGCTACGTCGAATCGCTCTCCGCCTACGCCCGTCAGTTCCTCGGCCAGTTGCAGAAGCCAAAGGTCGATCACATCTACGGCCTCTCACCCGCCATTGCCATCGAGCAGAAATCGGCAACCAAAAGCCCGCGTTCGACCGTCGGCACCGTCACCGAAATCTACGACTACATGCGCGTCCTCTGGGCCCGCGTCGGCACGCCGCACTGCCCCACCTGTAAGAAGGCCATCGGAACACAAACCAGCGATGAAATCGTTGCCCGCCTCGTCGCGATGGAAAAGGGATCGCGCCTGGTCTTCTGCGCCCCCATCGAATGCGGCCCCGGCGAGTCGTGGCAGGCGCTACTCGAGCGCTGCAAGGCACAGGGCTACGTCCGCGCCCGAATCGACGGCGACATCATCGAACTCGACCCGCTGCCCACCATCGACTCCCGCCGTAAGCACGAAGTGGAAATTGTCGTCGATCGCGTGGTCATCGGCTCCACCGCCCGCGGCCGCATCGCCGATTCGGTCGAGCACACCCTCGCCCTCGGCAAGGGCGTGATGGTCGTCGCGCCGGCCGACGGCGGGATGAAGGCCCAGCGTATCTCGCAACACCTCGCCTGCGACCAATGCGGCACCAGCTACGAATCTCTGACACCGCACCACTTCAGCTTCAACGCCCGGCTCGGCTGGTGCGAGCGCTGCGAAGGCCTCGGCTTCCAACGCGGCACCAGCGCCGACTCCATCATCGTGAAGCCAAATGAAACACTGCTCAACGGCGCGATCGCCGGCTGGGAAGAGGCCGATGATCGCCCACTCCTCGCCGCCATGATCCGCGGCCTGGCAAACGCCATCGACTTCGACGTACGCACACCGGTCCGCGAAATGACCCACGAGCAACGCCACGCACTCATGTTCGGCCTCGGTGAACAGTGGATCAGCATGGAAAATCCGAGCCAAGGGCGCAAGCCCTTGGGCCGAGAAACGTCTCCATCACAGAACGCGCCTCATCCCTCCCTCCGATTCCAATGGAAAGGCTTCTTCCCCGCCATCGATGAAGCCACGCGCGTCTCGTGGCAATATCGCATGAAGCTGCAAGACCTCGTGACCGACGTGGCCTGCCAATCCTGCAACGGCGGCCGTGTGAAACCGTATCCCGCCGCGGCGAAGGTCGACGGCCGCACCATCGTCGAGGCCTGCGCCATGTCGCTCGCCGACGCCGCGTTGTTCTTCAAGTCGCTCAAGCTCGATGCACGCCGCGCCAAGATCGCCGGCGAATTGCTTCACGAAATCCGCGCCCGCCTTGCCTTCCTTCTCGACGTGGGCCTCGATTATCTCTCGCTCGACCGCGCCGCGCCGACGCTCTCCGGCGGCGAATCGCAGCGCATCCGCCTCGCCTCGCAGATCGGCAGCGGCCTCACCGGCGTCCTCTACGTGCTCGATGAACCGACCATCGGCCTCCACCCGCGCGACAACACGCGACTAATCAAGGCACTGCACAAGCTCCGTGATCTCGGCAACACGCTGCTCATGGTGGAGCACGACCGCGAAGTCATCGAATCATCCGATCACCTCGTCGACTTCGGCCCCGGCGCAGGCGTTAATGGCGGCGAGATCGTGGCATCCGGCTCGCCGAAAGAACTTAAGCGCAAAAAGGAATCCCTCACCGGCCGCTATCTCGCCAATACCGCTGCAATTCCAGTGCCAACAAACCGTCGCACCGTCGATGATGCCCAAAAGTCCCTCACGATTCGCGGCGCACGCCAACACAATCTGAAATCGCTCGCGGTCCGCATTCCTCTTGGCCGCTTCGTCTGCGTCACGGGCGTCTCCGGCTCCGGAAAGTCGTCGCTGATCACAGACATCCTCTACCCTGCCCTTGCCGCCCGCATCCACCGCGCCCGCACCCAGCCCGGCGCGCACGACGACATCCTCGGCATGGATCACATCGACAAGGTCATCAACGTCGACCAGCAGCCCATCGGTGATTCGCCGCTCTCCAACCCCGCGACCTACACCGGAATCTTCGACATCATCCGCGAACTCTTCGCACGCCTGCCCGACAGCAAAGTCCGCGGTTACACAATCAACCGCTATTCCTTCAACCGCCCCGGCGGTCGCTGCGATGATTGCGAGGGCCTCGGGCAGGTCTGCCACGAAATGCACTTCCTGCCCGATGTGTGGGTACCCTGCGAAACATGTGGAGGAACGCGCTACCAGCGCGAAACGCTCGAAGTCCGCTACAAGGGAAAGAACATCAGCGACGTGCTCAACATGCCAGTCTATCAGGCGCTGGAGCATTTCAACAACGTGCCTAAGCTGCAACGCCTGTTGAAAACGCTCGACGACGTCGGCCTTGGCTATCTGTCGCTCGGCCAATCCGCACCCACGCTCTCCGGCGGCGAGGCCCAACGCGTCAAACTCGCCGCCGAACTCGGTCGACCCAGCACCGGCAAAACCGTATACGTCCTCGACGAACCGACCACCGGCCTGCACTTCGACGACCTGCGCAAGCTGCTCGACGTCCTTCATCGACTCGTCGATCTCGGCAACAGCGTCATCTGCATCGAGCACAACCTCGACGTAATCAAAACCGCCGACTGGCTCATCGATCTTGGACCGGAAGCCGGCGACGCGGGCGGGAACATCGTCGCCGAGGGAACGCCGGAGACGGTCTCAATGTCCAAGGCCTCTCACACCGGCCGGCTGCTCCGCCCAGTTCTCGAAGCCGGGCCTCACGCGGATCGTCCGGTGTTCAAGCCGGGCGCAACACCGAAGGGACAAGAACGGCTCACGATTGAAGGCGATGTTTCCGAATCCAAGATGCCCTGGCAGACCAACGGCCGGCGCTGGCACACCGAGCAGCGCATGAGCCGCGACGGAAAGGCCGTCGAGTGGGAGTCCGCCGCGCTTGCTTTCGTCGTCGATGAAATCGAGCGCCTCGGCAAAGGGAATCTGCTGCCGACCGACTGGAACGATCGCGCCCGCGTGGAGGTCTGTGCGAAAGCGCCGGAGGGCATCGCCCAATCCGCTGTGCCGTGGTTCTGTCACTGCCTCACCGGCGGCCGATGGCTGCTGGATGTCTATCTCCGCCTGCCGCGCGGAGTGTTCAAGGAAGCCGACGTCACAAAGAAACTCGCACTCAAGACACTCGACGACCGCGACGACATCGAAGCCTACGGCCAGACCGCCCGCGTTCAGCTCCGCCCCGTGATGCAAACGATGGACAGCATTCGTATTCTGATCCACGACAAAAAGGAAATCGCCACGCCCGCATTCAAGGCGTTTCTCACCGCCGCATGGAAGGCCTACATCGGCATGGTCGCCGGCCTTGCGAAATCCGCAGACAACGCCGAGCCGTGGAAGACCGACGGCAAGGCATGGCACCTTTCGCAAAAGTGCATTCGCACCGGCCCGATCCAATGGAAACCAATGGAGCTGCTCGCCATCATCGGCCGCATCACCAAGACGCTTCCGAAAATCAAGGTCGACTGGAGCGGAAAAGTCCTCGTCGATTTACGGATGGACGACGGACGACGGGTCGCCCGCATTGTGACGCACCGACCCGAAGGCCTTCGTGTGGAAATCTACGTCCCGCCCGGCCGATTCACACCAACGCAAATCGAAAAACTGGGCATGTCGCAAACACTCGGGCGCAAGGACACCGGCGGGCCGGAACTCGGCTTCATGTGCCAATCCTTGTCACAGATCGATATGAAGATTCTGAACGAAGCCCTGCTCGCAACACTCGATCAGCCCTGACAAGGGCAAAAGTCAATAGCCAGGGGCGAAAGCCCCTGGTCCCGCGCAACCCCATTCCACAAGCCCTGTAAGGGCGAAAGTTGAATTCCTTCTCGACGCTTCCTCAAATATAATCCACCCATGACCCTTGAAGCCTTCCGCAAACTCGCCCTTTCGCTCCCCGAAGCCGTCGAAAGTTCTCATATGAACCACCCCGACTTCCGCGTGCGAAACAAAATCTTCGCCACCATTCGCCCCGAAGAAGGCCTCGGAATGGTCAAACTGACGCCCGCGCAACAATCCCAATTCGCAAAATCCGAGCCGACCGTCTTCGAGTCAGTCCCCGGCGGCTGGGGAAAGGGCGGCGCAACTTACATCCGCCTGAAGGCCGCAAAGAAGCCGTCCGTGCTCAGAGCCCTCACCGCCGCATGGCGAAACACCGCTCCAAGGGCTCTAATCAGCGAACAATCATCGCTTTGACGAATGTATGTGAACCCACGCCGATGAACAGCTCTTTATTAGCCCGGTGACTCAAATCCGTGCGAGCCTATACAGTCGTGTGCGATGACTCAATCATGGTTACCGTTCTATCGATTCCCTCCACATCGTTCGCCAAATTCACCAATGACGCTCGCACATCATTTAGTCCGCACGCACGTCCGAGGCGGCAGGCGACGATAATGTCAAAGTCGCCCAATACTGCATCGGCGATATCGACGGAATCCTTCTCGCGGAGTCGCGCCAACACAGACTGATGAGTACCTGGCTTGCATGTGATTCCAACGATGAACCGATATCCGTGACGATGGGTTCGCGATGGGCCCTCAAGGTACCACTCTTCGTCTGCGTCGCCTCGATCAACAGAGATATACGATGCGGTTCGGCGAATGCACGACGCGGCTCCCGCGCCTTGACCATCCGTAACAAGTTGAATCCGGAGGAGCAATTCATACAGCCCCTTAAGCGAATCCGATTCAATCGGAACAACAACATCGTGCTGTCCAAACACTGACAGAACCGCCCGAATTCGGTTCCGCTCTCCGTTCGCCACCTCACCAGACGCAATGTCGTCCTCGATGCGCTTTCGAAGTAATTTCAAACGATCCTCGGCCTCCGAGAACGTAGCGCGGCGTTTGCGATCAATCATGACCCATGTGCGAAGCATTTGGAGTTCTCCTCGATTCTCGAATGAATTCCGGTCGGCCCTGTCGCATAAGAGTTACAGGCGACCGAATTGGATACGAGATAATACCACACTCCCGATAAGAGTGTATCAAAATACCATAGAAAAAATGCGTAGCGTGCCCGCACGATCCTGATCGGCCGACGACTCAAATCCGTTGTCCTGGACATCCGTGTTTGCTGCCCAACACGGCTTGCAACTCTGTTGGATTGATTGTTGACGACATCTATTCAACAGTTGCCAAGCTCATACATCTGCATCAATGCTGACCGTGCCGCCGGATGTTCTTGCAATTCCCTCGCCCCCCGTCACAATCCCCACTCGTGCCACAAACCCCGTCACGCGGACGCCTCGAAATCGTCCAAGGCTCCATGTTCGGCGGCAAGACCGAACGACTCATTGCCTCCCTGCGACAAGCACAGGCCGCCGGCCGCCGCGTCCGCGCATTCAAGCATTGCATCGACAATCGCTACGACGTCCTGCACCTCGTAACGCACACGCAGGATCGTTACGACGCAGTCCCCGTTCCGACCGCCGCCGACATCCTGCGCCAATGCGATGACGTCGATTTCATCGCCATCGATGAAGGCCAGTTCTTTCGCATGGAATTGATCCCCGTCGTACGCCAGCTTCTCGAACGCGGCGTCTGCGTCATCATCGCCGGCATCAGTCACGACGCCTGGGGCCGCGCCTTCGACCCCATGCCGCAACTATGCGAAATGGCCGACATGGTCACCGAGAAACAATCCCCCTGTCGCGTCTGTGGCAAACCATCGCCCTTCACGCAGCGCATGACACCGATCAACACCCTGCACATGGTCGGCGGACTGGATGACTACGAACCACGCTGCCGCGAACATTTCACGCCGCTACCCGGCCCGCCAGAGGAACGTTGAAATGGGCTCCTTCCGCGGCATCCTCGGCATCGTCGCGCTTCTTTCGGTCGCGTGGGCACTGTCGTCCAATCGGCGCCGCATCCCCATTAAGACCGTCGCCGGCGGCATCGCATTGCAATGGGCCCTGGCGCTGATCGTCCTCAAGACCGAACCAGGCCGCGCTTTCTTTGACGCCATCGCCTCGGTCGTCACCGTCATCCTCTCCGGAGCCGATGAAGGCGCGAAGTTCGTCTTCGGCCATCTCGCCTCCGACGGGCCGGTCATCGCCGGCGTAAAGATCATGACAACCATCATCGTCGTCGCCACGCTGTCATCGCTCGGGTATCACTACGGAATCCTTCAACGTGTGGTGCGCGGCATGGCATGGATCATGACCCGTGCCCTCGGCGTCACCGGCCCGGAAAGTCTGTCCGGCGCGGCAAATGTCTTTCTCGGCCAGACCGAAGCCCCATTGCTTGTGCGGCCCTTCCTGGCCGGCATGACCCGCTCCGAACTCATGGCCGTCATGACCGGCGGCTTCGCCACCATCTCGGCCGGAGTCATGGCTTACTACATCAGCGTGCTCGGTCAAC
>CAZSBF010000133.1:0-10551 GCA_964605185.1 uncultured Planctomycetaceae bacterium
CCTGGCGCTGCAAAAAGAATGACGTAAACAACGATTGCCGCTAATGACGTGAGTGAATTCCCACGCATACCAATGATGATGTCGTAGATACGCGAGGACATAGAGATGGCCCACTTTCACATAGATTCCGTCAACTTAGCCCGGCGATCCCAGACCAAAGCTGAGTTGCGACCTGCTTCGCCTGTGCACGCACGTCGGGTTCATTAACACTGACCATAACGCGATCGCGAAGCCGCCACGCGCCATCTACGAGCACATGTCGAACATGGTTCGACGAAAGCCCCCAGATGAAGTGCTCGGGCAGGTTTTCCGCCGTCAATTCCGTGAACGGGCGGTAGTCGGTGATGACAATGTCTGCCGCCGCTCCCATCTTAAGTTTGCCGAGCGTCACCCCCAGCGCCGCCGATGCCCGCCGTGCCGACGCCACCAGCATGTCGATGATCCTTGCCGGACCAAATCCCGCCTTCTGATGCCGCGAGATGTACCACGCACTCCGCGCCTCTGCGAACATATCCGCTCCGATCCCGTCGGTGCCCAGCATCACTGGCACGCGAAACGACGCGACCGGTGCGTAACCGACCGCATTGTTCATGTTCGACCGGCTGTTATGCGCCATGGTCAGCCCCGCGGCGTTGACGGCGTCCACCGCGCGAGCATCCAGGTGCGTGCCATGCGCGAAAACGTTCCCCGCTTTGACCAGTCCATGCGCCGCAAGGCGATCGATCAGGCTGCTCGCCCCGCGCTGCTTAGCGTCGGCATCATCGCAGGGATCTTCCGCCACATGAATATGAACACCCGCGCCGGTCGCCTTTGAAAGCTCCGCAAGCTGCGCCAGTGCATCATCATCCAACGTGAACGACGCATGCGCCCCGATCAACCCGGCGAATCGACCGTTTCGCGCCGCACGGCATTTCTCTGCATAGCGCCGATTCTCCTGCAAACCCGCCTCGCGTCCGGCCATGCCATGTCGATCCGTCGTCTCATAGCACAACACGCCGCGAGGGCCCATCTCATTCAGAGCCTTTTCTATCAAATCCAGCGATCCCCCGATGCAGTTCGGCGAAGCGAGATGGTCGATCAGCGTCGTCGTGCCGCATCGCAGTGCCTGCATCGCCGCGATTCGCGCCGACGTCTCAATGCTCTCGGCGTCGAGTGCCTGATCCAACCGCCACCAGACGTATTTCAGAATTTCGAGGAAGTTCCCCGGTGCAACCGGCGGCGGCGGCATCCCAACAGCGAGCGCCGAATAGATGTGCGTATGCCCGTTCACCAACCCCGGCAACACCACCGCACCACCACAATCGACAACCTCGTCACCCGCCGCCGTTGCCACGTGCCCGCGCTCAGCGATCAATCCCGCGTCAATCCGCAGATCCCCCGCCTCAACGCCAATTGGGTCGATGTCACAAAGCAAGGCGTTTTTCAAAACAAGGGACATACCGGCTCCGTGTCATTCGGATTCGACGATTCGTGCAACCTCACCGATATCGGGCGCGATCTCGTGCGGCTTGCCCACAGCCCGCAAAGCACCGCTGATATCCTTCAATCCGTTCCCCGTAATCATCGCCACCACCGACGCCTTCGCATCGATGACTCCCTTGCGTCGCGCCTCCGCGATTCCCGCGACGGCCGTCGCCGCCGCCGGCTCTGCAAAGACCCCCGACAATCGCCCCGTCACACGCACGGCCTCCATGATCTGCTCATCCGTCACGGCCACCATCGCCCCGTTCGACTCCCGAACGGCATTCACCGCCTTGCGCCAATTCCGCGGCACGGGGCAGTTGATGCTGTCGGCATAAGTCGTCCCGTTGACATTGCGATCCAGCCGATTCGTCGTCATCGCCGCGAGAATCGGCGCCACCCCCGCCGCCTGCACGCCCAGCACCCGCGTCGACCAGCTCACGATCCCCACCGCCTTCATCAACGCCAGCCCCTTCGCGATCCCCGCAATCGTGCATCCATCGCCCACGCTTACCGCCACCCAGTCCGGCGGATCGTCAGCACACTGCTCGGCAACTTCGAGTCCGCCCGTCTTCTTTCCCTCAACGAGATACGGATTGATCGCACAGTTGCGGTTGTACCAGCCGAACCGCGCGCACGCCTTGCCGCACAGGTCATACGCAAGGTCATACGGCCCCTTCACCTTGAACACCCGCGCCCCATACGCAAGAAGCTGCGCGAGCTTGCCCTCCGGCACCGTCTGCGGCACGAAGATATTGCACGCCAGCCCCACCGCAGCCGCACAATGGGCCAAGCTGCTCGCCGCATTTCCCGTCGAGGCGCAGGCAATCTCCCGCGCCCCGGACTGCAATGCATGTTGCACGCCCACACTGCTCGCCCGATCCTTGAACGACGCCGACGCGTTTCTCCCGTCGTCTTTCAAGCGAACGCGCGCAACGCCCAACGCAGTCGCCAACCGCGGGGCTTCCACCAACGGCGTCCATCCAATATGTCCATCAGCAGGGCAAAATGCATCTTCCAGCGGAAGCAGTTCGCGATATCGCCAATGCGAACGCGTGCGCGATGCAAGCGCCGCCCGAGTCAACGTCGCCTTTGCCCGGGCGTAGTCAAAGTGAATATCGAGAATCCCCTCATCCGGCCCGCACGCAGGACAGGTCCACGCATCGGCCACCGTCTTCCCGCATTGCACACACGACGAATGCGTCACTATTGACACGCGCGAGTCCTCCGCAAACGGCCCATGATTGCAGTATAATCGCCGCCTCGCGTTCGGCGGCATAAGGCTGCCCGAAACGCCAGCGGTTGGAATCCGCACGGTACACGCCACAATGAAAACAAACGACGCCGTCCTCGCCCGAACCATCAAACACTGCCGCGAGCGAAATGTACTCATCCCCACCTTCGCGCAGATGAAGAACCCTTCGCTGGTTCCGGCGAAGATTCGCGATCGCCTGAAAAACGTCGGCCTCTGGGACACCGACCCGGCCAACCTCTTTCGCATCTCCTGGAAAAATGAACCCGTCGAGCGCGGCGGACTCTACAACGACGGTAACTGGATCGAGTTCCCCTCATCGCTCACCGGCGTCTCGGCCCGCATCATCGGCATCTTCGGAAAATACTACCCGACCGGCGCGCACAAAGTCGGCGCCGCCTTCGGTTGCCTCGTGCCGCGACTCGTCACCGGCCAATTCGACCCGACCACGCAAAAAGCCGTCTGGCCTAGCACGGGGAACTACTGCCGCGGCGGAGCCTTCGACTGCGCCCTGCTCGGCTGCACGGCCGTCGCAATCCTGCCCGAGGAAATGTCCCGCGAGCGGTTCGAGTGGCTAAAAGGGATCGGCGCCGAGGTCATCGCCACGCCGGGTTGTGAAAGCAACGTCAAAGAGATTTATGACAAGTGCTGGGAGATCCGGCGGACGCGGCCCGACTGCGTGATCTTTAATCAGTTCGAGGAGTTCGGCAACGCCATCTGGCACTACCACGTCACCGGCGCGATCGTTCAGGAGATTTTCCAACGCATCGGCGGGCCGCGCGGTCGACTGTCGGGCTATGTTTCTGCCACCGGGAGCGCGGGCACCATCGCAGCGGGCGACTTCCTTCGCACCATTTCACCCGGTGTTCGCGTACTCGCGACGGAGGCCTTGCAGTGCCCCACGCTTCTGCAATGCGGCTTTGGCGGGCACCGGATCGAGGGCATCGGCGACAAACACATCCCCTGGATTCACAACGTCCGCAACACCGACATGGTCGCCGCCATCGACGACGAACAATGCATCAGCCTCATGCGTCTCTTCAACGAAGACGCGGGCAAAGCGGTACTGGAAAAGGCCGGCGTGCCGGGTGCGATCGTGTCGCAATTGCCAAACGTCGGCATCTCCGGCATCTGCAACACCGTCGCGGCAATCAAAGCAGCGAAGCATTACGACATGAACGAGCGCGACTGCATCTTCGTCCCGCTCACCGACGCAATGAGCCTCTACGCCTCGCGCATCGAGGAATGCCGCACCGAGCGCGGAGCCTACACCCCCGACCAGGCCGGCCGCGACTTCGCCCGATACTTGCAGGGCGTAACGACCGATCACCTGCGCGAACTAAACTACACCGACCGTAAGACTCTGCACAACTTCAAATATTTCACCTGGGTCGAACAGCAACAGCGCGAAGTAGAAGACCTCCGCAAACTCTGGGACCCCGATTTCTGGACGGAGACGTTCGCACAAGTAACAGAGTGGGACCGGATGATTGAGGGATTCAACAAGCAAGTGGGACTTTGACGTTTGGAGAACTGACCATCATGAGTGAGATTCGAGCGATCCTTGATCGCGTCATCAGCGCGGACACCAAGCTCTACAACAAAGACTTCCTCCGCACTTGGGGTCACCCGGTCGAAACGCTGCACAGCGTCCTTCACATCGCCGCCGCCCTCGAAGCCATGCACCGGGCGAACATCTCCTGCCGCGCCTTCCAAAGCGGCCTCGGCGTCTCCATCTTCCGTGACAACTCCACGCGCACGCGCTTCAGCTTCAACAGCGCCTGCAACCTCCTCGGCCTCGGCGTCGCCGACCTCGATGAGGGCAAGAGCCAGATCGCCCACGGCGAAACAGTCCGCGAGACGGCCAACATGATCTCCTTCACCGCCGAGGCCATCGGTATCCGCGATGACATCTTTCTCGGCGAAGGTCACAAATACATGAAGGAAGTCGCCGCCGCCGTGGATGAGGGCTTCCGCGAGGGCGTGCTTCCCCAACGGCCGTCGGTCATCAACCTGCAATGCGACGAGGACCACCCGACTCAGTCGATGGCCGACCTCATGCACCTAATCCAAACCTATGGCTCCATCGATGCACTCAAGGGCAAGAAGATCGCCATGAGCTGGGCGTATTCACCGTCCTATGGCAAGCCGCTCTCGGTGCCGCAGGGCGTGATCACGCTTATGACCCGCTTCGGCATGAATGTCGTCCTCGCGCACCCCGAAGGCTACGACCTCATCCCCGACACGCTCGCCGTCTCCGAGAAACACGCCAAGGCCACCGGCGGCAGCTTCACCAAGACCCACAGCATGGAAGAAGCCTTCAAAGACGCCGACATCGTCTACCCCAAAAGCTGGGCCCCCTTCCGCGTCATGGAAGAGCGCACGCGCATCCTCCGCGCCAAGGAGAACGACAAGCTCGCCGCGCTGGAGAAGGAGGCCCTTTCCAACAACGCGAAATTCAAGAGTTGGGAATGCACCGAGAAGATGATGAGCCTGACGAAGGGCGGCAAGGCCCACTACATGCACTGCCTGCCCGCCGACATCACCGGCGTCTCCTGCAAGGAAGGCGAAGTCGCCGCGAGCGTCTTCGAACGATATCGCATCCCGACCTATCGCGAGGCCTCTCACAAGCCGTTCGTCATCGCAGCAATGATGCTCATGACCCGCTTCGAGAAGCCGGGGCAGGTGTTGAAGTCACTGGCTGAAAAAGCAGCGCCGCGTCGCGCTTAGCGCTTCTTCGCCTTGTACTTCGTGCAATACACCTTCGAAAAGCTTGCGTAAAACGCCGCGCACTTCACCATGTGCTCGATCGGCACACTGTCGTTCACGGTGTGCGCCACCGCCTCCGGTGCCGGGCCGAAGCCCACGCACGGAATGCCATACAACCCCGCAATCGAAACGCCGTTGGTGCTGAAGGTCCACCGGCTCGGCTTCTGTCGAACGCCGAACAGCCCCTCGTAAGTATCAACCGCCGCCGCGACCTGCGGGGCATTCTCCGATTCACACCACGTCGGAAAGTAATTCTCCGTCGGATACAGAAGCCCCGTGTAGGTCGGCTTCTCATAGCGGACGATCTCCACGTCGCCCGCAACCTTGGCCCGCTTCATCGCCGCCTTCACTTCGCGAATCGCCGACTCCTTCGTGTCGCCGACCGTCAACCGCCGGTCGAGGTGAATGTACGCATGATCCGGCACCGCACACAAACTCGGCGTCTTGCAATCAATGTACGACACCGTGATCGTTGCCTTGCCGAGGAAGTCGTGCGGCCGCAGCTTCTCATTCAGTGCCTCAACCTCGCGCACCACGCGGGCGATCTTGTACACCGCGTTGTCCCCCTTGTGCGGCATCGACCCGTGGCACGACTTGCCGCGAACCGTCACTCCGATCTCCATGCGCCCGCGCTGACCGCGCAAGATCTTGCAATCAGTCGAGTCCGTCACCACCACGCACTCCGGCCGAATCATGTCTTCCTTCACAATGTACTGCCAGCACAACCCGTCGCAATCCTCCTCGGCCACGGTAAACGTCATCAATAGCGAACAGCCGGGATGAATCAGCCCCTTGTCGCGCATGATCTTCCCCGCATAAACCATCGCCGGCGTCGCCCCCTTCTGGTCGCCCGCGCCGCGACCATAAACGATGCCGTTCTTCACCTTCCCCTTGTACGGATCGTGCTTCCACTCCGCCGGGTCGCCGACGCCGACCGTATCGACATGTGCATCAATCGCAATCAGCCGCGGACCTTTGCCGATTTGCGCAAGGAGGTTGCCGAACTTGTCGGTCCACACCTTGTCGAATGCGCCGACCTTTTTGATCTCCTTCCGAATCCGCTCGATAACCCTGCCCTCGATGCCGGTCTGCGATGGGATGGCCACGATGTCGCGAAGGAAGCTGACCATCGGCTTCTCATATTTCTTGGCCTGTTGTAAGACGGATGCGAAATTGATCATGACGGTCCTCGTGGTAGTGCTCGCCGGCGATCGTCGCCCCGAGTCTGTTTGGTTTTCCAAAAGAGGCGTGATTCTATAGAATCTCACCCGTATGGACCACAACCACTGGATGAAGCTCGCCATCGAGCAGGCCCGGCTCAGCATCGCCGGTGGCCAGTCGCCCTTCGGGGCTGTTGTCGTGCGCAATAATCAACTCGTCGCCGCCGGGCACAACGAAGTCTGGCATCGCTGCGACCCGACCGCCCATGCAGAGACCGTGACCATCCAAAAGGCGTCGGCTGCGATCAGGAACATCGACCTCTCCGGCTGCGTGATGTACTCAAGCTGCGAGCCGTGCCCGATGTGCGCCTCCGCCATTCACTGGTCCAAGCTCGATGTGGTGTACTACGGCGCGACCATCGCCGACGCCCAGAAGGCCGGCTTCACTGAATTGACTCTGCCCATTACCGAGGTCTACCGCATCGGCCAGAGCACCACCAAGGCCGTACCGGGGATCATGCAACCCGAGTGCGCCGTTCTCTTCGACGAGTGGCTGGCCCACCGCGATCACAAACCCTATTAGCGCAACCTCTGTGGCACCGTTTTCCATTCCGATGACTGCGTTGTGGCACCGGTTTTTAACCGGTGTGCGCAAAAAAAAGCCGAGGCCCTTGGAAGGCCCCGGCCTGGTGGGAAGACCGCTTGACGGCGTGCTAGACGCCGAAGCGGGTTGTGGGTATCCGAGCGTCTCAATCCCCTGACTCGCACTTCGCTCCCCCCTCCCATCGGACCGATACGGCGACCCCTTAATAAAAAACGGACGGCCCAAATCGCCTTTTTTTCCATCGAGATGGCGGTTTCTCGGCCCTGGAATTGAAAAAACCCGCCGGCGTCCATGCAGGAGGCCGACGGGTCGTTTTAAGCAGGCCGCGTGATGCAGCCACGTTCGCCGCATCACCGCGGCTTGGTACTCTTACAACTCACGGATCACCTCCTATACATCGGGCGGACCTGCCGCGGCATCCGTGAAGATCGCCGCGACGTTTTACCCTGCCCCCGACCGTCGCCAGGGGCGACACTAACGCCGACTTGCGCCGACGCCGGCCGAAAGCCCCGATCCGTCCGACCCTGCCCGTCACTTTTTTCAAGGGCGGCGCGGCCGGTTGGCTCCCGACAATTTCACTTTATGATTCACCGTCCGCGAAATCAAGAAAAATCAGCCTCGACCAACCGTCAAACGGAGCGCCGCTATCCATTATGTCCGACACCCTCACCCAAATCCGCGCCCATCTCGATGCCCTCAACATCCCCTACCGCGCCGTCCACCACGAGCCGACCTTCACCTCCGAGCAATCCGCAAAGGCCCGCGGCGAAGACGTGCGCATTGGCGGCAAGGCCCTGCTTGTGAAGACAGGGGAAGTTTTCCGTCTGTTCGTGCTGAGCGCGGCCCTGAAACTCGATTCCGACGCCGTGAAGAGCCGGTTCGGCGTCAAGAAGACCCGCTTCGCCTCGGCCGATGAGCTGAAGGAACTCACGGGCCTCGTCCCCGGCAGCGTCCCACCCTTCGGCCAGCCGATCCTGCCGTTCGAGCTGTTCATCGACGAGTCGATCACCCAAAACGAAAAGATCGCCTTCAACGCCGGCAGCCTGACCGATTCGCTGATCCTCGCCGTGCCCGATTACCTCCGCGCGGCAGGCGGGACGGTATGCCGGATTGCCGTGGGTTAATCATATCGAGTTCCATCGGTCCAGACTCTCCAGATTAACATTTGTTCGGTTTTGGTTATGTTCCACGTGGACCACCGAAGCCGAGGGAACAGGGAAAAGGGAACGGGGAACAGAGCTGACGAGGCACATAGGCACTGAGGCACACAGGCACGAAAGCGAGGAAGGGGTCGCTGCGCGACTCGTGGGGTGGGATTGCAATTGCGGCAAATTGACGTGGGAAATGAAAAAGTGCTGGCGTCTGCTGGCGTTTCCCGTCGTGGAGTGGATTCCATGTGGGATTCCTGATAGGTGAGACTTTTGTTGGGGCGGGTTTATTCCAAAGAAAAAAACCTCGTTGTTACAAATGGGATTGCGGCAGTCAGTCTTTTTATCGCGAGGGCGGGGGCGCGGATGCGGTTTGGCGTGGTGCGGGCGCGGAATGTCCGGGGTTTGCTCCATATGCCTATCAATCTTGCTCGGTGTTTCGCTCGCGGCTGTGATTTGTTGTAGGTACTTGTTAGGGCAAGGATTGGGGATCGTGGGATGAGGGTGTGGTTGATTTGATTTGGGGGGAGGGGACGGCCGTCGTACGCTCTTCAGGGTGGCTGCGTGCTAGTTCGATTGTCAGGAAAGAGACCCCCGGTTCATGCTATACTATCTATCGCGGTCCACCGTCGGCAGCGTCGGGCCGCGATGGGCAATCACACCAAATGAGGGCTTAGACCGTCCGGGCTGCCGGGTCGGATGGGAAAGGGCTTCCCATGAATCAGCGAAGTAGTCTGGTCCTGTTCTGTTTCGCCTCGGCCTTAGTCGGCGGGATCGTCAACACGCAATCAACGGAAGCGGGCATCATCATCGACACCGTGCCCGTCGGGAATCCGGGCAATGCGGCGGATACGCGATACATTTCGCCGGGCTACGGCTCGGTGCCTTACGAATACAACATTGGCAAGTACGAGGTGACGGCCGGGCAGTACACTGAGTTCTTGAACAAGGTGGGCGGAGTTGACGTGCACGAGCTGTACAACTCCGCCATGTCACCCAGCTGGTGGTGGGGTTGCGGGATTACGCGGAGCGGCGGCGGGACCGTCGGCAACCCTTACACCTATTCAGTGGCAGCTGCGTTTGTCGATCGGCCGGTGAACTACATTTCCTGGGGCGACGCAGCCCGCTTCACCAACTGGCTGCACAACGGCCAGCCTTCGGGGAGCCAAAGCTTGGCCACGACGGAAGACGGCTCGTACTTTCTGAATGGTGAGACCGACAACACCGCTCTGATGGCCGTATCGCGCAAGGCCGGTGCAACATGGGTGATCCCCACTGAGGACGAGTGGCACAAGGCGGCGTATTACATGAACGGCTCGACGCACGCCGGGTACTGGGACTACCCTACACAGAGCAACACGGCGCCAGGTCAGGACATGGCCGATGTGTCTGGCAATAACGCCAACTATTATACAGCTCCTTATGTCTCCCCAATTGATGCCGGCAAGTGGATCACGGTCGGCGGCGAATTCCAAAACTCCGACAGCCCCTTTGGTACGTTTGATCAGGGTGGGAACGTGTGGGAGTGGAATGAGGCGATTATTTCCGGTTCGAATCGTGGCTTGCGCGGCGCATCGTACGCCGAGTTCTACGGCTTCATGCACGCGTCGTACAGCAGCTTCTACAACCCCCCGGCGTGGGAGGCCCAAAGCATCGGGTTCCGTGTCTCAGAGGTTCCTGAGCCGACATCCTTGACGTTACTGGTATTGGGCGCGGTAGGGATGCTCGCCAGACGTAAGGGACTGGGAAAATAGTTTTATAGGTCGGGTTGTACTCAAACCTCCTCATTTATTCACACACGAAACTTGCCACAACCCACTTCTCGGCTTCGGATGCAATCGAAAAATCGCGGGACGGGAGGACAATTGAAATGCGGGGCCAAAGCCCATGCGTTTCTGCTCGATGATTAAGTCTTCGGAGTGATCGGTCGTCATTGGGCATGCGGTGTGTCGGGTTTGGGAGTGCGCGATTCGGCGTGGTCTGCCAAACGGCAAGCAGCGGGCTTGGGTTGCGCGGGATGGGATTGCCTTCGAGGTGCGTTCGAGAAGGGATTGTATCCAATGCGACTCGCACGCGCATGCATTGTCGACAAGGTGGGTTCGGGAAGAAACCACCCTACGCGGGCTGTAACTCTCACGAGCAAACCCACCCTATGCG
>CAZSBF010000134.1:0-10316 GCA_964605185.1 uncultured Planctomycetaceae bacterium
CCATGTCGTTATCATGAAGATCGGACATTCAAAGGGTTTTCAGACAGAGCCTAGTGCAATCGTGATACATCGATGTGAAGTCCGGCTGAAGCCCGGCTTCGGATCAACGTGCAGGGGCAACGGTCCACCAACTGAAGTTGGTGGCAAAGGCCGGCCGGCTGAAGCCCGGCATGGGAGTGGTGGCGACACGGTGGACAGACAATTTGATGGATGCCTGTCTACCTGTTGAGTGACGAGAACTCCGCGGGGAAAAATGCGGGTGGCGGAGCGTTTTCAATGGGGTCGCGGGCGGGGGTTAATGTTTTTGAGGAGGTGTAGGAGGTTTCGTGCGGGCCGTTCATAGGTGCTACATCGTCGTGCTGTTCGATACGATTTGCATTTGTGCAAAAGAAACCGGCTGACCGCATTCGGGACACTTGCCGGAAGTGTTACCGGTTAGGTCATACCCACAGCTTATGCAATGATTTCGTTCGAATCTAAGCTGTCTCCGCGTACGTGAAAAGCGTACAACCGCGATCCACGCAAACGATGCCGGAAGACCGGTGAAAAACCAATGAGGAATTTCGAGGCACTTCCCGATCGATCTCACTGGCCCGTTCCCATCTCCCCAGAGCGTGTTCGTGAATTGAAACCCGGCGAAAGAGTTTTGAACTGGTAGCACACAGTCGCCAATCCAATCAGCTTCAAATCTATCAAAACGAGCACTATCAACTGTTGTGTTGAAATCGTAGCGATAGCCTCCTAGGCGAAACGAGACAAGATTTGAGTAGCCTTGTGCGAAGCCGTATGCCCATGAAGCGCCACTTGTCATCGTAAAAACGACGAGCAAAAGGATGATCAGCTTCTGCCGCATTTTTCCTCCTGCAGAACCATACTGTTAGTTGAACCACAGAGCGAACGAAAGAAATCCACCCTGAAAGGCACGATCCAGTTGCCGCCATACTGCGCTGTCGAGCACCCGACCTTTTTCGACGTACGGCGTTGCCGCTGTTCCCTGAATCCAGAGCACCAGATCAAAAGGACGCGGCTCAAGGAAGACGCGTCGCAGATTCACGCCCATGTCATCCGGATAACGCCAGTGTGGTAGAAGCGCTTTGCCATCAAGCAGATCATCCAGATTGTCAAGAAAAAATATCCATGAATTACGCTGCTCGCCGGTTATCGTGAAGCCAGCAATGACGCTGTGTTGGCCGTTGGTCGGGCTGGGAATCCATTCGTGATCGTCGTCCGATTCTTTGACAATTCGCTCCCACGTTTCACGGCTCAGCTTGACCATCGACTTGAGGTGCCCATGTGCTGACTTGAGACGGTCGGGCTCTGTCACGGAGAAATTCATCAAGTGAATCATGGCTATAGCGTCTGTGACATCCACACCACCCATCGCCCAAAGACTATTGGAACTTTTCAGACAGGTGTGCGGCGTCTTGATTTTCTTAAATAGAAGATGACCTGTTCGTTCGAACAAATCGTGGAAGTCGTGAGCAAGAGCGATTTCGGCCAAGCCTGTCAAGAGGTGACAATAGCCTCGTAGCCAAGCGACATCTGCATAGTCGAAGCAAATCAAGAAGTCGGCGGCATTTTTGGCTGTAATTCCAAAACCGGCGTACGTCTCGAAAACTGACCACATTGTTTCATCGACATCAGTCATGCCGTCCCCATTGAGATCCATTCTGATTAGGCCGGGATGGATCGGCAACAATGTTTTTACTGATCGAATTGGCATGAGCGTGGCGTCGGCTTTCATGAGATCATCGATCCATGTCTGAATCATTTTTCGGACCTCTTCGTAGCTGACGGTTCGAGGTGATGGATTGGGGTCCATCGGTGTACGTAGCATTGGAATCACGTCGCGGAATTCGGTAACTCCGTTGGCATATAGCGCCTGCATAAGGCGTTCGACGGCGCGGAGTACCTGCACAGTGCCCAATTGGAACCGGAGATCGTCGTCGTCTTTGTTTGCGGCGAGCGCTTTTGCAACAAGCGACTCGGCTTTTGCGAGTTCGCCCTTGATGAGCGATTCTTCAATGAGCGGCGCGGCGTGAGACGATTGCGCCGGTCGTGATGCAGCAGTCTGACCACTACTGAACTGACTGTAACAAAGAACAACGAGGACGGGAATCCAATTGCGCATAGAACCACTCGCTTCGATATTGCTTTCACAATCAAACGAATCAATTAACGCCAGTCAGTCAGAACGCCGCGTGGACTGTTAGTTCACGGTCGACGGTGAGCACTGAGACGTTAGGCCTATTTGTCCGGTGCAACAAGCCTTACGGCTGTTTGCCTCGGAGCGTCGATGGAAAATCAACCGGTTTCGTGCAGTTGGGCTCTTGAGATCATTTGCCTGATCTGCGGACTCGCATGGAGCGTGATGATTTTGATGTGCGGGTGCGCCCGGGCAAAGACTCTAAAAATCTCGTCAGCGAATGCCTGACCAATTTCCTCGACGTTGTTGAAGTCGAGAATGACTTCGTCAAACCTGTCTATTCTGGCAAGCACGCGTTTCGCTTGTGATCTGGACACCAGCTGGTCGCTTCCAAACGCGGCCAAGGATAACGGAACGTGCGTCTTGGAAAAACGATAATCTTCTTTATCAGAATACTTATCAAACACAGTTTTCGGCGTAAGCTCGGACCACATCGTTGTGACGAGGATGACTGTCGTCCCTTTCTGGTCGGGCGACCGCCCCTCAATTAACCAGTCGTCGTTGGGCTGGGTATGATTGAACATCAGATTTCCGGAAAAGATCACAAATCGGTCAAACATTCGCGACGTAAAAAAAATACCCTGGCCGGTGTGGTTCTGAGGATCGGTGGTGAGCTTTCCTTTGGCTAATTCGAGAATCGACTGTCGCGGATCGGGCAGATTGAGAGCGTGCTGAATCTTCTTGAAAATGCCGACGCCGTCATCGGTGATCCATAGTTCGACGCTGGCGGCACTGCGTCTAAACTCGATCACACCGTTGTTTCCGCCGGAGTGGTCCTTCACGTTGTTGAGCATTTCAGTAAAGCCATACTGAAGTGTTCTGAACACGTTGTCGGGCACACCGTCCATGTGTGGTTTGATGTCCTTTTGCCAGACCTGGTCTTCTTCCAGATGACTATCGATGTTCAGATTGAGGGTGAACTGATCAATGACTGCGACTCGATATTCACGACCGCGGGTCGCGCCTGTCGCAATCAAGACACCCTCCGACACCAGGTCGCTTAGATGCCGGTGCGCTGCTTGCCGTGTTATTCCAAAGTGAGTGGCCGCGGCGGCGGCAAGCCCGCCGGGCATTAAAGGAGCGGTCGCCAGTAGGAAGCGCCTTATCTCCTTTGCCTTTCCTTGCCGTCCCATTTCTCAAGTCCTCCTCGGCATATTGTAAACTAATCGTAGTCAACTTGTAAACATAAAGCTGCCTGCAGAGGGGATGAATCGACGCGGGTTAATTGACAATCAGTTATGGGACGAGCGGAGTGTCTTAGAGAGCAAATTGCGCAAGGGCACTATCAGAACGCCGCGTGGCCGGTTAGTTCGCGGCCGACGATGAGTTCGTGGATGGTTTCGGTGCCTTCGTAGGTGATGACGCTTTCGAGGTTGAGGGCGTGGCGGATGGGGGAGCATTCGATGCTGATGCCGCCGGCGCCGAGAATGTCGCGGGCGTCGCGGGCGATGTCGATGGCCATGCGGACGTTGTTCCACTTGGCCATGCTGACCTGGCTGTGGTGCATCATGCCCTGATCCTTCAGGCGGCCGAGTTGGAGGCTGAGCAATTGGGCGAGGGTGATGCGGCGGGCCATGTCGGCGAGGCGGCGCTGGATCGTTTGCGTGTGGGCGATGGGGCGGTTGAAGACGACGCGAATCTTTGAGAATTCCAACGCCTCTTTGAAGCAGGCGATGGCTGCGCCGATCGCGCCCCAAGTGATGCCGTAGCGGGCCTGGGTGAGGCAGCCGAGCGGGCCTTTCAAACCAACGACATTTGGAAGCATTTGCGAAGCGGGCAAGCGGACGTTGTCGAAGAAGAGTTCGCTGGTGACGCTGGCGCGGAGGGAGAACTTTCGGAGGATGTCGCGGGCGGTGTAGCCGGGCGTGCCTTTTTCGACGATGAAGCCGCGGACGCCTTCGTCGGTGCTGGCCCAGACGATGGCGATGTCGGCGACGGTCCCGTTAGTGATCCACATTTTGGCGCCGTTGATGACCCAGTCGCCGCCCTTTTTTACGGCGTGCGTTTTCATGGTGCCGGGGTCGGAGCCGCCGTCGGGTTCGGTGAGGCCGAAGCAGCCGATGCACTCGCCGCGGGCCATGCGGGGCAGATAGTTCTGGCGCTGCTCTTCGCTGCCGTAGGTGAGGATGGGGTACATGCAGAGGCTGCCCTGCACGGAGACGAAGCTGCGGATGCCGCTGTCGCCGCGTTCGAGTTCCTGGCAGATAAGGCCGTAGCAGACGTTATTCAGCCCGGCGCAGTCGTAGCCTTCGATGTTGCAGCCGAGGAGGCCGAGGGCGGCGATCTCGGGGACGAGTTCCTTGGGGAAGCGGTGGTCTTCGAAGGCCAGGGGGATGATGGGGAGGACTTTTTCGTCGACGAAGCGGGCGACGGTGTCCTGAATCTGTTGCTCGTCTTCGGAGAGGAGGGAGCGGGTGTTGAAGTAGTCGGTATCGGTGGGGGATTCGGTGGCAAGGGGGGCGTGGGCGGTCATTATTCTCTCTCCAAGTGGCCCGCACGGCGGACCCTACGGGGTATTTGATACAGGAGTGGACATTATAGAGGGGCGGGAAGGAGGCGGAAACGCAGCGGACCGCTGCTTGGGAGGGGTGTGCGGCTTGGAGATTCGCAGTCTCGCCATTAGCCGGGTGACGGTGTCGATGTCGGCTGGGGCGCGATCAGCAGGGCGCGATATTTTTCAACCTTTTCCGGTTTTTCCAGCGCTTCATAAACGCGCACGAGCCTCTTGATGGCGCGCTGCGATGCAGGGTGATCGGGTCCGAGGGTGGATCGAAGTCCTTTGACCGAGGCAACCAGTTCTTTCTCGGCGTCGGAATATCGCTCCTGACGGATCAGGCATTCGCCAAGGTGGCTGCGACTATTGGCGACGCGCCAGTCTTTGTCCCCGACATTTTCCTGGTAGATGTCGATCGCGTTTCTTAGTTCGGCCTCCCCTTCGTCGAGCCGGCCCTGGGCGTTTAGAAGCGAACCGAGATTGTTGAGACTTGTGGCGACTTCCAGATTTCTATCTCCCAGCAGCTTTCGTCGGATGGAGAGGCTTTCACGGTAGGCGGCTTCTGCTTCGCCGGCGTTTCCGCAATCCTGATACAGGTTTCCGAGGTTGTTGAGGACGAAGGCTGTGTTGGCATGTTCCCGTCCGAAGATCGTGGTGCAGGCATCGAGTGCCTTTCGGAGCATGGGCTCGGCTTCGGGGCAGCGTTTTTGCCGGGCGAGCAGCTCGCCGAGACTATTCAGGATTGCCGTGTAATCGGCCGTTCGCGAATCTTGTTGAGATTCATGAAATGCGAGCGCCTCGCGATACATGGATTCGGCTTCTTCGTAGTTACCGCGCTCCCGAAGCAGGTGGCCGAGTTCGCCCTTTGACACCGCGACGTACCGGTGGTCGTCACCGAATTGCTTTTTTGCCAGGCTCAGTGCCTCGCGCAACAGGGACTCCGCTTCTTTCAGATCGCCCTGCGTATTTCGCAATGACCCGAGGGTGGCGAGGAGCACGGTTAGTTCCGAGTAATGTCCGGCTCCCAATTGTCGCCCCATGTCGAGTGCGCGCCGGAGGAGTATCTCGGCTTCCGGCAGTTTTCCCTGTCGATGTCGCAATACGCCGAGGGCGGAGAGGCTCTCAGATAACTGCATATTCGGGGAGGAATCGAGTCGTTCACAGAGGTCCACGGCCCGCTGGAGATGCGTCTCGGCCTGCTCCAACAATCCCAGGTTCTGATAGGCCGTCCCAATGGTGACTTGCAAAGCCGCTTCAACGTCGGGCTGGTCGGCATGCTGGCTGTGGATCCGTTCGGCCGCCTGATCGAGCAGTTCCCGGGCAGAGATTTGGCGTGTGTTGGCCTCGTTGGGATCGGTCAAGGCCAGGACATCGCGAAACGACCGAAGCGCCGTTCGGGTGCGATTGGCTTCGGCCTCGGCTCTGACGTTGTTTTCCTGGGCGATCTGCTTGGCGTCGAGCGCGGCCTTTCGCTCGCGATCCAAACGCCGAGATTGGTTCGATGTGACGAGTGCGATCGTGGAGAGTGCCAGGAAGACAGTCGTGACGAGGGCGACGGCCCAACGGTTGCGCCGGATGAATTTTCGCGCGCGATACAGTCGGGCACCGGAACGCGCCAGAACCGGACGGCCATCGACGTAACGCTGGATGTCGTCGGAGAATTGTTCGACAGTGGAATAGCGGCGTTGCGGTTCCTTGCGAAGGGCTTTGAGGATGATGGTGTCGATGTCGCCCGCGAGCGTTCGCCGCAATTGACGTGGATCCAGACCGCAGCGTGGGGCGGTGTCGGTGTTCGGTGTTGCGACGGCCTGACTCGGCGGCATCGGCTCCACCTCGCAGATGACGCGTTCAAATTCGGTCAGCGAGTGGCTGTTGAAACTATGGGGACGGCGACCGGAGAGCAGTTCGTAAAGCACGACTCCGAGAGAATAAATATCGCTCGAGGTGGTGATAACTTCCCCGCGGATTTGCTCGGGGGAGGCGTATTCCGGCGTCATCGGGCGCTGATCGATTCGGGTTACGCCGAGACTGCGGCCTGCGACATCATCTTCGAGAACCTTGGCGATTCCAAAGTCGAGCAGCTTTACCTCGCCGTTGGAGGTGATGAGGATGTTTGCGGGCTTCAGATCACGGTGGACTACCAGATTGCGGTGGGCGAATTGAACGGCGTCGCAGACATGCCGGAAGAGCTCCAATCGGGCATGAATGGTGAGGGAGTGATGGTTGCAATACTCATCGAGGGGAGTGCCGTGGATGTGTTCCATGACAAGATAAGGGAGTCCGTCGTCGGTGGCTCCGCCGTCGTGCAATCTGGCGATGTTGGGGTGTTCGAGGCGGGCGAGAACCTGTCGTTCGGCGTGAAAACGGCGCAGGACTTCGTCGGTGTCCATGCCGCGTTTGATGAGTTTGATGGCGACTTGTTTGTTGAACTGTTGGTCGGCGCGGTCTGCGAGCCAGACGGAGCCCATGCCGCCGGTGGCGATTTGTTGAATCAGTCGATAGGAGCCGATTCTTCTGCCAGCCAGATCTGCGGCCGGGACGGCGACGAGTCGGGAGTCGATCGGGGTGGTTGGATTTCGGAGGAATCCCTGGGCGTTGTTGTCATAGGCCAGGAGCGAGCGGACCTCCTCGCGCAGGTCGAGATCGCTTCCGCAGGCTGTTTCGAGAAAGGCCTCACGTTCGTGTGGGGGCAATGCCGCCGCGCGCTCAAAGACGTCATTGATCTGCTTCCAACGATCGGGGGCCACGAGGCCACCTCATTTCGATGCGCGGGCTAATTGCGTTCACCGAGGGCGCGAAGGAGCCAGGCGCGTGCGATGCGCCAACCGCGTTCGACGGTTGACGGAGACGTTTGCAGGACATTTGCGGTTTCGTCGACGGAGAGGCCTCCGAAGAAGCGAAGCTCGACGATGCGCGCCTGCTGCGCGTCGAGGTCGGCGAGGCGGGACAGCGCCTCATCAAGGGCGAGGATGTCCGTGGCACGTTCCTCGAAGCTGACCAGGGCTTCGTCCAACTGGGTTCGCTTGGCGTCGCCGCCCCGCTTTTCGGCGAGCCGGCCGCGGGCATGGTCCACCAGGATACGGCGCATGACGCGTGCGGCGGCGCCAAAGAAATGGCTGCGGTTGTTGAATCCCGCTTCGTTTTGCTCCACCAGCCGAAGGTAGGCCTCGCTGACGAGGGCCGTGGGTTGAAGCGTGTGGCCGGGTCGCTCGCGGCGCATTTCGGCGTTGGCGAGCCTGCGAAGTTCTTCGTAGACGAGGGGGACGAGCTGATTCCATGCCTCGCGGCGGCCGTGGGAGGCCTCGGAGAGGAGACGGGTAACGACGTGGGCAGGAGGGTCCATATTTTTTCCGGGAAATCTTGACGGCTGATTGGCTTCGATTTCGCCAGACGAACGGGAGGGCAGGCGCTGTGCCCGCCCGAACACGAGGGATCATTGTAACGGGAATGCCCGAATGGCGGCGAGGAGCCGACAAACAGGGTTCCCCAAGGAGCGAATCATGAACCCCAGGCGAATTATGTCGAATTGGATTCTCGTGGTGCTGGGCGTGCTTGGAGCGATCCAGCCGGTGCATGGGATCATCATTTCATCGTCGCAGAACATGGCGACTCGCGGCCGTGGCGCCGATCCGGCGGACTTCTTCACGGGGGTGGGGATGGTGGGCCGGCTAGACGCGGCCAACAACGACAGTCGGAACTACTTTTGCACCGGCACGCTGATCCTGCCACATCCGGACCAGCCGCAAACAAAGAAATATGTGCTGACGGCGGCGCATTGCACGTTTGACAATGCCTTTGACATTCGCCCTGGCGCGCCGGATTACCCGGGCGACTATCCGCCGTCACCGAGCGAGGAAATTCCGTCGCCGTATCCGTATCCGTCGAGCCCACGAATTCCATATGCGCCAGCGCCCGGATCCCCGGACCCTTACCTGGGCGCGTACGCGCAGAACAAGATGACGTTTACGCTTCCGTTGGAAGCACCGGGAGTCCATTACAAATCAACCAAGGTGACCCGTCACCCCAACTATGTGATGGGAGACAGCACCTATGACATCGCCGTCATCGAGTTGGAGGCGGAGGTTCCGAGCACGGCATGGAAGATCAATTCGGGCGAGATCGCCGACGAGCGGTCGCGCGACTTGGTCGGAATGGAATACAAGGTCGGCTACGGGGCCGGCGGCGACGGCATGAATGGAGAGAAGCTGTTGTTCGGTAATAAGCGACAAGGAGTCAACATGGTGGACGCGTTCGCGGGCGCTGCGAACCAGTTGATGGAATTCGACTTTGACAATCATGCGATCAATCCGTTGATGAACGCGATTGGCGCCGCTGGTCCGCTTGGTGGGACGGCGATTGGACAATGCGACGGCCTGGGGCCGGTCTGGGACCGGTGCGAGGCGAATACGACGCACGGCGATTCTGGCGGTCCCATGTTTATCCGCGACGTGCCCAACGGCATCTGGCGCGTGGCCGGTGTGACGCGGGGCGGCGACAGCCTGGGGCTCGGTCAGGGCGGCGTTGGTTTTGGGGAGACGGCCAATGACGTTCGCGTGCAGGTGGTGTCGGGATGGATCAATCAGCAGACGCCGGAACCGGGGACGATTCTGTTGTTGGCCGGCGCGATGATTCCGGCGCTTGGGCGTCGCGTACGTGGATTGGCGACGTAACACCTCATCGCTTCATCTCTCTCCACCTAAACGCTCGTCGGCGCTACGCGTGTCGACGAGCATTTTTTGTCGACTTGCGGTGTCACGGTCCACCACGAACAGGTATAGAATGCGGCGCGAATGAGGATTGCACTGGTCCATCACTGGCTCACCGGGATGCGCGGCGGGGAGAAGGTGTTGGAGGCGTTGTGCGAGCTTTTTCCGACGGCGGACATCTTTACGCTGGTGTGTGATGAGGGGCGGATCAGCGAACGGCTTCGGCGGCATCTGATCATCACGTCGTTCATTCAGCGATTGCCGATGGGGGTGGCGAAGTTTCGCGGGTATCTGCCGCTGTTTCCGATGGCGGCGGGGCAGTGGGATTTCTCGGGGTATGACCTGGTCCTGAGTTGTGATGCGAGCTTGGTGAAGGCGGTGCGCGTGCCGGAGGGGACGCCGCATGTTTGTTACTGCCATTCGCCGCCGCGGTATTTGTGGGATTTGTATGAGCTGTATCGCAGTCGGGAAGCGAGCGCGATGCAGCGGTTGCTGATGCCGGTGGTGGCAAAGTATCTGCGTGGCGTGGACTATCGGGCGGCGCAGCGGGTGACGCATTTCATTGGGAATAGTCGGGCGGTGGCGGATCGGATTGCACGGCACTATGGGCGCGAGGCGACGGTGGTTTATCCGCCGGTGGAGACGGGGTTTTATGAGGAGGGTCACAGGTTGGAAACCTGTGCCACAGGTCACCGGTTGGAAACCGGTGCCACAGGGAAAAGGGGCCAAGGGGCGGAAGGGTATTACCTTTTTGTTGGGCAGTTGGTGGCGTACAAGCGGGCGGACTTGGCGGTGGAGGCGATGGCGGGGCTGGGGCGGCGGTTGGTGGTGGTGGTGGATGGTCGGCAGAGACGGCGGGTGGGGGGGATGGAGAGGGGGGGGGTGAAGATTGTGGTGGGGGTGGCGGATG
>CAZSBF010000135.1:0-10258 GCA_964605185.1 uncultured Planctomycetaceae bacterium
CCTGGAAGTCCTCTCCCACGCTTTATATCGACGCCCCATTGAGCCGATTCAACGAGTTGGCGTTTCGCTGTTTTTCTTCGTCGAGGCTTCACTCGCCACACTCACTCTGCACAAGAGCCGCGTACAACTCCATCACTCGCCGCGTCACCACCCCCGGCTGCCCATCACCCACAACATGCTTCTCAATACTCGTCACCGGCATCACCTCCAGCACACTGCCGGTCAGAAACACCTCGTCCGCTTCCAGAAGCATGGTAATGTCAATCGCCGCCTCTTCCACCGGAATGCCCGCGTCGCGTGCCTCTTCAATCACCGCCTTGCGAACCGTCCCCGGCAGGATCGGCGTATTCACCGTCGGCGTTCGAATCACGCCGTCCTTCACGATAAACACATTGCACACCGATCCCTCGGCGAGGGTGTTCTCCGTCGTGAACCACAGCGACTCATTGCACCGCCGGCTTGCCGCATCCTTCATCGCCATCAGCCTCGGCAAATACGCCAGCGTCTTGTGTCCTGCGAGAGGGTCCAGCCGACTCGACTTGTAAGGGCAGATGCAAACCCGCCATCCGGTCTTGTATTGCTCCGGCGGATGCGGCTGCACCTTCGTCGCCGTCGCCAGAATCGTCGGTCGCGGCTCAACGACCTCCACCAGATCCGGCCGCGGAACATTGCCCGGCGTCACCACCAACCGAACCCGCGCCTCCTTGAGCTTGTTCGCATCAAGAACCTCATACACCGCATGTTGCAACTGAGCCGCCGTTACCGGAATCAAGAGGTCCAGCGTCGCGGCAGAGGTGAGCAGGCGTTCAAGGTGATCGTTAATCCGCATCACCCGGCCGTGATAGGCCCGCATTGTTTCAAACAACCCCGCCGCATGCGTCAGGCCCGCATCGAAAACGGAAACGGTGGCCTCTCCGGCGGGCACCACGCAGTCGTTGAGATAGACAAATTCACTCATCGCGACGCGGCTCCGTGGAGTTCTGCGGGTCTGGTGGACTTGGTCGGAATGGTACCGTGCAGCGCTGTCATCATCCCGGCCGCCTTTGCCGTGAGTTCGTCGTACTCCGCCGCTGGGTCCGAATCCGCCACGATCCCGCTGCCGACAAAGAGATCGAGCGTCTCACCATGCCGCGTCAGCGTGCGAATCGGTATGTTGAGCTGCATCGCGCCGTCAACGCCGATGTAGCCGATCGCGCCGCAGTAAGGCCCGCGTGCGAACGGCTCAAGCTCGTGAATGATTTGCATGGCCCGAACCTTCGGCGCGCCGGTGATGGAGCCGCCGGGAAAGCACGCCCGAAGCAGATCAATCGAATCGGCACCCTCACGCAATCGTCCGGCAATCGTCGCGGTGCGATGAAAAACCGTGGGCAGCGCCTCAATGTCGCCGTCCGACTCGACGCGAACCGACCCCGTCTCGCACACACGGCCGACGTCATTGCGAAGCAGATCGATAATCATATTCAACTCGGCCTGATCCTTGGCACTCGTCAGGAGTTCCCGCCGATTGGCAAGATCCACGTCGGGCGTTGCGCCGCGCGGCCGCGTGCCCTTGATCGGGCGTGTCACCACGTCACGGCCAAGCGTGCATAGAAACAGCTCCGGCGATGACGACAACACCGACCAATCGCCCGTAACCCCGCCCAAATACGCGCTGTACGCAGCGGGGTTGCTCTCGCAAAGCCGTTGATAGATCAACGCAGGCGAAACGGCGCAGCCAACGCGGTACCGCCGGGCAAGATTGACCTGAAAAACATCCCCCGCGCGGATGTAATCAACTATCCGGCGAACGCTTGCAAGGTAGTCTTCGCGTGAATCGTGCCATTGGCCCTTTGCGATCGTGGGCAACGAACCGCAGTCAACATATCCGTCCGCGTCGGCAATGGCCGTTTGCCAAAAACGATATTTGTCCGCCGAATCGTCGTTGCCATGGTCCACGACACCCACGACATACCACTCACCGCGAGCGTGATCCGCAACGAGGGCACATTCGTAATATCCCCACCATGCAAGCGGCAGTCCGCTTGCGCGATGCGAGCCCATCGAACGCGCCTCAACAAATCGACCCGCCTCATACGCCAGATAGCCGATCCATCCGGCATGGAACGGGAGCGAGTGGTCCTGTGCGATCGACCACGGCCGGCATCCATCGGCCAGCGCTCGAATCGGATCGCGCGGGTCTAACTCGCTGACCTCAATCACCCGCGACGGTCGAACAGCAAAAATCGAATATCGCCCCCAGCGCTCGTCACGGGCCACGGACTCCAGCATCACTCCGCCGGGCTGCCCTGCCACCCACGCCCGAAGTCCGGGAAGGTTACCGGGCGGCGCAACGGTCCGTGAAAAGCATCGTCGAACAGGGGGAGGGGCGGTGTCGGCCATCTTCAGGCAGTATAGCTTTGCCCAAAGGGCCTGAAAAATGACGACCAAAGCGAATTCGCGCGTAATTCCTGCCGTCAGCGGCTTGAGGCGACGGGTCGGCCCCGTATAATTGGACGAGTACCAGCCTGGGGGAAGACTAAGCATTCGGGAGCCACGATGCAGCCCGTACATCGCAGCGACCAAGTCGCCGCAACGCCCGCGCCCCAACGACAGACCGTCCTTTGGATCATCGCGCTCTTGCTCGCCGTGATTGCAACGACGCTGATCGTTCGAAACGACCGCGGGCCCATCGGCATCCCGACGGCCTTTGCCGATTCCCCGATGGCTGGCGCCCGCGGCATCTTCGCCTTCACCGGGCAGATCGATACCAACCGGTACGGTCTGTTCATGATGGACGTCGATACGCGAAACGTCTGGTGCTACGAGTACATGCCCGGCACACGAAAGATGCGCCTGGTGTTTGCACGATCGTTTGACTTCGACCGTTACCTGGAGGGCTTCAACCTCGACAAGGAAACGACGCCGGAGATGATCAAGAAACTGCTCGAAGAGCAGCGCAAGAACAAAGACCGAATCCGCAACAACGGGGCTCGACCCGACGACGCGGACGAAGTGCTGGGGACGAGCATCCCCGGTTTGAACACGCCCGAGGAAGCCGAACCGACTTCCACCAAACCAAGCCCGACGCCGTAACCAAACCGGCACGGGGGGATGAGACAATCGGTTGGCACGAGTCCCGCGAGCGTTCGCAGGCTCGATGCGAGATAACAAAACACGAAACGACGGAGCCCTCCGCGGGTCTCCGACCACGGTGCTTGCATGGCGACCGACTATTTGACGCTGGACCAGGTATGTGAAGCCCTCGGTGTGACCGCCGCCGACATCAAGGCCATGGTGGCCGATGGTCGTCTGCATGAATTCCGGGACGCCGGAAAGGTCTTCTTCAAGCGCGGCGAAGTCGAACGCATGGCCGCAAAAGAAGGCAGCAGCATCATGGATCTCGCCGCCACGGACGAGATGACGGCCGAGCCTGTCGCCGATGAGAACACTTCTTTCGCCTCAGCCCTCGGCAGCCTGGCCGACTCGTCGTCCAGCCTCGGCCTCGGTGAGATCAGCCCGCTCGCGGATATTCCCGCCGACCAGCCCTCCGAATTGAACTTACTCGACGATGAACCGGCTGCCGCGTCTCCCAGTGATTCCGGCAGCGCGATGGGAATGTCGCCGCTCGATGTGTCCGCTGAGGATTTCCCCGAGGAACTCCCCGCCGCGCCGGCCAAGGGCGCGCCCGCCAAGCGCGAGTTCACATCCGAAATCGACCTCCTGCCCGACAGCGACGAAGAGCAGCAACCCGCCAAACCTGCTCCGCGTCCGGCGGCGTCGATTCCCGATCTTGGCCTGTCGGGTTCGAGCATCATCAGCCTCGAACCCTCCGGCGAAGAAGAGGCCCCGCGCCCCGCGCCGGCCGCGCCAAAGCCTGCCGCCAAGGGCATCAGCGTCTTCGAGGATGACGAAGTCGAAATCGCCGCCGATCCGATGGGCGAGACGCGAATCTCCGCCGGCGTCGATGAACTCGAAGCCGTAGGCA
Organism: uncultured Planctomycetaceae bacterium; assembly: GCA_964605185.1. Classification (GTDB taxonomy): domain Bacteria; phylum Planctomycetota; class Phycisphaerae; order UBA1845; family UTPLA1; genus JACRIM01. Next base: position 3,965 of record CAZSBF010000135.1, read on the forward strand.
GCGGCAGCGGCCTTCTCGACCTCACCCAGGTCAGCGATGACACCAGCCTCGGCGCCGAGCTGCTCGACGTCATCTCGCCCACCGAGGCCGGCGAGACCGAAACCGAAGCCGTCGTCGAAGCCGCCGAAACCGTGGAAGACGAAGGCGCGATCGTCGCCGAACCCATCGGCGAGGAACCCATGGCCGTCCCGATGATGGCCACCTCTACCTCCGCCGCCATGGCCCCGCGCATGGCCGCCTCAGTCGCCGTCGATATGCCCGGCGCCTCACTGATGAACGTCACCTGCCTGCTCGGCGTGCTGGCCATGGCGCTGGTCGGCCTTGCCACTGCGGGGCACCTGCAAAGCGCGTGGCCCGGCTTCCTGACGCTGATCGCCAAGGACGTCATCCACATGTCCGTCTTCGGCGGGCTGGCGTTCGTCGCGATCCTGGTCGGCGTGTTCGGAATCCTCGCCGGTCGCAAGTAACGCAAAGCCCATTCACTTCGAAACGCAGCGATCCACGCGCGGCAGCGCGCCTGTGATTTGTTCGCGCTTCCCGTCGCATCTATACTCCCGCCTGTCGTTCGATTCTTCACGAGCTACTCCGTCGTGCGCGTTGGACCCTTCAGCGTCTGAATCCTCACATGCCACAGATTCGCCAACTCGACCCCGCGCTGATTAACAAGATCGCCGCGGGCGAGGTCATCGAGCGCCCGGCCTCCGTCGTCAAAGAGCTGGTGGAGAACGCCCTCGACGCTGGGGCCACGCGGATCGACGTCGCCCTGGAGGAGGGCGGCTCGACGCTGATCCGCGTGACCGACAACGGCGGCGGCATCCCGCCCGACGAATTGCCCCTCGCCGTCGCCTCGCACGCCACCAGCAAGATCGCCACCGCCGACGACCTCTTCCGCGTCACAACGCTCGGCTTCCGAGGCGAGGCCCTCGCCTCCATTGCCTCCGTTAGTCACTTCCGCATCGTCAGTCGCACGCCGGATCGCCTGGAGGCCTACGAACTTCGCCTCACCGACGAATCTACGAACGCGACACCTCAACTCTGCTCCGCTCCGACGGGCACCACCGTCGAGATTCGCAACCTGTTCTACAACGTCCCGGCAAGGCGCAAGTTCCTTCGCCATGCCTCGACCGAGCTCGCCAACGTGACCGAGCAGGTCGCCCGCGTGGCGCTGTCGCACCCCGATGTCGCCTTCACCCTCTCCCACAACGGCCGCCAGCTTCGCAACCTGCCGACGACGACGGATCGGCGCACGCGCATCGCCGACTTCTACGGTCCCGAACTCGCCGCCTGCCTTCTGCCGATCCACCGCGATGAACGCGGGCTGCGCATCGAGGCCCTGATCGCGCCGCCGGCGCAGTCGCGCCCGTCCTCCAAGTGGCAGTATGTCTTCCTCAACGGCCGCTTCATCAGCGATCGGCGGATTGCCTATGCCGTGCGCGAGGCATTCCGTGGGCTGGTCGAGCACGACCGTTACCCCGTCGTCTTTCTCTTTCTCACCGCGCCGGCCGACTCGTTCGATGTCAACGTACACCCGACCAAGATCGAAGTGCGCTGGCGCGACGCCGGCCTGGTGCAGTCGCAGGTGCTGGCCGTGCTGCGCGAGACGCTGCTGTCGCACGACCTGACGCCGCGCCTCGGCTTCAACCCACGCAGCTTCACCGGCGCGCCCGCGACGGGCGAGCGCGCCTCTGACGATCGCTCCTTCGAGACGCGCCAGGCACTCGCCGATTATCTCAAGTCGGTCGACCCGACCCAGTCACGCCTCAACTTCGCCCCGCCGCGATTCCCTTCCGAGTCCCTGCGCCCGTCGATCCGCTCGGTCTATCGCGACGAAAAAACCGAAACGCCGAAGCATTCCACCTTGCCGCAACGACTTTCCGACTCGGCGGGTGAACCGCACGCAGAAATTGGAGCGGAGACACCCGTCAATCGATTCGACGTCGTCGAGTCGGAGGTCTCAAGCCTCGAGCCTCTAGCCTCAAACCTTCCTCCCCAAGTCTCAAGCCTCATCCAGATCCACAACACCTACATCGTCGCGGAGACCGGCGATGGGATCATGATCATCGATCAGCACGCCCTCCATGAACGCATCCTCTACGAGCGATTTCGCGATCGCATCCTGGCCGGCCCGCTGGAGTCGCAGCGCATGCTCGTGCCGGCCACCATCGAAGTCTCGCCCACGCAGGCCATCGCCGCGACCGAGCACGCCGACCTGCTCGCCCGCCTCGGCATCGAGGTCTCGGCCTTCGGCCCGACGACGCTGGCGGTGCAGAGCTTCCCGACGCTGCTGCCGAATCTAGACGTGGCGGCGTTTGTGAGTGATCTGCTGGAAACGATGGGTGAAGAAGGCACGAAGGCACCAAGGCACGAGGGCACGGAGGAAATCACCGATGCCGAGTCCTCAAGTCTCAAGTCTCAGGTCGAAGATCCGACGCGGCGGAACTCAGGACTCAAGACTCAGAACTCAGGACTTAAGACTCAGGACTCAAGCCTTCCCCTCCCCGACGAAACCCTTCTCCACAAGTGCCTCGACATGATGGCCTGCAAGGCGGCGGTGAAGGCGGGCGATCCGCTGACCACCGATGAGATGCAGGCGCTCTTGTCGCAGCGGCACGTCACGGCCCGCAGCTCCAACTGCCCGCACGGCCGACCAACGACGCTGGAGCTTTCGACGCGGGATTTAGAGAAGCAGTTCAAGCGCATCTAATGAGCGCCGCATGTGTATTCGCACCGTCATACCGCACAATCCTGTCCGGCAATCCTTAATCTTTCTCGGCCTTCGTGACTTTGACAAAAAACACGACAGCGCTCTCAAATTTCTGCACGGCATCGAGCACGCCTTCTGGACTACTCGGGTCAATCGTGGGACTGGTAATGGAATCTTTGTTATAGAAAACAGCGTGAATCGGAATCTCCTTTTCTTGGAGTTTCAATTGAGGCACACTCCATGTGCGTTTCGCATTCAATTGGCCGGAGCCTGCAGGCCTGGTGATGGTGCTGCTCATTGAGCCCAACGGAGTGACAAGCATCACCGATAAATTATCGTTCTCGGTTTTGTAAAATATCGTTAACCTCTTTGCACTCTCCAGCGCCGTTTCACTTGCGGACCATGTACAGATCGACTTTCCGTCTTGCCATGCTTCCACCCTGATCTGTAGGGTCACAGATGGTGGCAATTGCAAATCGAAGGTCGCTGAATCCACACCCAAGAACTTGCAGAGATCAGAGGTTGACGGGCCGTTCGCCGCCTGCGCTATAGACCATTCATTCTTCGGTACCGCCGAACTTATCGGTGCCGACACAAGAAAGTACGACCAACCAAGTGCCAGAACTATAAGAGTGCCGATGAAAAATCTGTTGGGATGCCTTTTCATGTCAGTTCTCCAATTGTGTTAATGTACTATAACCGACTATTCGGGTTCCGTACCGCGACCACGAACCGGTTGAAAAAAAGGCAGTCCACTCAAAGTGACATTCGAGTCCCGGTTCCTGTATCCCAGTCGTGATTCCCCCGCTTTGCGCAACCTATTGCCAGATTATTTACGCACGTTCTTCTCAAACTTCATTTCCGGCCGCCTCATTCTCGGATAACCCCTTCCCCCACAACCACTTCCATTCATCCCACCAAGGCGCGAAACGGCGAGCAAGATTGATAGGAAATGAGCGAGGTTCGTACCCGCTCGCGCGAACCGCCTTCGCCCGAGCCGCGCCCACTCCGCGCGCCGCCATATAGGAATTGTGCCATGTTGCGAAGCAACCCCTCCTCCCCTTTGTGCCTTCGTGCCTCAGTGCCTATGTGCCTTTTCTGTTCCCTGTTCCCTCTGCTTCCCGTTGCAAAGCAACCTCATCCACCACCCAAGACTCACGTCTCAAGACTCAAGATTCCGCCGTCCCAGCTCGTCCCAGCTAATCCCACCTTTTTTTAAGGAGGAAATCCCATGTCAGACGTCCCCAACAACACCAACGGCCCCACGTCCACCATGTTCTCCCTCGACCCCGACCTGCGGAATCGAATCGACGGCGTCCTGCGCGATCCCGAAATGGGCCCCGTCGGCGTGACCTATCAGCGCTTCCAGCTCGAGCAGCGCGGTGTCAGCCGCTCCGCCTTCTACCGCTACGCCTGCAAAATCCGCAATCAGGTCGACCTCGAGGAAGCCGCCGCCCGCATCGCCCCCGTGGGCCCTGATGGTCCCGACATCGGCGCCATCCTTCCCCAGATCATCGCCCGCCGCCTCCTCACCATCCTCCTCGACGACGAGGAAGCCTCCGCCGCCACCATCCACCGCCTCACCCTCGCCTACCGCGCAGCCTCCAACACCTACATCACCCTCGATGACCGAAAAAAGAAAACCCCGCCCGCCGACCCCAAGACCGAATCCATCCGCGCCCAGGCATTCGCCGACATCCGCGAATATCACGAACGCAACAAACAAGAGTGGGCCATCCGCCACAACATCGCCCCCGACGACATCACCGCCATCATGACCGGCGCTCGCGCGGCGTCCGCGCCCGGCGCTGCGACCGCCGCTCCCGACTCTGAAATTTCAAATCTCAAATCAGACTCCCCCAACCCGCCGTGCAAACCGAACATCGCCCACCCCGGCTTGCCGATTAACAGATCGCCGGACAACGAGTATGGCTCCAAATCCGCCAACCCGCTAACCTCACCCGTCAACCCACCCTCTGAGATTTCAAATATCAAATCTGAAATCAACCCCGCGCCCGTCCTCCGGACAGAACAAGAAAAAAAGCCCCCAATCCCAGTGGCCAAGACCACTGGCAACCATCGCCCGCCCTCCGGGCGACACCCACGCACCGACCCAACCGCGCGTGCCTCCATCCACGACATTCTCAATAATCGAACTCGTCGCCGCGAGAAAAAACCGAACGACCGTGTGCACCATCACAGAGGAATCCGCGTCGAAGAACTAACTACAAACAAGACCCCACCCTAGCCCTCCCCTTATCAAGGGGAGGGAACCGCGCTCGCTGGTGCGTGAATCCTTTCTCGCACCCACCTGCAACGGGAATCCCTTCCCGTGAACAGCGGCCGCTGGTGCGAGTCGCAGTGTCGCCCCGGTGACAACACTTCCCGTGGCCTCCGAGCGAAGTGCATTCAAAAAAAACGCACCAAACGCATGGTGCAATCGCACTCCCAAGGCGCGAATCGGTTATCGTAGTCAGGGTTCCGTGCGGGGCCTTCTCCGCGCGACGAAGAGAGGATCGGGAAGCAAAATCATGATCGATGCAAACAAGTCGCCGGAGTCGTGGACTCGGCGTCACGTTCTGGTTTCAGTCGTCTCGCTGTGCTGCGCCATCATGCTGGCGGCCGCGCCGGCCGCAAAGGCAGCGACCTACTACGTCGCCACCACCGGCAACAACGCCAATCCCGGGACGCTGGCGCTGCCCTTCCTGACGATCGGCCACGCCGTCAGCGTGAGTGTCCACGGCGACTCCATCCAGATCGCGGCCGGCACCTACTCCGAATCGTTCAACATTCCCGGGACCAACCTGAACCTGATCGGGGCGGGCGCCGCCACCACCATCCTCAATGGATTGATTACGACCAATACGGGCTTCGTCCTGACGATTTCTGGTCTCACGGTCCAGAATGGAGGGCTGAATGTCTTCCAGATGGCCTGCAACCTGAACGACTGCGTATTCAGGAACAATTCCACGGGAGTGTCACTTCAGACCGGCTCTTTTGTGAACATCAACAACTGCGCGTTCAACAATAATTCAGGGCAGGGCATCTCCACCGGCAGCAATCCGAGCATTAATAACTGCACGTTCACCGGCAACGGTAATTGCGGGATCTACCTTACGAGCGGCAGTCCGACCATAACGAACTGCACCTTTACCAACAACTTCAGCGGTCCGTTCGACGGCGGCGGCGGGATACGGAACGGTGCCGGCACGTCGAGAATCACCAACTGCGTGTTCATCAACAACAATGGCAACGGAAACGGCGGCGGGATCTACAACACGTTCAACAACGCCATCGTGATCAACTGTCTCTTCATCGGGAACAGTGGAGGCGCGATTGTCAGCCAGGGCGGAAATCAGACGATCACCAATTGCACGTTCTCCGGAAACAGCGGCGCCCCGTCGGGGACCGGCGGAATCTTCAGCTTTAACAGCAATCCAACCCTGACCAATTGCATCCTCTGGGGCAATGTGGGGTGGGACATCTTCAATCAAGGCGGTACAGCAACGGTAAACTATTGCGATATTCAGTCAGGCTTTGGGGGAACAGGCAACTTCGCCGCCGATCCGCTGTTCGTGAACCCGGGAGCA
>CAZSBF010000136.1:0-10121 GCA_964605185.1 uncultured Planctomycetaceae bacterium
CAGCCGGGCCGCGTCGCGCGGGTCGCAGGGATGCGCGGCGATGAGATCGGGCGGCAGGTCGTAGCGGAGGTCGGCGAGATGCATGAGCGGGGGAGTGTAGCAAATCGTAGGGTGCGGTCGTACTCGACCCACCGTCCCACCTACTCCGCTTGGATGATGCTTGCCGCCCCTCGAATCGTAAGCTGAGCCTGAAGGCTCTCCGTTGTCCCGCAAGAATTCGTCACGGCCACATCGTAGGAGCCTGCGTCGTATAGCTTCACGTGCGACAGTCGAAGCGTGTCCGTGCGGGAACCCGTTACTCTCGCGTCATCACGGAACGGACGACCGTTCTTGCGCCATTGGTATGACACGGCATCATTGGAGCCGGCTTGGACGTAGAACTGCACGGACGCACCGCGATCCACCGTGCGGTTCGTCGGATGTTGATGGATCGTCGGGGCGAGTCGGCCCCAGCGGGCAATTCCCGTGGACGTGACATCACCGGCGGAAGAAATGTCGCCGCCGAAGATAACGGTGGGCGGATTGCCTCCCGGACCATCCTCGTCGTACACGATGGAATTCGTGAACCACCCCGCAATCGATTTCATTCCGCCGCCCAGAGCTCTCCAATTCGATCCGTCCCAAACGGCCGCACCGTTATCGGAATAATTGTCGGACGTTCGCACGTCTCCGCTGACATAGATTTTCACAGGCTCCGGTCCGTCTCCATCCTCATCCATCGCGGCGATGGACATGATTTGACCGTATGGGCTGTAAAAAGACGGGAAAAAAGACCAGAATTTTCCGTTCCATTTAGCCAACCGGTTTCCCTGGTAAGGAGCGCCTTCCTCGTGAAACCAGGCCGCGACAAGCAGGCTCTCCGCCTCGGGCCCGGCACCGTCCAGATCGGCCACAACCATTGCCGTGACATACTCTATTGGAACATCTCCGACAGTCGACCACGACGTTCCGTCCCATCGTCCGAGTCCGGTGATGCCCTCGTTCGTCAGTGATTGGAAGCCAGCGAAAAGGCGGGCGGGATCAGGCCCATCGTCGTCTTCATCGAAGACCGCGAGTCTGAAGGAATCTCCATCCAACCCGCCGCCAACATTTGACCATTCGATTCCGTCCCATTGGGCAATGTTGGTGACCGGCTGCCCGTCGATCTCGGTGAACTTCCCGGCCACAACAAGTGCGGGCTGCGCCGGACCGTCGCCATCTGGATCAAACGACGCCATTGCGTCCACCCATCCATAGTCGGGGGAATCGACCGCGCCTAATGATTCCCACGAATCATTACGCCAAACCGCAATCTCGTAGCCGGAAGAAGCGTATCCCGATTGGCCTGCTGCAATTAATTCGGCTCGCTCCGGACCCGCGCCATCGGCGTCATGCAAGGTCACGGTCGACATTTCGCCGTTAAAATAATTGCCCATTGGGAACCAAGATCGTCCATCCCATCGTGCGATTGTATTGGTAATCAGGTTTCCGGCAGCTAAGAACCAACCGCCGACAATTAAGTCTTTTCGATCTGACTCCCCTGAGAGCGAGTCACAGACTTCAAAGCAATTCGAAAAAGGGGGGGCAAGTCCCGGCGGCGCGTAATAACTTGCCAGTCCCCCTCCGAGCATCGGTGACCACCGCTCGCCATCCCATTGTACCATCGCCCCCAGGCCATTTGTTGCAATGCTGCCTCTAACGACAAGTTGATGCTGACCGATTCCATCATTGCCGACAATTGCTATCATTCCTCTTTCAACCACATAGGCATCAAGGATGTTCACTTCATTTCCGACGCTGCTCCATTGTCGCCCGTTCCACCGGGCGATGCCGTAGCTGGAAAAAGGAGAGCCGGCGACGGTGAGACCGGTCACATACAGGGCGGGTGGGATCGGGCCGTTTCCATCGTCATCGAAAATCGTCATTGCGGTTGCCGCGCCTGAGACTTCGCCTTCGGCGCCGACTCGGTCCCAAGAATGGCCGTTCCACTTCGCGATTCCGGGAAACTGAACGCCGCCGGTTTCTGTAAAGTTGCCGCAGAAGAACAAAGCTGATTCGCCGGGACCGGGACCGTCTTCATCAAAGTAGGAAAGGCCTAGAAGCAATGGATACGAAATGAAGCGGGGGCCAACGGCAACAAGCTCTAACTCATGACCGTTCCAGCGGGTGATCTCCCATCGTCCGGTCTCCGGCCATGGTGGATAAACAATAAAAGTAACAACATGCAGTGCCGCTGGATGCGGCCCAGCCCCGTCGTCATCCAGCGATGCGATTGCCTTGACACCATCTGGCACCGATCCAGGAACGCGTTCCCAGTGCGATCCATCAAAGCGTGCAACACCGCAATATGGATTAGGTTGCTCCGGGCTTAAGTTCCAAAAAACCTTAAGATATCCAGCGGCATACAGGACAGGGGCAGCGCCGCCGGGGCCGTCCTCATCCACAACCGCCAACCAATAGGGATTCCCCCAAAGCTCACCACGTGACATTCCCTCCCACTGTCGTCCATCCCAACGCGCGATAAATCGTTCCGTGGTGCCGGGTAGAGACAGACCGCCTGCCGCATAGAGGTATGGCGGTTTCGGTCCATCGCCATCTTCGTCCAAGGAGGCAAGCGCGTGGACCTGTCCCGCAAGATTTCCATCAGAATCTCGCAGTGACAAGAGCCCTTTTCCAAGGGCACGCCACCCGACAACGTCCCAGATTGCGATTCCGTTCAAGGGATCCCCAACCTCCCACCAGCTGCTGACATATTCAAACTGGCCGCCGATGACGAGTCGGCCTGGACTTCCACCAGGGCCGTCGGGGTCGTAACCAGTCATGCTGTCGATGCGGCCTTCCAAATAGGGGCTTTGGAACTGTTCCGACCATCGCGGCTCGCACTGACCATAAGCTGCACCGGCAAACGCGAGCGCAACTCCAATACCGATCGTCCATGTCAACGGTTTCATCGTGGGACTCCTTTCGACTAACCAAGGCCGCCGGGGGTGAGTACATGGCAGTGCAGACCGTTACCGAGCCGGCACGTCACCAGATTTCAGCAGATGAGCGTCGTTAGACCCGTTGCACATCGGCGCGCAATTCTCGCGCGGACCATGCGTCAGGCCTTTTCACCGCTTGTCCGGCGGGCACACTTGATTGTTAAAGGTCTTGCGAACGGGAGGGATGAAAAATGAATGGCAAATGAAAATCTGAAGCGAGAATAAGGCCCTCGCCGGTTTGCACTACCTTCTGATTAAACTATAGCCCATAACCGCAAAAAAGCAAGTGGATTTGCCGGATTAGAGGCGTAGGCGGGTCGAGTGCCTCCCACGCTTCAAAGAGTACGAATTGGTGCGCGCAGCGGCCTTTACTGCTATGAGGGTGCCGTTCAACTACTTCCCATCGCGCACCGGGTCGAACTCCAGGCCGAAGTGTTTCATCTTCTTATAGAGCGTCGTGCGGTTTATATCCAGCACGGCGGCCGTGGTCTGGCGGTTCCAGTTGTTGGCGCGAAGGGCGGCCTCGATGATGCGGCGCTCGGGGTCTTCCAGCGCATCCTTCAGCGACATCGGCTTGTAGACACCGGGGTCGGCGGGCGCGCCGGGGGCGGATGCCGGGCGGTCGTCGAGGACACTGGCGGGCAAATCCTCGGGCGCGATCTGGCGGCTCTTGCTCAGCACGACGGCGCGCTCGATGGCGTTTTCCAATTCTCGAACGTTGCCGGGCCAGTGGTAGCGCTGCAGAGAGTTGATCGCTTCCGGCGTGAAACCGTGGACTTCCTTCTTGGTCTCGGCGCGATACTTGGCGAGGAAATGGTCGGCCAACAGGGGAATATCGCCGAGCCGCTCGACCAGCGGCGGCATCGGGATCGTCACCACATTGATTCGGTAGTACAGGTCCTGGCGGAATCGCCCCGCTTCCACTTCGCGCTTCAAATCGACATTCGACGCGAGGATCACCCGCACATCGGCGGAGGCCGTCTTGTTGGAGCCGACGGGTTCGTACTTCTTTTCCTGCAGGACGCGAAGCAGCTTGACCTGAAAGCCCGGCGAGGCCGAGTTGATCTCGTCGAGAAAAATCGTCCCGCCCTCGGCCGCCTTGAACTTGCCGTCCTTATCCGCCACGGCGCCGGTGAAGCTGCCCTTGGTGTGGCCGAACAGCTCGGATTCGAGCAGGCTTTCCGGAATCGCGCCACAGGAGACTTCGATAAAGGGCTTGTTGGCCCGGTCGCTGCGTTGGTGGATGGCGCGGGCGACGAGGCTCTTACCCGTACCCGACTCGCCGGAGATGAGCACCGTCGTCCTGGTTTCGGCGACCGTCTCCACAAGATCGAAGATCTTGAGCATTCGATAGTCGTGGCCGACGACGTTTTCCAGCGAATAGCGCATCCCGAGCTGCTGCTTGAGCGTGCGGTTTTCGCGGAGCAGGGATTGCTGCTGCAAGGCACGCTGCACGACGAGGCGCACCTCGTCATCGGCGAGCGGCTTCGTCAGATAGTCATAGGCCCCCATCTTGATCGCTTCGACGGCCGACTCGATGGTGCCGTAAGCGGTGATGACGATGGAGACGATGTCAGGCCAGCGCTCGCGGATGGTGCGGAGTAACTCAAAGCCATCGGCGCCGGGGATGTTCACGTCGGTGATGACGATGTGCGCCGGCTGACGGGCGAGAGTGGCCAATGCGTCTTCGACGCTCTTGGCCGTTTGCACCTCGTAACGCTCCAGCCGGAGAAACTCGCTGAGCGAGTCGAGGATGATCGTGTCATCGTCGACGAGCAGAATGCGGTCGAGCGTCTTCTCGGCAGCGCGAGTGGCGGGCTGCGTGGCGGTCGCGGATGGCGCGGTGTTACTCACGGTGCGTTCCTCCGTTGGATGATGGCGCAGCGGCCTTGGCGGTCGTCGGCAGGGCCGAGCGGTTCAAGTGGCCGGCGGAAAGATTGCGAATCGGGACGGTGACGACAAACATCGCACCCTTGGGCTGGCGGTTGTGGGCGGTGATAGTGCCGCCGTATTTTTCAATCAGCTCGCGACAGACGGCGAGGCCGAGGCCCGTGCCTTTTCCGGGGGCCTTGGTGGTGAAAAACGGCTCAAAGATCTGCTCGGAATTCTCCGGCAGGCCGATGCCGGTGTCTTCGAAGGTGGCGATCAAGTCGTCGGCGGTCAATTGCGTGGTGACGACGAGCGTGCCGCCTTCGGACATGGCGTCGATGGCGTTCTTGATGAGATTGCAGAAGACCTGGAAGAGCGTCGTGCCGCGGACAACCGGCATGTCGGACTGATGGAACTTGCAGACGACGCTGACGCCCGATTCCTGCGCCCGGCCTTCCAGCGCGGTGACGGCGTCTTCGGCAATGCGATTGATGGTGGCCTGCTCAAAGGTGTTCGGCGCGCTACGGGAGAATTCAAGCAGCGACGAAATGATGTCGCGCATGCGGAGGATGCCAGCGCGGGAGTGTTCAAGATACTCGGTGATTTTCGGATCGACGACAGCTCCGCTCTCGCCAAGGCGGCGCAGGGCGAGATTCGTGAATCGCAGGATGCCGTCGAGCGGGTTGTTCAATTCGTGCGCCACGCGCGCAGCCAGTTTGCCGACGGCGGCGAGGCGTTCCGAAACCGCCAACCGTCGCTCCATGCCGATGCGGCCGGTGACGTCCTCAGCGATCAAGACACCGCCGGTCACGGCACTTGTGTCGGCATCGCGAAGGGGATTCACAGCAACGTGCAGGAATACCTCGGGCTGATCGCGGGTGATTCGGCCGGTGATGTCGAAACTGTGTGGACGCTGATGATCGAGCACGCCGCGAAGTTCGGCCTCCCAGTTTTCGTAGCTGCTTTCAATCGCGATGGCGCTCAGCACAGCGGGCAATTCGTCGCCTTCCGGGAGGAGGTGGCGTGCGGCTTCGTTTCGAAGCGTGATATGAAGCCGCCGATCGAAAACCACGACGGCGCATGGCAAGGCTTGGAGGGTCAATTCGAAGACATCCGGCAGGATCGCCGGTGGCTTCGAGGGAGCGGTTGCAGCTGGCGCGGACGGAGGCGACATGTAGTATCCAATCGGCGCAAAAGACGCCGGAGTTGCGTCCAGGCAACGTTGGATGTTGCCGTAGCGGACGATCCGAGGCAAGTATCGGCTCCAACCCTCGACCAAGGACCTGAAATGTTGCGAAAACGCATCGTCGCGGTGATATTACGCACAAGCGATGATGCTATGGGACCACATTGTGGGCCGTCATGGGGCAAATCACGGCTCCCGCGATTGCGAGGAACCCACGGTTGAAATAGCATCCAAGCCCAGTGGTCTTAGAGAGTTAGGATTCGCCGAAGCCGCTTCCAGGAGAGTAACGCCATGATCGTCGGTGTGGTCAAGGAGATTAAGCCGGATGAGTATCGCGTGGGGATGGTGCCGGCCGGTGCGGCGGACATGGTCGCGGCCGGGCATCAGGTGCTGATCGAGAAGGACGCCGGAACAGGCTCTGGCTTCCTCGATTCGGAGTACACGGCCGTCGGCGCCAAGATCGTCGATACGGCCAAGGAAATCTTCGCCAAATCCGAGATGATCGTGAAGGTGAAGGAACCGCAGCCCGGCGAGTGCGCCATGCTGCGGGAGGGGCAGATCTGCTTCACGTATTTCCACTTTGCCGCCGATCGCGAACTGACCATGGGCATCGTCAAGAGCAAGTGCGTTGCGATTGCTTATGAAACAGTGCGCGATCGCGAGCGCCGGTTGCCGCTGCTGACGCCGATGAGCGAAGTGGCCGGCAAGATGAGCGTGCAGGAAGGGGCGAAGTACCTCGAACGGCCGATGATGGGCCGCGGCATCCTGCTCGGCGGTATTCCCGGTGTGGAGCCGGCCAAGGTGCTGATCCTCGGCGGCGGCGTGGTGGGGACGAACGCGGCCAAGGTCGCGGCGGGCCTCGGCTCGCATGTCGTGATGATGGACGTGAGCCTCGATCGGCTCCGCTACCTCTCCGATGTCATGCCCGCCAACGTGCAACTCATTTACAGCAACGCCGAGGCCATTAAGCATCACATTACCGAGGCCGATCTGGTGATCGGCGCCGTGCTGATTCCCGGTGCTCGATGCCCGGTGCTCGTGCCGCGGAGCTACCTCAAGCTGATGAAGCCCGGCTCGGTCATCGTCGATGTCGGCGTCGATCAGGGCGGATGCTGCGAGACGATCAAACCGACCACGCACGCCGACCCGACCTATATCGTCGATGGCATCGTTCACTACGGCGTGGCGAACATGCCCGGCGCCGTCGGCCGCACCAGCACGCTGGGCCTGACGAATGCGACGTTGCCGTACGCGCTCCGCATTGCGAATCTCGGATATCGAAAGGCCACGGAACAAGACCCCGGGCTTGCCGAAGGAATGGACATCCATCTCGGCGTGGTCACCAACGAACCCGTGGCTAAAATGTTTGGGTTGGAATATCGACCGTTTCGCGCATAAACGTAAAGATGTGTCAGCGGTCGATTGCGCAACTTTGCTCGTAATGGCGGGGATTTGCGTCGATGTGAACTTGCGGGCGCGATGCCGTTTTACTAGGGTGTCGTCGGCTCGCCTCGCGCGTCGCTTCAGGGATGGAGCACGGCATCAACCAAACACCGGAATCACGTCATCATGAAACGAAAATACATCATCATCGGCGTCGTGCTTTTCGTCGGCCTTGGCGGCGTCATCACGCTGATCCTGTCCGACATCAGCATGACCAACAAGTGGCTCGATGGTGAGCAGGAGAAGGCCATCAAGGGCGACCTTGTGATCCCCGTGACCGCGACAGGAACGGTGCAGGCCAACAAGATCATTCAGATCAAAAGCAAAGCCGGCGGACAGGTCGCCAAGATCCACGTCGTTGAGGGGCAGATCGTGAACGCGGGCGATACCCTCGCGGAACTCGACCCCGTGGATGAGAAGCGTAACGTTGAGGCACGCCAGGCTGAAATGGACCGCGGCAAGTCGGCCTATGAAAAGGCACTGATCGCGCTGGAGAATCAGAGACTTGAACTTCCGTTGCAGACGCAGCGCGCCCGGGCGCGGCTCGATCAGGCCGAGTTTCAATGGAAGAAGATGAAGGAGTACAAGGACAAGGAGATCGCCGGCGACGTCGAGTACGTCACGACGAAATCAAACTACGACCTTGCCGACGCCGACTTCAAGACTGCAAAGAACAACGAATCCATTCTGCTCAAGAACGCCGAACAGGACGTTGCCCAAGCCGAAGCGGCACTTCGCGGCTCGCAAAAGGCGCTGGACGAAGCCAAGCAGCGGCTCATCGAAACCAAAGTAACCGCCCGAAGCTCCGGCATGGTCTACAGCATCCTCATCCGCGAAGGGGAGATGATCCAGAGCGGAACGTCCACCTTCACCGGCGGCACGCTTCTCATGACCATGTCCGACGTGAGCGCGGTATTCGTGATGGCGCAGGTCGATGAGGCCGACATCGGCGCGATTCGCAAAATCGCCCCCGAATACGCCCGCCCCGGCACGACAAAGAAGCTCACCACCGAGGAATACACTGCGATAGCGGAGGACGCAGCGAAGCAACTCGAAGGCCGCCGCGTGCAGGCCACCGTGGACGCCTATCGTGCCGAGACTTATCAGGGCGTCATCGAGCGCATCCTTCCCGAGCCGCAGCGGGTCAACAACGCACTGGTCTTCAACGTGTTGGTGCGGCTTGCCGGGGAAGACCTAAAGAAGCTGATCGGCTTGCAGGCCGACCTGTCGTTCACGACGGAGAAACTCTCGGGTGTTGTGCTCGTGAAGAACGAAGCACTGGTCAGCGAAGGACGCGACTGCTTTGTCTATGTTCCCTATCGCCGGGGGAATCGCGACCGCTGGGATGAAAAGAAAATGCCCGTGAAGATCGGCGCGACCGACGGCACCTTTACCGAGATCGTCTCCGGTCTCAAGGATGGCGATATGGTCTGGACGAAGCGGCCGCAGCGCACCGAAAAAGAAAAGAAGGAGAGCCAAAGCACCTAGCGCGCCGCCGCCGCACCGCGCGCCCGGGTTCACAGCACACGATGGCCGACCTCATTCGTATCAACCAGTTCACCAAGCACTACGTCATGGGCGAAACGGTTGTCCGCGCACTCGACGGTGTGAACATTACCATCAAGGAAGGCGAGTTCATCTCCATCACCGGCGCATCGGGCAGCGGCAAGAGCACGCTCATGCACCTGCTTGGTTGCCTCGACCGGCCCAGCGCGGGTGAATACTGGCTCGACGGCGACCTCGTGAGCCACATGTCGGATAAGCAGCTTGCCATCGTGCGAAACAAGAAAATCGGTTTCGTCTTCCAAACGTTTAATCTGATTCAGCGCACGACGGCGGTGGACAATGTGTCCGTGCCGCTTTTCTATGCACGACAGGCCCGCGTGAAGGAACCTTCTTTGAGGGCGCTGGAGCGCGTGGGGCTGGGGCATCGCGCGTATCACACGCCCAGCGAAATGTCCGGCGGCGAGCGCCAACGCGTGGCAATTGCCCGCGCCATCGTGGCCGAACCGAAGATCATCCTCGCCGACGAACCGACCGGAAACCTCGACTCGCGCACGGGCGAGCAGATCATGCAGATCTTTCACGAACTGAACCGCGCCGGCGTGACGGTCATTATCGTGACGCATGAAATGGCCGTGGCCGTGCAGGCGCAGCGCGTCATCGCAATGCGAGACGGGCGCGTCATCGAGGATGGCGGAATCGACGATGCCTTCCGCGCCCGAATGCTGGGCCAGGAGCGCACCGCATCATCGCCGCCGGAACGATCGCCACCGATGGCAAGGCCGCTGCAAGTTTGAGGAGTCGCCGCTAAGTGTTTTTTCTTCGAATCATGTTCATGGCGTTGCGGAGCCTCACGATTCATCCGCTGCGCAGTGTCCTCGCCACGCTCGGCGTGCTCATCGGCGTCGGCGCGGTCGTGGCCGCCATGGCGATTCTCGAGGGCATGAGTTCGCGCATGCGCGAGGGCTTTGCCAGCATGGGGTCGAACAAGCTCTTCGTCATGCCGCCGCAACAACGCCGCGGCGGCCGTGTCGTCGGCAACTTTGATACGTTGAAGATCGATGACGCATGGGCCATCGCCAAGGAATGTCCCTCCCTCAAAAACGTCATGCCGCAGGTCGCGCTCAACGGAACCGTGAAGTTCCTCTCCAAGAACACGA
>CAZSBF010000137.1:0-10039 GCA_964605185.1 uncultured Planctomycetaceae bacterium
CTCCGTGCTCGCCGTGGCGACGGCCCGGCGCGTGGCGACGTTCACGAAGACGAGCATGTACGCGTCGCGGAAGCCCCATTTCGTGACGATCCGGTGCCGCAGGAAGTCGCACGCCCACAGGGTCTTGGCGTGCGACTTGATGAACTGGTCCCAGGTCGCCTCGCCGCGCTGGGGGCCGGTTGGCAGCCCCGCATCCTTTAAAATGTTGACGACGGTGCTGCGGGAGACCTTGACGCCCAGTTTCTTGAGTTCGCCGAGGATGCGGGTGTAGCCCCAGCCGGTCTCCTTCGCCAGTCTCAGTACCAGCCGCCGTACCTGTTCGGGCGACTTTGGCCGTCCCGGCTTCCGTCCGGTCTTTCTCTTGGGGCGGCCCTTGTCGGCATCGCGGATCCACCGCAGGAAGGTCTGAGGCGTGACGATCGTCACCAGCGCCTTGATGGCTGATCCGAGGGGCTTGGCCAGTCGAATCAGCCGCGACCGTTCCCCGGGCGTGACCCGGACGGGCCCTTCGATCTTTGAGCGGAGGACCTCGTTCTCGGCTTTCAGGTATTGGATCTGGCGGCGCAAGTCGGCCTGGGTGGACCCGGCCAGGACATCAAATAGGCGGCGGAAGAGATTCGGCATGTCCGAATCGTCTGGGTCGGGGGGTGGGGCAGGGGGCAGAATGCGAAATCGTGAGATTCTGAGACTCGGCCCCGGCCACCCCACAAATCCAGGCCATTCCGCTATCCTGATCCGGTCTCAGCCCTCAGTCTCGTGAGACTTCTGGGCGGGGCCGCGATCGGCAGCACTTCGATGCGGTCCGGATCGCCCCGGCCGAGCCGCCCGAGCGTCGCCCCGCAAAGCCCAGAGGGCGGGGCTGGAGTATTTGTACCCCGCTGGCGGCCCTAAAAACGCGGTTTTAGCCCGTCCCCGTTAACGACCCGTGTCAATCGCACACCCATCGGGCCACCCCGAGAGTGGCCCGCCAACTCTCCGAAACGGTCTTGTACAGGGAGGTGATTTCTTGGTCAGAAAAAACCAACCAGAGTGGTTAACCCATCGTTGCCTGGATTTCCGACGCCCAAACTGCCCTAAGTCGCCAACCAGTCAACACCTACGGCGAGGCGCGTGGTTTCGTAATTTCCTCTCTGTTTCTTCATCGTGATCAACACGAGTTCACGCAGTTCGTTCACGTGCGCCAAGACGCCGATTCCTCTCTGTTTTCCCAATTTATTTGCTCATACTGGTTAACAGTTTGGCGCGACCTCAAGCAAAACAAAAACTCCCGGCCCGAGAGTTGAGTACTAATTCAGACATATTCTCATAACGGGCCTCCATCAAGAACTTCGATTCCGAATTGGGCGCGTTACTGTCATTTTCCTTTTTACTTGTTCCTGGCGAGCGCGTCTGCGTCTGCAAATTAGTGCCGACGGAATCAATTGCATTCCATCAGGTTTCCAGCCGACGGCACGCCACCATCGTTTAAGGATGGACTGAGCAATACCAAGGCCTTGCACTTTAAGCAAGTCGATCTCAGTCCTTACATCCATATGTCGCAAACGGGACGAAATGCGCTCACAACATTTCAAAAAAATTCTCGAAACAATGGAAGAACGCCGCTGACGCCAGTATCAGATGTTATTCACTTGGCACGTTAGGGCCAAGCTTCAATGGTCTGCTTAGCGTTGAATTGGGGGCTATCGCCACGATACACGGGGAATGCGGTACGACTCCGCGCGTCTTTAAGATCCGCGTTGCCCGACCGAATGGCCGCGTCGCCCCCGGAAGCCCACACGGCAAGGTGAACGGACACTACCCTATTCAAACTGTAACTACTTATGGATTGCAGAGTTATCGCAAGTTCGCTTGACGAAAGACCCGTAAAAGCCGCGAAGCCGTACCGGGCCTCGTCTGGATTATAATCGATAACAAGTAACAGTTAAGCGCCACTGGCTTTCCGCGAACGGGTTGAACATGACCTTCGTTTCGACGTCGTTAGACAACTCATCCAGTAATCCACTAAGCGTGGAAGCCCAGCGGCGACTTGAGCACCAGTTGCGGGCCCAAGCCGACTATCTTGAGACTTATGTCAAGAACCGCATTCCTGAGTCCCTTCGATCCAAGTTTTCCGTCAGCGACATACTCCAAGAGGTGTGGATCGCCGCCTTTCAGAACAGTGCAACCCTAGTCGATCTCCCGCCGGATCGATTCCGGCGCTGGCTTCAAACGGTTGCCAAGCGAACTTTGATCTCTCAGATTCGCCACTACACCGCGACCAAGCGCCGAGACAACATTCGGCCTGTAGGGGAACGTCCTGATTTGTCAACATCGCTGGTGGGGTTGTTTCATTCCCTGCGCGGTCCCGATCGAACGCCTAGTAGTTTGGCCGCACAGAACGAGTTGGCGGGCGAAGTTCGCGATGCCCTTGATCGGCTTCCCGAGTTAAGCCGTAAGGTATTGTGGCAACACCACATTGAGGGTGTGGACCTCAATGAAATGGCCGCTCAACTTGGGCGAACACCCAATGCCGTCCGAGGACTGATTTTTCGCGCCAAACAGCTACTGGCAGATGAACTCTCGTCGTCGAGTAATCGCGATGAGCATTAAGCCAATTCCAGACATCGTGACTGAAAACGTCACCGACAAGTCGAACCCGACCGCCGGAACAACCCTCGACGCGGTCGTTGACTTGATTCTCGACCAGTATCCATCCGAACTCCCGAATGAACGTGACTTGAGGAACCACTATCCCCAATACATGCCAGATTTGCTCGATTGCCTGAGGCGGGCGCAGAACATCAGGCAGGCCGCCGACCGTGCAAAGTCCGTTGTTGGGAGCCACCCGGGTCTCAATCGTGAATTAACGGAGATTCACGACGATATCAATTATTTACGGGGCCAGTTTCCTGACTACGAAATTCACGATCGGCTCGGGCGCGGCGGGCAGGCCTGCGTCTACGAGGCCATTCAACGGTCTACCCAACGGCCGGTCGCCATCAAACTTCTCAAGCACGGTCCCCTCGCGAGCGATGCCGAACGCGCCCGGTTCCAACGCGAATTGACCGTCATTGCTCGTCTCCGGCATCCCAACATCGTGTCGGTGTACATGGGGGGTGTAGCCGGTGGTCAGCACTGGTTTTCGATGGAACACATCGAGGAGGCCGAGGCCCTTGATGACTATGTCGTCCTCAGGCAACCATCGCTTCGGCAATTCATTCAACTCTTCGAACAGGTTGTCCGGGCGATCGCGTATGCCCATCAACAAGCCGTCATCCACCGCGACATCAAACCGTCCAATGTTCTCGTCGATTGCAACGGTGTTCCGCGCGTTGTCGACTTTGGGCTGGCGAAGATTCTTGGTGGTGAGCATACCGGTGCCGAAATCTCACAACGTGGCGAAATTCTGGGCACGCTGCCGTACTTAAGCCCCGAACAAGTCAGACTTGGCGAGGGCCATGTTGATGTTCGCACGGATGTCTACTCGCTTGGCGTGATGCTCTACCGCTTACTGACCGGCCGTTACCCCTACTGTGTCGAGGGCACTCCCGAGGAGGTCCGGAAGTGCATCTGCGAAGCCACGCCTGCCGCCATTCAAAGCACCCTGTTCGCGCCGCACGTCGTCCATCAGTCTGCAAATGTGATCTCCCGCGATCTCGAAAAAGTCGTACTCAAGGCCCTGGAGAAGGAAAAGGAGCGGCGCTATCAGTCGGCATTGGCCTTCGCCGATGACTTGGCGTGCTATCTCCGCGGTGATGCGGTCACAGCGCGCGGCGCCGATCGGTGGTATCAGGCCGGCAAGGCCTTACGGAAACACCGGAAAGCGGCCATCATCAGCGCCTCGTTTGTCTTGCTCTTGATCGCTTCACTCGCCGTCGTCTATTCCCAATGGCGGCGGGCGGAGGACATCGCCTTTCAATATCAATTGGGACTCGACGCGGCGTCCCTGACCCGGCTGGGCGCGGTCTCCCGCGACCGGAATCGCAACGATGACGCCATGGCCTTGTTTCAAAGTTCCATCGAGATCAGCAAGCTCGCCAATCGGCCGAACCCCATCTTGCTTTCGGCTCGGATCGACGCCTGTCAACGGATGGGTGTCATGTACTACAGCGCAAGGGAGTTCGAACGGGGAGACAAAATGCTTGCCATCGCCGAAGACGCCATGAAGGAGTTTGAGAATCAGGACGATCCATTGCTTCGGCTTCGCTCTCAGTACTCGGTTCACCATTTGGCGGCCGAAGGCGCCTGGAGACGAAAGGACGGCCCGCGACTCCTCGACGAGCGACTGAAGGGCCTTGAGATCAGCGAGCGTTTAGTGGCGACCGGACCCGACGATCCCGATATGATTCGCCTCCAAAAGAACAGCCTTCTCAATCTGTCCACCGCCTATCTCGAAGTGAATAAACCGGCGGACGCCCGACGGTGCCTTGAGAAAACGCAACAGCTGATTGAGAGACTGCGGCGATTCGATCCGACCAAGGAAGAGCTGGACATCGACGAGACGAACTGCCAGATTCGGCTCGCCCGATGTCGATTCAAAGAAAACACAATGGAGGGCTACCGATACGGCATCAACATACTCAACGAAGCCCAGCGTATTCACCAAGCCCGAAAGGACTCCGGCCGTTTCAAGGAGCTGCGCCTGAGCGCCGACAACCTTTCAAATGACATTCAGACCTTTACGGATTGGGCCAAACGAAAACTTAAGAAACGTCAAATCCAGTACCGAGACATATCTTGGCCTCACATTTTCGATCCTTCATAAGGCCCCATCTTCGGTCTGTTGGGGCTCATCCTCGTCATCCACATCCGGTTCCGGCTCGCCAATTCGACGAAGCCAGAGATTCATGTACGCGGTAGCGGCGTAGGGCGGCGAACCCGAAGCCGTCCCCGCCGAGAGGTCATAGTCTAAATCCGGGCCGCTGCCAATCTCGCGCTCAGCCGTGCCAGTCATCGGGGGCGGCGTCACAAACTCCCCGATCGCGGGATTGTTCGGATCGGCATGTGTTGTCCACCATTTTCCATCGCCCGTGGATACGACAGGATCGTTCAAGCGCCATTGTTCGTCGATGGTGCCTTGCGAATCGAAGTGGGAAATCACCATCGTGGTGACATCCCACCTGACCTGATTACCCACCGTTGATACGTATTCCAAATCAAGCTGCAGGCGATACACCACAGCACTCTCCGGGTCATCACGAACTTCATGAATGGAATACAGCACTTTGTAGTCGCTCGGAGTCGCATGGACGATGGGCGTCACTGAGACGACGGTAATTAACGACAGGACGAACTCCGCCAAGTTATGACGTCGCATGATGTGTTCTCCATTCGTGAGTTGGCGCAGAACGTCCTCCTTCGCGTGCCAAGATTCGTTGGCGCGGATTAGCCCCAGGGAGCCGTGGGACGGTCTGCGAGCAATGTTGAATTTGTGGAACTTAGTTGACCGTGTACTCAGTCAGGGCCGCATGACGTTGATGCCATGTCAGCCCATAAGTTCTATGTCGCGATCAAGGGCGATAGCGCGCGCGAAAAATCGACGGTGAACTTCGCGGAGTCAGATGGAGGTGGGGGATCTCGATCGACGAGCTGAGGACTCGACCTGGACGTGATGACAGCGATGTTACGTCAATGGGTCGCATCGACATTCTTGATTTGTTACGGAGAAGGACAGGCACAGTTGGACACTTTTCATGTATTACATTGTGAAAGTACTAACGTAAGTCTTGAATTAGTAGATTTGCCGACCCGCGCTCTATCAAGAGCGCAGTTCCAAAATGCCGGTCATCCTCGATTTCTCTTAAGAACCGCGTGGTGGATTGGAAGTAGACCTGTTGCGGAATGAAGTGATCAATTCCAGAGGGGCAAGAGCGCGCCCCACGCTCGACTTTTTGGAATACCACTGGCGATACGGCAAACCTCGATCCCCAATTTTTGGCGCTCTTTGGCTAACAGCTAATTCGGATAGCCGGTGTCGAATGTACAATCTTTGTTTTGGTGTTCGAACAAGCCGCCATCTCGAGGAGGTGATTTCAGTTGACCCGCCCGAAACTACTGCCCTCCGGTTGGCAGTGGCATGAGCGGGCGACATCGGGCGCCACCATTAAGAGGCCCTGCGGCCCGGAAACAACCGTTTTCGATTTCCATTTGCCCTCGCCCCGAATAAATCGCATACTTATCCGACCCCCGGCATCCGCTGGGGGCCTCCTCGCGGAGAGAGCGTTCACCCATTTCGCACGGTGTCTAAGGAATCCCCCATGTCTATTCGCAGTCCTTCCGCATTCGTTCTCGGTCTAACCCTGCTCATCGGTGCCGCTCCGGCCATTGCCGCTCCGGAGAACACCACGGCCGACGCCGTACTTGGTCAGCCCGGTTTCACAACCAACCTGGCCAATCAGGGTCTCGGCGCGTCCAGCGCCGCGACCAACAACGGAAACCGCGGAATTTTCGTGGACGCAACCGGCCGCCTCTGGGTCGCCGACACCTCCAACAACCGCGTACTCATGTACAACGTCGCTGCGACGTTTGCGAATGGCGCGTCCGCTGACCTTGTCCTTGGACAGGCCGACTTCGCGTCATCTCAGGAAAACCGCGGCGGCGCGAACCCGGACAAGAACACCCTGTCCGGCCCTCGCGGTGTCACCGTCGATCCCACCGGCCGTGTCTATGTAGCCGACACTGGCAACGCCCGCATCCTTCGGTACGACGCGCCGTTCACCAATGGCATGGACGCCGTTCAGGTCTTCGGCCAAGGCGGTAGTTTCACAACCGGCACCCAGGGCGCAAACGCCACCAATGCCAGCATCGGAAACGCGGAAGGCATTACCTGCGACGCCGCGGGCAACGTCTATCTGGCCGATCGCTTCTTCAGCCGCGTGGTCCGCTACAACACGCCCGCCGCCCCGGGCGGTGACACCCTCGGCGACCTCTTCCTCGGCCAGCCCGACGCGAACAGCGGCAACGGTAATCAGAATGGCGCCGCCGCGGCTAACACCATCAACCGTGCGAGCGGCGTTTGCGTCGATGCCGCGGGGAATGTGTACGTCGCCGACGAATTCAACCACCGCGTGCTCCTGTATCTGGCGCCGATCACCACGAACATGGCCGCGTCACGCGTTTATGGCCATCCGACCTTTTCTGGGGAGGCGTCGAATGACGGACAGGCCATCCCCTCCGCCACCACGCTGAGCACGCCCGTCAGCGTCGCCATTGATCCACTCAGTGGCAATCTCTTCATCGCCGACTCCGTCAACATGCGAATCCTCGAATTCACCAACCCCCAGACAGACAGCACTGCCGACCGTGTCTATGGTCAGGGCGGCGACTTCACCACCAAGGTTCAGAACAAGGGCGGGGTCAGCGCCGACAGCATCAACGATGTCGGCGGCGTCGCCTGCGATGCCTTGGGCAACCTCTACGCCGGCGACCGACTGAATAGCCGCGTTCTTCGCTATAACGTAACCGCACCGGTGCCTGGCGGGGGTGATGATGACGATGATGACGACGACGTGGCCGATGCCGACGGTGATGGCGTCATCGACGCCAACGACAATTGCCCGAACAACGCGAATCCCGACCAGGCGGACGCGGATGCTGATGGCGTGGGCGACGCATGCCCCCCCGGCACGCCTCCAGACCCAAGCGTGGCATGTGGAATGTGCGGCGCCGGCATGGCCATGATGATGCCGATTTTGGTCGTCGGAATGATGTCGTTGCGTAGCCGCCGATTGAGATTCAATCGCTGACATTGGAGATGTTGTGGAGCGCAATGGTCGCATTGCGCTTCCACATTAATCGCTTCGCGCGGTCCGTCGCCCGCCCCTCGACGAAATCGGCATAGAGCGCCTCATCCCAACCGAGCACGTCGTGCAGCGCCGGCCGGGCATTCTCCGCCGATGCAAGGAATCGCGGCTCCTTCATCGTCGGCGCCTCGCGATTGTGCGGGCAGACCGCCTGACAGACATCGCAGCCGAAAAGCCAGTCGCCCATCTGCGGCGCGAGCGTCGGTTCGATGTCGCCGCGATGTTCAATCGTGAGATACGAAATGCATCGCGTCGCATCCATCTGATATGCAGCCGGAAACGCCCCCGTCGGACACGCCTCCAGACATCGCGTACAGCTTCCGCAGTGGTCCGGCTCCGGCGCATCAGGCAACAGCTCAATATCCGCCACGACCACGCCAAGAAAGAAATACGACCCAAGCGACTGGTGCATCACCAGCGTGTTCTTTCCGATCCACCCCACACCCGCCATCGCCGCGTATTCCCGCTCGATGATCGCGGACGTATCCACACACACCCGCGCCTCGAACGGATCCCCCAGCTCGGCGCGCAAGTGCGAAACCATCAGCTCCAGCTTGTCCCGAATGACAACGTGGTAATCCTCCCCCCACGCATACATCGCCACGCGACCGCGCTGCTTATCATCTGTCGGCACTGGATCCGGCTGCTTGTAGTTCATTGCCACAACGATGACGCTTCGCGCCGCCGGCAGCATGTGCCGCACGTCCAGCCGCGACTCCACATGCCGATGCAGGTACCCCATCGTTCCCGCGCGGCCTTGCGCGAGCCATTCACCAAGATAATTGTCGTGTGAAATAGGCCCGGCGGGCGCGATCCCGCACCGTTCG
Source organism: uncultured Planctomycetaceae bacterium (assembly GCA_964605185.1). Classification (GTDB taxonomy): domain Bacteria; phylum Planctomycetota; class Phycisphaerae; order UBA1845; family UTPLA1; genus JACRIM01. The sequence continues at coordinate 8,609 of CAZSBF010000137.1, forward strand.
AATCCAAGTTCGGTCGCGATTTGCTTGACGAGATTGGTCCGGTCAACGGGCGTCATGACCCGCGTCACTCTACACCCGTCATCTCGCAGGGACTAGGGCAGCGCCTGTCGCATGTAAGGCACGACATCCTTCGCATCCGCCACGCCGTCGAAGTTCGCGTCCGACACTTCAATGTGGGAGGGATCCGTGTCGATCCCCAGCAGGACGTTGACAAACGTGTCCGCACTAGGGAGCGCGTAATTCGGAAACAAATCATGCGCCGGCCAGTTCGCAATCGAATTTGCCGCTCCGTCAATAACGTCACCCATGTCGGACATGCTCGGAACTCCCAATGCGCCATTTGAATTGAACATGGCGACCCAGTTGACTCCATCCGGCCGACGCATGAACCAGGTGGACGTGCCGTTGGTCTGCCCAGTCCCCGATGCGCGAACAAGCCCAGTCATCCCCAGTGGCTGGATCAACCAACCGCAGGCATACCATGAATTCGAATTCACCGGCGCGCCCGGCGGCCGACTCCACATCAGATCGATCGTCGTCTGGGTGAGCAGCGGCGACGACGACGACGTATCGAATGCCGAAATCACACGGGCGTAATCAATGGCCGACGAGACCTGCCCCGCCGTGCTCATCAGCGAACGAATGTTCCACCCCCCGTATTGAATCGGTGTGATCGCTGGTGCCGATGGCCCCATGACGCACGGACTCGATCGCTGATAGCTGTCCCAATAAGGCGGCTCACCGGGAAATTGCTGCCCCAACAGGACGTCCGCGGTACGAATGCTTCGCGCCTGCATCGGCAAATGAATATTCGTGCGCATCCATTGCTCGTATGGTTGGCCGGTAGCCGCCTCGATCACCAACCCGAGCACGCAGTATCCGAAGATTGAGTAATAGAACTGCGATCCGGGATCGAAATTGAGCGGCTGCGTGGCCATGTAATTGAAAATGGTCTGCGGCGTCGTCGGCAGCGGCACACCCAACGCCGAACTAATCGGAAAATCGTGGTACATCGGGTCATACGCGAGGTTGTTCCAACCGCCCCAGTGCTGAAGCAGATGCCGTACCGTCACATTTTTGATCCGCGGGTCCGTCCACGCCGACGTATCCAGAATCGTACTGATTGGTTGATCGATCCCAATCACGCCGTTCTCCACCAGTTTCATCACGCCGATCGCCGTCAGCGTCTTGGTCAGGCTCGCGATTCGAAACGGCGCATTGCATCGCGAAATCGGCCAACCGCTCGGTCCGTTTGTATATCCACGGGCAAGGACCAATCGCCCGTTCTTCGTCACCGCCAGAACCCCGTTCGGCACATGCCGTGCGGTCATGAAGTTCTGCATCGCCGTGTCGAACGCCGCTAATTGTGGGACCGATTGGGGCTGTTGAAAAAGGTGTCTGGATTGCGTGCTTATGCGGCGAATCGTTGGC
>CAZSBF010000138.1:0-10000 GCA_964605185.1 uncultured Planctomycetaceae bacterium
AACCTATCCCTTGCACAGACACGGACTAACGTCGCTTGATGCGAAACGTTGTTATCAAGGGGAGGGGATAGTGGGCGATGGCGGCGGTGTCGGTGGTGGTGATGGATTTTTGGAAGAGTTAATCGAGGAATCACTCCAAGCGCCGAGCGGCGCGCAGATTCACGACCCCACCCTTTCGGGGCTTCCTACTCGGGCGCCCCTCAATCCCCTTATTAAGGGGAGGGAACTCTAAGCGGCGCCGTTACAACCTGCCGACTTTTCCCAGACTAACATTGGCCTGCACATTGGGATCGATTCTGATTGACGCGGCCGAACGCATTTTGATATAACGACTTATGCCGTGGTGGCGGGGCTTGGGGTAACGGCCGTTCGGCTCTCCCATTCGTGGCCCTGGAGCGAAACTACTTTTCTGCCGGGAGGCACACATGAACCGATTCATTGACACACTTATTTTCAAGAGCAAGTCAGTCCTTTGCATCTGCCTGATGGTCGGCGTCAACGTCATGTTGCCGGGGTGCGGACAAGACGCATTTGCTCCGGCGAACACGGTGAGTACACCGCTTAGCGACGCCGATGCACTTTCGCAGGTGATGGCCGGGACGCCGATGGCCGGGGCGCGAGCGATTGAGTTCGATCAGTTGACGAAGCACTTCCGCATTGTGGATGAGAACGGCAACGCCCGGATCAATGGGCAGGTGTCGTCGGACAGCAGCGGCGACCAGTACGTTTCGTTGATTACGATTACGAACGGCGGCCGCTCGGTGACGCTGTCCATCGACGCAAACAAGCAGATTACCAATATCGTGACGGCGCAGGGTGTGTGGCAGCGGCCGGTGACGACGAATGCCCCGACGGCACCGGGTTCGGCGACGGCTCCTGGCGCACGGGCGTCGAGCGACGTGGACCAGTTCGTGGCGGCCAACGCCGAGCTCTTTTCGCTGGCGCAGCAGGCGGATGATCAAGGGGTCACAGGTGTATCCGTCGAAGGACAGCCAAAGGCCGGCGCAGCAAGTCTCGCACCGGTACTCTGGGTACTTGGCGGAATGGCCTTGTTTACGATCGGCGCGGCGTTGACCTTGCTCTTCATCGTGGAGATCATTGTCATCCTCAACGTGATCTTCTGATCTCGCATCACAATTGGTGAATGCAACCGGGTGGATTCCCTTGCGGAATCCACCCTTTTTATTGGTCCCGTGACGAATGGATGGCGCAATTGCGGCGCACAGCCGTTTCGGTGATTGACGGCGCAGCGCATCTGGCCGAATAATCCTTCCGGCAGATCGAATAATCCCTCGGGCACGCCTCCCGCAAGGACGCATTCATGTCATTGGCCACGTTGCCCAAGACGGTAAGAACCTTCGCGCGACTTCGCGTTATTGCGCAGGTTCTCTCCCGGCATGGCTTCGGGCACTTCGTGGATCGGTTGCAACTGGGGCGATTCATCCCGTCGGCGATTCGGTTTCGATTCGCCCCGAAGGCGGAAGAATCGGATGTGGACCCGCTGACGGCCATCGGCAATCGGTTGGTGAGCGTTTGCGAGGAATTGGGGCCGACGTTTATCAAGCTCGGGCAGCTTGCGTCGACCCGGCCGGACGTGCTGCCACCGCAGGTGTTAACGGCGCTGGAGCGATTGCAGGACGACGTGGCGCCGTTTCCGCCAGAGCAGGCTCGACGAATCTTCAAGGATGATGTCGGGATGCCTGTGGAGCAGGCGTTTACGAGCTTTACCGATGAGCCGTTTGCGAGCGGTTCGATTGCGCAGGCGCATCGGGCCGTGGCGGCGGACGGGCAGGACGTGGTGGTCAAGGTCAAGCGGCCCGGGATCGAACAGACGGTGCAACTCGATATTTACGTGTTGCGCTGGATGGCGGAGCGGGCGGAGTCTTTGTTTCCCGAGCTTCGCTCCTATCGGCCGCGGATGCTGGTGGATGAGTTTGCCCAGAACATTCAGACCGAGCTTGATTTCGTGAATGAGGCGTCGGCGACGAGCCGGTTTCAGGAGGCGTTTGCCGACGATCCGCATATTCACACGCCGAAGGTGCGGTGGGACCTGACGGATTCCAACGTTTTGACGCTGGAGTACATGGAAGGCATGCACTTGCGCGAGGCGCTTGACGGCCGCGGGAAGGAAGTCGATCGCAAGCAGGTTGCCCGGCGATTGTCGGAGTGTTTCCTGCATCAGTATTTTGAACTGGGATTGTTTCACGCCGACCCGCACCCGGGGAATATGTTGATTCGGCCGCCGGGTGATGTGGTGTTGTTCGATTTCGGCATCGTCGGGCAGATTGATGATGACATGGTGGGGCGGTTGGTGCTGGGCATCGTCGCGATGGTGAATAAGGAGATCGACGTCATTGTTGATATCCTTGCGGACTTTGGTGCGCTGAGCCGGGATACGGATCGCACGAGTCTGACGCGCGATCTTCGAACCTGGCTGGAGAAGTATTACGGGCTGCCGCTGCATCGGATGGAGTTCAAGACGCTCTTTCGAGAGCTGATCGATATTGTGCGTCGCAACGATGCCGTGCTGCCACGCGAGTTTGTGACGATGTTTAAATCGCTCGCGACTGTGTCCGGGGTGGTGATGCAGCTTGATCCGGAGTTGAACCTGCTGGAATTGTTGCAGCCGAAGCTGTCGAAGCTAATGCGTGAGCGATTCAGCCCGCGGCGGCTGGCGCGGCTGGCGGGGGTGTCGGGGCTGCATATTGCGAGCATCGTCCGAGATGCCCCACGTTTGATTCGCGATTTGATGCGTGGTATCGGACGGGGCCAGTTTCAGATCAACATCCGCCATGAGAATCTCGATTATTTGGCCAGCGAACTGGATCGATCGAGCAATCGACTGGCGTTTTCGGTCCTTGTGGCGGCGACCATCATTGGCAGCACCATGCTGCTTTCCATGGGGTCCGATCTCACGGTGTTTGGCGTGCCCATTCGGTATATGGGGTTCGCCGGATATGCCGTGAGTTTCGTCATGTCAGCGTGGTTGCTCATCGCCATCCTTCGCAGCGGAAAGATGTCCTGAGCCGCTTTGAGTCTTGAGGCGGGCGGGTCGCGGGGGCGGCGTGGCGAATTCCAATCCAGACAAACGACGGCTCGCGCGGGCGGACGATGTTGAGATCGTCACGGTTGAGACGTATCACCGGCCTGTCGCGACTGTGACACCGCCGTTGATCGTTGCGCGACCTTTGGCGCGCGTCCGAATTGCAGTGCCGCCGATTTTGCGTCGCCGCGATTGGGTGCTCGCCGTCATGCTGGCGGTCGCCGCATTTTCGACTCGATGGCCCTTGATTGAGCGCGGCGAGACGCTGCTTCACCCCGACGAGGCTGTCGTCGGCATCATGGCGCAGGACATCGCGGCGGGCCGAACGCTCCCGATCTATTTTTACGGGCAGCGCTATATGGGGGCGCTGGAGGCGTATGTCGTGGCGGCGATGATGCCGTTGTTTGATGATCCGATTCATGCGCTTCGCAGTGCGCCGGCATTATTCTTCGCGATGTTTGTGGCAGCACATTACCTCATGTTGGCCAGTTGGTTTGGGCGGCGCGGCGGATTGGTCGGTGCGGCGGTTCTGATCGCTGGTTCGCCGATGTTTGCGCAGTGGTCGATTTCGGCGCGGGGTGGATACGTCGAGATTCTGCTGTGGGGGACGCTGCTGTTGTGGGCCTACACGACGTGGTTCATGCGCGTGCGAGGCAGTGCGGCGTCATCGGTCAAGCGATTCACGTTCGGGGCGATTCTTGGCTCCGGGTTTTGGATCAACCCGTCGATCTTGTTCTTTGCGCTTCCGATCCTGGGCCACGCGTTGCTCGCGCGATGGCCGATGGTGGAGCGAGGATCTTCCCGAATTCGCGACGTTGCGCGAGAGGTTCGGCGACACCTGGGGCGGTCAACGCTGCTGATTGTGGCGCTAACCGGGATCACGCTGCTCAATGCGGCGTGGTCCGTTTGGGTTGAGGACGGCGAGGTGCGAACCCGGCTGTTGTTTGGAATCCCTTCGTTTGCGAAAGCAGTTGTACTTGCCGCCGGGATTGGAATCTGCGGTTGGTTCGTTGCGACGCGCACGAGAATGGTCTGTGCGATTCGTGAATTGGCGGCGCGCAATGGCGCCATGCTGCTTGGTGGGTTGATCGGAGCAACGCCGGCGATCTGGTATGTCATTCAGCATGTGGCGGCAGGGGTCGAGATGGACCCTGCATTGCCGCTTGGGTTTCGGCCGTTGTGGAAGACCGGCGAGACGTTGATCTATTTGTTGTGCGGAATGCCGCTGATGTTCGGCGCCGATCCTCGGCCGTTCATGGCCCATGTGACGGTTGGAAGGGACCATGCGATCGAACCGTTCGACATCTTCACGTCGTCCCTGGTGTCGGTGGCGGATCGACTGGTGCTTTCGTCACTGGCTGCGTGCGTGACCGTGTTTGTGATCGCCTATCGGGGCGAGATTCGAAGGATGCTCTCGCTGAGGGGGGCGCTGAGGAGGCCGACGACACTGCTCGTGGTCGGGGTGACCACATGCGTTGTTCTCTATTTGCTTGGTGGTTGCAGTTGCAGCTTTACGACCATTCGCTATCTGCTTCCGCTCTGGGCGTTTGTACCCGGCCTTGTGGCGGCCGTCGCGGTGAATCGGAGAATCAAGGCGGCTGCGATGGTGGCGCCTCTTTTGCTTTGTGCGTCATGGTTGTCCGGTCAGTATGCGATGTGCCGGTCGTTGGGCGCGCCGCATCCGCTTCGCGTTGTGGCCGATTCGTTGTCGGAGTCCGGTCGGCCGACGGCGACCGCTGAGATTCTCGATGCCCATTTGCTCTCTTATCTCACGGGGCAGTCGTGCCGGGTGAGGGAGTTTGAGCCGTTTTGGCCACGCCTTGCACACTATGGGTCGGCGGCCTCCGGGACTGCGTCCACTCCGGTCGAGTACGTTGTCAATACGACGGAGACTGACCGCACGCTGGATTGGGCCGATCCTGGCTATCCGGGACCGCCGCCGCCGGAGACGCAACGAAGCCTTTGGCCAAAGCTAAAGCGGGCCATTCAGCTCGACCATTCCATTGTCGTGGTACGAGAGTCACTGCCGGCCGGTTACGAACGAATCCGGCTACGTGCGCCCATTCAATAGTCGGCGCCGTGATTAACCCTTGCTAACGCAGGTTTGCCGGATCAACTGTGGTCGGTTGGGACGCTTTCTTGACACCACCTACCATCTTTGGCTTAAAATGACGACAGGATCGGGAACCCCTTGAGCAACAGCCACGGGCGGGACGTGATCGGTCTGTCGCGCATCGTGTCGGGTCGGAAGCAGAGGAATCGATTCATGGCAAAGGTACGTCTCGGGCGGTACTTCGTCGTTTTGTTCGCGCTGGCGATGGTCTCGTTTCTGATTGCGTCGACGGCGCAATCCGGCCCGCCGGATTCAGGCGCGGTTCAGTTCAACATGGATGATCCGCCGGCCGACGGCGCGAAGAGAGCAGCGAAGAAGCCGAAGAAGGCGGACAAGGCCGACAAGAAGGATGAGGCTTCAAGCGAGCCGAAGGAGCGAATCCGCTGGGGCAAGCGGCGGAATGAGACCGACGAGCAATACGACAAGCGCTACTCCGCGCTGCTCAAGAAGGTCGATCAAGACAAGCACGGCGACTTTAACGGCGGGCATTTCGAGAACGCCGCCGGAGAGAAAATTCGCCTTTGGACCTACATGGGCCATCCGTTCATTGTCCGCTCGGACATCAGCAAGGAATTTACGGCCGACACTGCGATGTATATGGAGATGCTGCACCGCGAGTATGGCGTGGCATATTCCAAGCTGCTTGGCGGCGTGAAGGCCGACCTTCGTGAAAAGGTGGAGGTTATCGTCTTCGCCGACCAGGAGGTTTATCGAAAGAACGGCGGATCGGCCGGGAGCGGCGGTTTCTTTCATCCCGCCGTGCATTTGCTGAACGACCGAGGTCCGTACTGGCCTGCGTCGCACTATCGGCTGCAGCAATTCACGGACGGCATCAAGGACTTCAACAAGTGGCCGAAGGGGACGCTGAAGCACGAAGCGGCCCACATGGAGATACAGCTTCGGCTTGGGTACACGCTGTTTTACAACGTGGTGGGATTCCCGGTGGATTGCCCGCGATGGTGGAACGAAGGCCACGCGGCGGTGTTTGAATACTGGGATTTCGAAAAGACCGTGGATGAGAACTTCGCGGAGATTCCGAATCGCGGGCGCTATGCGCCGATCATCCGCCGGCTGCACGGGACGGATCGATGGAAGGACTTCCACTATGTCTGGACGATTGACCCCAAGACGTGGCACGAGGACATGACCGACAAGAATGATCAGGGGTTCTTGAATTATGCGCAGGCGTGGTCGCTGGCGGCGTACATGATGCACTCCGGCAACAAGGGGCGGGCCGACTTCCGCAAGATTTTCGATCTCTCGCGGCGCGTCGGGGCGGATCGGCAGACGACTTACAAGGGCGACCGCATGGTTGCGTGGGACGAGAAGTTCCCGAAGAAGGATCAGGAGAAGCTCGAGACGAACTGGAACGACTGGGTGGGCGAGCATGTGTCGCGCGATAAGAAGGTGGCCGACGAGGAGTATTACCTTCAGCAGCGCGGGTACAAGGTCGACGTCGACGAGTTGGTGCGCTATTCGAAGGAGGAGTTCGAGGAACTCTCCAAAAAGATCAGGAAGGAAGAGCGCCGCCGGAAGAAGGAAGTGAAAGTCGAGAAGTAAACGGGGCCTCGCTCAGGGCGTGGGGCGATTCGGCTTGCCGTAGATTTCGCTGGCCTCGCGGACCTGCATGGTCGTGATGCAATCGGGGGCCGCCGGGTCGAGGTGTTGACCGCCGGGCAGGTCTTTTGTGGTGTTGGTCACGTTGACGTGATCGAATTTGTACGGGCCGTCCACCCGGGCTTCGTTCAGGATTGCCCACAGCGGGTATTCCCATTCGTTCGGGCCGATCATCATTCCAATGCGCAGGCAGCCACGGCGACGGGCGTAGTCGGCCAGTTGCAGGTGACCTTCGCGCACATCCCATCGGGTGAGATAGAAAATGTCGTTTCGAGCGAGGCGGAGGATGCTGTTGGGGCCGACCAGGGGGCGGCTGAAGTTGAACAAGAGGGGGAAAATGCCTGCAAGCAGAAAAACCGCAATTGCCGACCGGGCAACTAGCCGCTTGCCGGCGAATGCCGTGCCGATGAGAGGGGCGCCGAGGATGAAGAGCGGGAGGTGCAGCCGGCTGTTCCACGGTTGCCATTTCAGGTAGGCGCAGAAGATTAGGAAACCGACCACAACGGCGGCCGACATTTTCCATGTCGCTGCGCGGTTGGGCCCGCGAGCCAGGGCTATGACGAATAGGGCGGCAAGAATCGCGGCAAGGTGCAAGCCGTTGCCGGCGCTGTCTTCGTGGTTGGGCAGGTCTTCGACGCCGAAGTAAGTTCCCGAAAGCGTTGTGGCCGGGTCGTGCGGGTCGATGCCGAGGGAGCGCACGAGCGAGGCGACGGCGTTTGTTGTCGGCTTCTGCAACGTGTTCGGCACGACGTTGGCATGGAGCGCAAGATTGCGCAGGACGTTGGAGGCGAGGCGCGCCGCGCCCATGGTGTCGTTGGTGTAGAGCGAGACTTCGTCTTTCGGGCCCAGGGGCGAACCGAAAACGCGATAGTTGCGAATCGAGTGGCCGAGGTTGAGGGCGATGGCGATCGAGGCAATGGCGGCGGCATATCGCCACCATTGCGCCGGGCGGGTACGGAGGACATGGATCACGTACCAGACGATGAGCGGGGCGGCGAAGAGGTAGGCCGTGGCCTTGGTGAGGATGGCGAGGCCGAGTGCGGCGGCGAGGGCGTAGGTCAGGCGTTCGGGGTGCTTGGCGGCGGGGCGCGAGGCGAGTTCGATGACACACCATGCGAGGCAGGCCAGCCAGAAAGCCGTGACGTAGTCGTTCTGGGCGCTGGTCGATTGGAGAATGCCCATCGGCAGGGTTGCGCAGGCGACCGCGGCGAGTGCCTGCCCGAGTGTGCCGGCGCCCAGCCGGGCGGCGATGAGGGATGCTCCGGCGACGCTGCCGACCATGGCGAGCCACTGGGGGAGGTTGGCGAAGCGGTCGCCGTTGGTAAGAACCTGAAAGTGCAGGATGACGAACTCGGCAAAGGGGTTGAGCTGCACCTGGCGGACGATGTTGGTGGGGTAGTGGGCGACGCTGCGATTTTGTGCCCAGTGGATGACACGGCCCATGTGGTAGGTCATCGCGTCCCACGTGTTCGGCGGGGCGACGAGGGCGATGAGCAGCAGCACCGCGCCATAACCTGCGAGGCAGGCGATGCCGGCGCGGGTGAATGCATCGAGCCGGTCCGGCTTGGCGGCTTCGGCGGGTTTCTGGCGGGCGAGCACGAAGCCATACCACGCGACCAGCCCGACGATGATCCACGCGATGGCGAGGCCCCACCAGGTGATGGCGCTGAACAGGCTGAGTGTTTCGGTGATGGCGACGACGGCCGTGCCCCATACGCAGGCGCCGATGAGAATGGCCTCTCGCAGGCCGCCGGTCTTGGCCCGCGCCCATGCGATGAAGAGTGTCAGGACCGCCAGTGGCAGGATGATCCAGCCCATTGCGGCGTTGTACGGCATTCGCGGCCGGGGGAAAAGCACCGGGCGATGGTCCGCCTCGCAAGCATGGCCGATCTGGCCGATAAAATAAGGTGAGGCGTTTCGCCGGGCGGCACCCTTTACCTGTCCGCCGGTGAAATCCTAGTATTAGGGAGACCGCGGCGCCGGCCGTGAATGCGGAGTCACCATCATGACACCCCCCATTCGACCTGATCATCCGATTCGCCACTGGTTCTCCGGGCTGGTGGAGTCGAGTTTCCAGACGCGCGTCGGGCTTTGCGATCCTTCGCTGACGGACTATCTCGTCGGGCTGCTGACGGAGTTCATCCACGTCGAGCGGATCAATGCGCTGCCCGATGGGAGTGGGCGGCATATTGATGATCTTTCGGGGATGCTGTACGAGATTGAAAAGGAGCGCGATCCGCAGCGTGATGCGCGGCTTCGCGAATTGCACCGGCACATCGGGGATTACACGCTTTTCTGGACGGGGGTTTATCCCGAGAATCTTCGACGCATGCATCGGCGGCACGATCGCGATGAGTTGGTGAGCTACTTCGAGCAGGGCAAGCGGTCGTATGGGATTGCATCGCATCTTTCGGATGACACAGGGCAGCCGCCGCGGCGGGTGCTGGAGATTCTGAGCGACGAGTTCGAGATCTGTGCGTATGGGCTGGGACTGGTTCGCAAGGAATGGGAGTCGGGGGGAAGTAGCATTATTCCGATTACGATTGATCCGACGTGAATGCTAATACTTCTCTCCCGCCTTCGCGGGTGCTGCCGGGGCTGGGGTGCCGCCAGTGGCTTCCTTGATGATTTGAATCCCCGCGCTGGCGCCGATGCGGGTGGCGCCGGCTTCGATCATTTTTTTTACGTCGTCGTAGGTGCGGATGCCGCCGGCGGCTTTTACGCCCATGCGGGTTCCGGCGACCGCCTCGCTCATGAGGGCGACGTCGGCGGCGGTTGCGCCGCCGGAGGCGAAGCCTGTGCTTGTTTTCACGAAATCGGCGCGGGCGCGTTTGGCGAGGACGCAGGCGCGGACTTTTTCGTCGTCGGTGAGCAGGGCGCACTCGATGATGACCTTGCAGATCGCGCGGCCGTCGATGCAGGCATCTGTGACGGCTTTGATGTCGCGGTAGACCATGTCATCGTCGCCGCTCTTGAGCGCGCCGATGTTGATGACCATGTCGACTTCCTTTGCGCCTTGTCGAATCGAATGGCGGGCCTCCATGGCCTTTATCTCGGGCAGGTGCGTGCCGAGGGGGAAGCCGGCGACGGTGCAGACGGCGACGCTCGATCCGTTGAGAATCTTCGCCGCGACGGGCACCCATGATGGGTTGATGCAGACCGACGCGAATCCGAATTGGAGGGCTTCTTTGCAGAGTTGCTCGACCTGTTGGCGCGTTGCTTCGGGC
>CAZSBF010000139.1:0-9798 GCA_964605185.1 uncultured Planctomycetaceae bacterium
ATAAGCAGGCCACATCCCCGCCGATACGCCCACCACCAAGGCGATGAGCACCGAGATTCCGACCGCCATCGGCGATACTTCGAGCGACGCAATGGGCAGGAATCCAAACTGCCGAACCGGGAACGTCACCAGCAAGATTACGGTGGGAACGATTCCGATTATCGCGCCAAAGAGCGCGAGAAAAATGCTCTCGCCCAGGACGATTCCAAAGATGCGCCGACTGGGGAAGCCGATCGCCTTGAAGACCGCAAGCTCCTTCGACCGCTCGCGGAAGCTCATCATCATGGTGTTGCCCGCCACCATGGCGATGATCACGACCACGACGATTGCCATGGCCTGCATGAGGCCGGGGATGTTGCCGCTCGCCTGGATGAAGCCTGCCGCAAAGGCCAGTTCATCCTCGCTTTTGGTTTCGTTCGGGCTGTTCGCGAACATTCCGTCGATCTCATCCTGCAGGCTTCGCATTGCGGACACATCGGCGCACTTGATCCAGAAGATGTTGCACAGTCCGCCCTCAACGTTTTCCTTCTTGAGGGACTCAACCAGATAGTCGCGACGGAAGTACATCACGTTGGCCCGCGACTCCGTGCGCATGATCTTGACGATATTGAATTCAAGCTTCAGATAAGGCGGAACCGAGCTATCCAGTGTGATCCGGTCGCCCACCTTCCAGTTCCGCTGGTCGGCCACGCCGTACCCCACAACGCAGGCCGTTCGATCCTTCATCCACGCTTCGGTGTCGGCCGGTGTCATTCCTGCATCGGTATAGACAATCGGAAACGTGTCCGCGTCGGCCGCGAGACTCTGAATCACGGTCTGCGAATTCGGAATGCGTCCGCCATACCACCTCATTCCGCAGACGGCGCGCAGGCGCTTTCGATCGGGGTCGAGCCCCTCGATCTTCATGCGGTGCCCCTCGGGAAGCATGTTGATGATCGTCGTCTTGTGATGGGTGGCGAGCCGCAGTTCCTGGGCGTTTGACTCGCCGATTCGAATCAGGGCAACGACCATCGAAATCGCCGCCACAAAGATCCCCATCGGAAGCGCGAACGCGACAGCCGTGAGAGCCGAACGAAGCGGGTTGCGCTTCAAGTTTTGCATGAGGACATATGTAATGGTCATGGCCGCCCCTTATCGCGCTGTCGCCATCGGCTGACGATTGCTGAACTCTTCGCGTTCGAGCTGGCCCTTTTCCAGATGCACGGTTTTCTTCGCGTGGGCCGCGGCCTTGGGATCGTGCGTGACCATCAGGATCGTCTTGCCGAACTCCTCGTTCAACAGGTTTAGCAGGTTGAGGATTTCCTCGGAGGTCTTTGCGTCGAGATCGCCGGTCGGTTCGTCGGCGAGGATGACATCGGGGTCTGTGACGATGGCGCGGGCGATGGCCACGCGTTGCTCCTGCCCGCCGGAAAGTTGATTAGGCCGGTGGTCCATCCGGTCGCCCAGTCCCACGATTGTGAGTGCGGTCTTGACCCGTTCCTTCCGCTCGCTTGATTTCATCTTGAAGAGCAAGAGGGGCAATTCCACGTTTTGTGCGGCCGTCAGCACCGGGACGAGGTGATACATCTGGAAAATAAACCCGACGTGCCGACTGCGCCATGAGGTCAACTGGGCTTCGCTCATCGACTCCAGCAGCGACTCCCCCACCCGAACCGACCCCGCCGTCGCCGTGTCCAGTCCGCCGATCAGGTGTAGCAGCGTTGACTTACCCGACCCGCTCGGACCCATCAGCGCGACGAACTCTCCAGCGGAGATGGACAGGTCCAGCCCCGCCAGGACGGGTATCTCCATCTTGTCTTTGTAATAGACCTTTTTGAGTTTCTTGATCTCGATGTCCGCACTACTCATCGGGTCCTCCAGCGTTCCTCACGGTCGGGCGTGAACTCCGAATTGTAGCCGCGCATTATGGCCCCCCGCCATGAACTGACATGCCGCCGAAAGGTCTCCCCCCGCTCTTCATAATTGCTGAACCAATCGTAGCTCGCGCAGCCCGGGGATAAGAGCACGACATCGCCGATCGTTGCCGCTTTTCGCGCGGTGTCAAATGCCACGGCGAAATTTGCGGCGTACGAAAGGCGCGGGCCGCTGTTTCCACTCATCGCATTTCGAATCTCCGCGGCAATTTTCTCTCGCGTATCGCCCATGCACACGACCGCCTTCGCTCGCTGGGCCAAGAGCCGGCCGAACTCCGCGAAGGAGTTGCCTTTGTCCGACCCGCCGACCATCACTACCACGCCGCCATCAAAGGCCCGCAGGGATGTCATCGCTGCGTCCGGCGTTGTTGCCTTCGAATCGTTGTAATACTTCACGCCGCCGACCTCGCCGATGAATTCCAGCCGATGCACCAGCCCCTTGAACGCGGCCAGCGCCTCCGTCGCCGTTGTGTCGCCTACGCCCAGCACGCGCGAGACCGCCAACGCCGCCGCCGCGTTCTGCAGATTGTGCAACCCCGGCACGGCCAGTGTCGGTTTCACGCGCGGCCCCGACGCTGCGCCGCCTTCGACGATTAGCTCGCGCGTCTCCGGATCGATCGAATATCGAATGAGGTTCTTCCGCCCTGCCCAGCCGCCCGGCAATCCTTCGACGCCGTTGCCATGCGGCATGATGAGTACATCGTTAGCACCCTGAAAGCCATAGATATTTGCCTTGGCTGCTGCGTATGCTGACATCGTCCCATGTCGGTCGAGGTGGTTTTCCTTCAGATTGGTAACGACGGCGATATTCGGGCTCCATTGGAGCGACGCCGCATCGTCCAGCTGAAAACTCGAAAGCTCCAGGACCACCACGTCGCGCTCGGCGATCGCGGGCAGTTCATCGAGCAAACTCTTCCCGATATTCCCGCCAAGCCAAACGCGCCCGTGTTTCCAATTCGGTTGCTTCGCCGCGGCCTCCAGCACCGAACCGATCATCGCCGTCGTCGTGCTCTTGCCGACGCTGCCGGTGATGCCGACGATTCGGCCGCGACACCGTTCGAGAAAGAGGTTCATCTCGCTCGACCAGGGAATGCCCCGCGCGACCGCCGCCTTGAAGAAATCGGATTTCGCCTTGTCCACTGCTGGGCTGACGACGAGCAATTCGCAGCGATCAAGATCCACGACATCATGCGAGCCAAGGCGCTTCGACACTGGAAGCCCCGCAAGCGCTTTGACGCTCTCCCCCAGATGGGTTTCGTCGGAAAGGTCGGTCACATGCACATTGGCCCTTTGTGCGCAAAGCCATTTTGTAACGCCGATCCCGCCGCCGAATCGGCCAAGCCCCATCACCACCACTCGTTTGCCCGCCAGCTCCATCATGCACCGATGCTCCACTCTCTATCTCGTCTTCATGCCGATGTCCTTGCGATATACTGCTCCATCAAAAGAAATCGACGAAACGGCCTCGTAGGCCTGAGTCGCAGCCGATCGAACGTCGCTACCTATTGCCGTCACGCCCAATACGCGCCCGCCGTTCGTGACAGCCTGTTCCTCGATCGTCGATGTTCCCGCGTGAAACACATGCACATCGTTCATCGCACCGGCAGCGTCCAAACCATGAATGGCCGTTCCCTTTGCATACTCGCCGGGGTATCCACCGGCCGCCATGACAACGCAAACGGCGGGTCGTGAGTCCCATTGCAGTTCAATCTGATCCAAGCGACCGTCCACCGTCGCCTCCACTGCTTCCACCAGGTCGCTCTTCAGCCGCATCATAATCGGCTGCGTTTCAGGGTCGCCAAAACGGCAATTGAATTCCAACACTTTCGGACCCGCCGCCGTCATCATCAGTCCCGCATACAACACGCCGCGATATTCAACGTCATCGCGGCGCAGGGCGTCGATGGTCGGGACGAAGACATCGCGCTGGATCGTGACCAAATCGGCATCGCTCAAAATAGAGGACGGGCTGAAGGCACCCATGCCGCCGGTGTTTGGGCCGGTGTCGCCATCGCCAAGCCGTTTGTGGTCGGCCGCGGTTTCGAGCAGGTATATCGTCCGCCCATCGACGAGCGCCAACACGCTGACTTCGCGTCCGATGAGCATCTCTTCGACGACGATCCGCTGCCCCGCCTCGCCCAATGATTTTTTTACCATCAGGTCTTCGATGGTCTTCAGGGCATCGGCTGGTTCTGGATGGACGAAGACGCCCTTGCCCTTCGCCAGTCCTGTCGCTTTTACGACGATGCCTTCGTCGCGCGTCGAGATGTAGTGCCGGGCCATTTCATAGCCGGTCAGCAACTCCGGGTGGGCGGCGTCCTCGCGTTGCCCGCGCGATTGCCGCGCCTGTGCGATTTCTTGAATTGTCGGGCCGAACACACGGGCTTCGCCCGTCGGTACGCCCGCCTCGCGCATCAGTTGCTTTGCGAACGCCTTGTCGCCTTCGAGCTTCGCTGCTTCCGCAGTCGGTCCGAAGATGCGTAGGCCCGCCGATTGGAATTGATCGACGATTCCCGCGCAGAGCGGATCTTCCGGACCTACAACTGTCAGGTCGATCTTGCGATCTTTGGCGAATTTCAAGAGGCCGTTCATGTCGTCGGCGGCGATCGGGGTGTTTCTTGCAACGAGTCGCGTGCCGGCGTTTCCGGGAGCGCAGAAAATCGTGGGCTTGCGCGGCGACTGCGCCAACTTCCAGCACAGTGCGTGCTCCCGACCTCCGCTACCCACCACCAGAATCTTCATCGTCCGCCAAACCTCCATGTTCGCCGAACAGCCTCAGCGATTGCCGCGATTCTACGACACGGACCATGTGTTGGATACCACATTCAATGAGGTATTAGCCGCGGTGCGGAATGAGGTACGCGGCCGGCAACAATCGAAAGGGGAATGCGAGGGTATCTCAGTGGCGGACTACTTCTTGCGCTTGTCCCACCATTCCATCCATGCGTCGCGGTCGAAGCCGAAGTTCTGCCCGGTGATGGCGATCAACGCCTCCTGAACTTCCGTGCGATAAATGGACTTCAACGCCACTTCGTAATGATCGACGGCCCCGACCAGAGCGCCCGGTCCCATGCAGCCGATCCCGTTTGGCTGATAGATCAGATAGCTCCCGCCGGATGAATATCCTACAGGTCGTCCAAAGACATAGATGATGCTATCGAGGTACACCGCGTCTGAAACGCGCTCGACTCCAAGTCGCTCCGTGGACAACATCGAAACAAGATCGGGCACCGCATCCATTGCCTTGAGCCTGCCGAGTGCTGCGGCTGCATTGCGAATGGTCCACTCCCGCTCGCTGAACATGGCCCGGCGGACAGCATCCGCGATACGCACGTCCTTTCGCGCGGTAAGGTAGTCGCCGGCCGAGGCGCGCACTCCAGAGTCAGGATCGAGCAGCGCAAGCACGATGAGATTCATCACCGCTTCGTCCTGTTCGAATCGTGCTAGGGCCTCAACCAGGAGCCGTCGCGTCGGCACGTCGCCACGACTTAAAACTTCCGCCATCGGCCCGATGGCGAATGGGTCGCGTATACCCATGATCTGGGCCCGACCGTCGGTGAATTGCTTGCGGGATGCATCGTTGCGGGTTGGGTCCAGGCGGCCTGATTCGATCGCCTGAATCTTGACATGCCACTCCGACAGTTTCTTTCGGATAATTGCATCCTGCTCCTTTGCTTTGCGGCGATTCTCCCGATCTTCCTCCGTTGGCGTTTTTGCCGACTTCGCCTTGACCCAATCCTTGCCCTGTCGAACGTAACCAAGTGCTTTGCGAGCATCGGCATGTTCCGGGTCCAACTCGATGACGCGTTTGAGGTGCTTAAGCTGTTCCGACTTCATTCCCTTGTAATCGCACCAGCAGGCCATTTCGAAATGTCCGGCGGCAGAGTCGCCGTGCTTCTTGAGTTCGCGATCGTATTCGTCGGTCCGGGTTGGGCCCGGCTCGATCTTGAGGACGCGCTCCTTTTCAATGTCATAGGTTCCACTTCGCGAGCTGATGCGATACACGTTGCCGCGAAGCTCCACGCGATCGGCCTCGATGGTGTAGCCGCCCTGCAAATGCACGGTGTCCGCGCTGACGCACGTGGCAAGGCTCCACAGCAAGCAGGTGCAGATACGAGTGCGACGTGAAACAACTACTGGCATGACGCGCTCCTTCGGCATCGCGCGACGGTCGAGCCCGCAACCAATTATACTCCGCCAATGCCGACGCTTCCCCTGCTCGCCGACCCCGCATCGTACCGCCCCTGTATTCAGAATCTGCTCACGGACGGCGACGTTGTTCGGGACTACTGGCTCACCCTTTTCGAGCACCACGTCGATACATTGGCGAGGCTCACGGTGGGCGGTCGGTCGCTTTGCGACTCGCCTGCGTGGTCAGCCTTCCACGCCGACTATCTCGCAGGCTTGACCGCACTGCGACAGCGGCCCGATCAGCGCGGCCGGCTCACCGTTCTCGAACTCACCCGGTACCGCGACGAAAAACTCCACGCCCACGGCTACGTCGATCCATTTCTCGATCTGAAGTCGCGGGAGAATTCGCTGGCTCTTGGCCAACTGCCCGCCCTGCTCACGGAGCTAGATGCGGTCCCGCCAGAGCATCGAAGCGAAATCCTCGCGCGCGGCCTGTTCGCCGGCAATCTATTTGACATGGGATCGAAGGCGGTGGTTAGCGAATTTGAAGCAGGCACGTTCAATTTTCTTGCCGCGCGGAGCCGGGTTCGGCCGCGACCCTGGGCGGTTGATGATCTTGATTTGTGGTCCCAGGTCGTCACGCATCGACAGATCCCCTATCGACATTGCCTGTACTTCGTGGACAACGCCGGGCCGGACATCGTGCTGGGCGTCATGCCATTCGTCCGCGATCTCCTGCACCGCGACACCCGCGTCACCCTTGCGGCGAACAGTGCCCCGGCCCTGAATGACATCACAGCCGCGGAGCTAGTCCCGTTGCTCCAGTCCATTCGCGGGTTGGATTCGACCATCGATGATGCATGCCGGGATGATCGGTTGCGTGTAGTGCCTTCGGGGTGCGTGTCGCCGCTTATCGATCTTTCTGAACTTACGCCCGAGTGTTGTGATGCCGCGTCGGACTGCGATTTGTTGATCCTCGAAGGCATGGGCCGCGCCATCGAAAGCAATTACGACGCGCGATTCACCGTTGACACGCTCAAGATCGCGCTCATCAAGGATCGCATGGTCGCGGACATTCTCGGAGTGTCGTTGTTTGACCCGATCTGGAAGTTAGAGCCGGCGGCATAGCCTCTTACTCGACGAATTCAATCGCTCCACAGTCGGGCACTAAGCCCTTTTCGCTCGCCGTCTTTAGCAATGTGCGCACCGCCTCGCGCCCGCGCTCGCCGTAATCAAGTGTCCACTTGTTGACATACATACCGACGAACTTATCCGTCAGCGCTGTATCCAGCCCGCGGCCGAACTGCATGGAGTATTTCACAGCGTCTTCGCGATGGTCGAGGCCGTATTGAATCGACGCCTTGAGCAGTCCCGCCACTTCCTTCATTCGCGCCGCCCCCAGGTCACGACGAATGACATTGCCGCCCAGAGGCAACGGCAGCCCCGTATGCTCGCCCCACCACTCCGCCACATCCATCACCTTGAACAGTCCCATCTTCTGATAGGTGAGCTGTGCCTCGTGAATAATCAGCCCCGCATCGACCTTTCCATCGGCAACGGCCTGCGGGATATCGTCGAAGTTCATCACCTCGGGAATGAAGTACATGTCGTTCAGCGCCAACCGCAACGCGAGGTACGCCGTCGTCCGCTCTCCCGGAATCGCAATCGTCTCCCCGAGCAGACTCTGCATCGGTCGGCCGCGCGACGCAATCACCATCGGCCCATAGCCGTCGCCCATGCTGCACCCGCAAGCCAGCAGGGCGTACTTATCCTTCACATAGGGGTACGAGTGAATCGAGATGGCCGAGACTTCCAATTCGCCCGACTCGGCGCGGCGGTTCAGCGATTCGATGTCGGCCATTTCATGCACAAAGTGATACGGCCCGGTGTCGATTTTTTCCAGCGCGAGGGCATAGAACATGAAGGCATCGTCTGGGTCGGGCGAATGCCCCACGCGGATGGTGATTCGTTCGCTCATGCGGTTGGTCGGTCCTTCCTTTTTCTGAGTTCGCATTATAGGCGAGGGCGTTTCATCCGCTCGACTGACTCCGTAAGATGCCCGAATGACCACGCGGCCAATCATCGAATACGCCGCACACACTTCGAAGCCAACTTGGTTTGTTGCGGTGTTGCTCGTGGGGTGCATCACACACGGTACCACGTGGTATTGGAGTCTTGATACCACTAGGCCCAATCGCGTGACACAAGACGCGGCGGAATACATTGCGCTTGGCCGAAATCTTTCGACCACGGGCGCGCTGAACCTGCCGACCGGCGACCGCGCCAAACGGATGCCCGTCTTTCCCATGCTCGTTGCGGGCGTGCATCGCGTGACCGGTGACGCGCGTCTCGAAGCCGGTGTACTCACGATGCAGACGGTGCTTTCGTTCGCCACCACGCTGATCCTCGCATTGACTGCGTGGCGCGTCGCGGGGCCGGTCGCGGGCGCGATGGCCGGCCTATCGTCGGCGCTGTATGGGCCGTTCATCTATCTACAGACGCTTTGCCTCACCGAGCCGCTGCTAATCTTCATCCTTTCGCTCGTCGTCTTGCTTTTCGTTCGCAGGACGAATGCGCTGGCCATCGGCATCCTCCTTGCCATCGCGTCGCTCACCCGGGCCAATGCTGCAATCCTCGTCCTCCCATTCCTCGTCGAAGTTCTGCTCCAGTCCGCTCCGTGGAAACGCCGCCTCACCCAATGCGTTTCGCTCGTTTTGCCCACCGCGTTGTGCCTCACCCTCTGGGGTATGCGCAACGCGCGTGAGGTCGGAGCCTTTACTCTCTCCACCACCGGCGGTCTCAACTTCTACCTCGGCCACAACCCGGACTACGCCGCCGACCCCGGCCTTGGCCGCGCCGACTATGGCGTGTTCGACCGCCTCCGCGCCGAGGGTCGTTCAGAGATCGAAGCCGATCGGCAACTTACGCGCGCGGGCAGCGCATGGGCCGCCGACCACCCCGGCGATGTCGTCGCGAACCTCTGGCGAAAGCTCGCGACTTATCACAGCTCCACGCTACACAAATCCGCCCCGACGCTTGTGCTGTTGATGTTCGCGTCGGTCGCCTTTCAACTGCGCTCATCCGCGCGACGCGGCACACGGTCAGACCGCACCAAGCGGTTCTACAAAATCGCATGGCTCGGCACCGCCGTCACACTGCTCGCCTGGCTCATCATTCTGCAAGTCACCCTCAAGCCGTGGATCAACCCGACGTATCTGGTGCCGATCGGGCTGATGGCGATTGTGTTACTGCCGCGCAACACCGGCTTGCGGCGACTGTTCATTGGCTTGTACCTCACGGAACTGTTCGTCGGCCTCGCGTTTATTCCGCTGGTGCGACTGCGCTGGACGGTCGACGGGCAGCTCATCGTCGCGGTGGCCATCATTGTGTCGCGGCTATGCGAATGGCTCATGTGCCCCCCGGCCCCGTGGGCGGCCCCATGGCCTGGCGCCCGGCAGAAATGGAAAAGAACCGCGACTGGATCCACTACCTGACCGACGGCGACGTGAAGGAACTGGAAGACGCCGTCCAGCACACCATCGACCAGGGCGTCGCGATCATCGACATCCGCAAGGACAATTTCCCCCTGCACGACCTCGCGGGCAAGATCGCCCTGCTGCGCCGGGACATCACCGATCGCTACGGCTTCGGGTACATGCGCGGCCTGCCCGTGCACCGCTACGACCGCGAGCGGCTCACCCGGATGTACTTCGGCATGTCGCGCTACATTGGCGACCCCGTCGCGCAGAACCGC
>CAZSBF010000140.1:0-9701 GCA_964605185.1 uncultured Planctomycetaceae bacterium
TTACCTGCCGCAGAGTGATCTCACTGTTTGGGGTCGGGTTGGGGGTGGTCTTGGGGGCGGGCGCTCCATTGGCGAGTGCGCAGGTTTACAACTGGGTGCCGTGGACATCGACCGGGCCGCAGTCCGCCGCTGCGACCGATCCGGGAATTGGGACAGTGACCGCTTCGGCGTCGGAGAACGGCACGAGCGCAACGACGCCCTTCCCGATCCGGTTCGAGAACGTGCCGTTTGCGCCCGTGAATGCGCCGTCGGTGGCAGTCGGAAACACTCCGCTGCAGGTGTGGACCTTTACAATCGACTTCACGAAGGTTCCGATTACCAGCGGCGTGATCCTGGGTATTGGCAACTTCGGGCACGGGACGTCCACTCTTCCTGGGTATCGGCTCGTAGCGCTCGATACGCTCGGGAATCCGATCCCGCTGACGGCGCTCGAACAAATCGGTTCGTTCGACCACGTCTGGGCCGACTTCGGCATCCCGTTCAACGACGATGTCACCCTGAACACCGGCAGTGGAGATTTCGTCCCGACCTTGGTCGCGGGGCAAAACGAAAACAACACCGACATCCTGCTCATGTCGCTTCCTGCAGATGTGGGGCAACTGGTAATCTCCGCGGTCGGACCAACTAGCGGCGACACGATCAACGTGCTTATTGCGACATCTGCATCGTCACCGCCCATCGTGTCTGATCCGCCTAACGATGCTTCCGCGTGCGCAGGTGGAGGCACCGCGACATTCACTGTCGGCGCGAGCGGTGCCGCGCCGCTGTCCTATCAGTGGCGAAAAAACACCGCCACGCTGTCCGACGGCGCTACAGGCTCCGGCTCGACCGTCGTCGGCGCGACCACGCTCACCCTTACGATATCCGATGCCGCCGCCACCGATGCGGACTCATACGACTGCGTCATTACCAACCCCGGAGGCAACACTACGTCACCCGTCGCCACGCTCACGGTCTTCGCCTCCGGCAGCGGCGACGGTAACGGCGACACTCTCGTAAATGGCATGGACATTGACTTATTCGTCTCAGAGATCCTGCAGGGCGGCCCGCCCAGTCAGGCGTATTGTGCAAATGACATGAACGGCAGCGGCGGAGTCGACATTGACGATGTGCCGCTGTTCGTGTCGGCTGTGCTCGCCGGCTGACCTGGTGGGCATTGCCCGCATGCAATACGGCGCGAGTCGGCTTCGGTTGTCATCAAATGGCTGAGCTCCAAGAATATCGCAAATGCCTTGAGGAAATGAGGAGATACTGGATGTTTGATTCCCCAACACGAGCAAGCATGAACAGCGACTCAGCGTCTGACCGTCTTCGACACCTATGCAGTTTACCCGCATCTTGAGTGTAGGATTGTGACGACTACAACGTCCGTCCCGCCATTTGCCACTCGCACCCACCGGCGTAGGTCGCGATAGCCGCGGCAAGGCGCTATGAAATCCGACTCTCCAATTCGGGACACCCCAAGAAATCAGTGGATCAGGCGCCACCCTTGAGATATGGCACAGTCGTCCGCACTGAATTTCAGGATCTAAATTCTGACTGCCATCGCGTCGGCTTTGCCATGCGCTTTGACACGCCGACCGTGATGGACTGCCTTGAACGCGAAGAATTATCTCAGATTCGCGCTTAGCGTCGTGTCGTGGTGTTCGTGCAGTAGAGATTCCGATTCACCCCACAGTGAATGTGTTGCCAACGCGTCCGGCATTTGTGCGCCAATCAGCGGCTTAGCGTGTCACGAAACCAATCGGAGATTTCGCTTAACGCGGAATATTGATCGCACGAAACGATCCGCATTAGAACGTACTTCACGGCTACAAAGGCTTTACCTGAGTGCGGCCAGTTAGAAATGCTCGAGATGACCTTGGCATTAACACCATGGCCGGTGCCGCCATCCACGACTATCAGTTGCGGCCGACTCCTGCCATTCCTATCCGCCAAGATCAATTATGATCCCGGGATGAACGCCGATGCCTCGGATCATGGTTCAGGCTCTGCGCCGCGCCGCCGGCGTCCGCGCTATTCGGGCACGCACCCTCGGCGGTTTGACGAGCGATATAAAGAACGGGATCTCGAGAAGTACCCCGACATCGAGGCACATGTCCGCGCTCAGGGCCGCACCCCGGCCGGAACGCATGTACCGATCATGGTCGACGAGGTAATGGCTGCACTCCGGCCCGTTCCGGGTGAGACCGTCGCCGACCTCACGTTGGGTTACGGCGGCCATTCGCTTGCATTTCTCAACCACACGACGCCAAATGGAATTCTGATCGGAACAGACCTCGACGGGGTTCAAATGCAGGAAACCAGTCGCCGGCTTTCACAGGCTGTCGCCCCGCCCCGTCTGCACCTGCACCACAGCCATTTTGCCGGGCTGCCAAAAATCCTGGCCGCGGAAGGACTCGCGTGCGTGGACATCATCTTCGCTGATCTGGGCCTCAGCAGCATGCAGATCGACAACCCGGCACGAGGTTTCTCATACAAACACGACGGGCCGCTCGACATGCGGATGGACCTGCGCCTCCCGATGACAGCGGCCGGCATCATTCGCACGATTTCGCTCGATGCGCTCTCCGAGGCCCTTCGCGACTTCGCGGACGAGCCGGAGCACCAGCAAGTGGCGAGCGCCATCGTCCGACGCCGATCCGAACAGGCCATCACCCAAACAGGCGATCTGGTAGACGTCGTGTTGAAAGCGAAGGGTTGGACTCGCCGCACTTGGCGTGCTGCAGTTGCCGAAGGAGAATCAGGACTGCATCCCGCAGCCCGCACTTTTCAGACCCTGCGGATCCTCGTGAACGATGAACTACACGGTCTCGAACAGTTGCTGCGTGTCGCCCCTTTTTGCCTGCGACCCGGCGGTGGCCGGTTGGGAATCCTGACCTTTCACAGCGGCGAAGATCGACGCGTGAACGATGCCCTGAGTGAAGGCTTGCGAAACGGTGTGTATGCGCAGGTATCGGAGGAACCAGTTCGCCCCAGCCCGGCCGAGCGGCATTCAAATCCACGGAGCACATCCGCAAAGTTTCGCTGGGCCGTGCGCTCGGCGCAATGATCAACCACCTCAGTATTGCCTCTCTTGTGCCGAAGCCTGTTCACCCGCCCGATGGCTTGGCCGGATACCCCATGGCCCGGAGCGATTCAACCAGCTTGTCTCGATGGTCGCCCTGAAGTTCGATTTGACCCTCGCGCACAGTTCCGCCGGTGCCCAATTTTGTTCTGAACAGCTTGAGCATGGCCGAGAGGTCCGTCGACCGCTGATCGAGTCCGGAGATAATGGTGACCATCTTGCCGCCTGCGCGGCGCTCGCGACGGACTCGTGCCTGCTGCTCCGACGGCAGTAAGACGCTACCAGTCGAACCGCGTGGACATTTGCATTCGGAGCGCGCGCAACCACATCGATCACAGGTCACGGGGCGTTCAAGCGAAGTTCCATCAAAGAGGCCGGACATTGCATTATGTTACAGGCTGTTTCAAGACAGGTTTTGAAACAGCCTCTACGCCAACAACGGATCTTTGCGATCAAGCACCGAACTGACGATCTGGTTCACGCCGTCGGTGAGTTCCATTGGGAACATGACCACCGTGTTCGCAGGTCCAGCTCCGAGGCTGTCAATAGTCTGAAGTGTTCGCAATCTCATCGCCCCCGGTGTTCGCTCCATGATCACGGCGGCGGCCGCCAGATTCGTTGCGGCGATCTTGTCGCCTTCGGCCTTTGTGATGGTCGCACGTTTTTCTCGCTCGGCGGAGGCCTGTCGTGACATAATTCGCTTGAGATCTTCCGGCATCTCAATGTCCTGTAGCCGGATGGAGTCGAGGTGCAATCCCCAGTCGCGGACGTGGCCCTCTACGATCTCGGCGATTCGCTTCTGAATCTGCTCTCGTTCTGAAAGGAGCTCATCGAGTGAAAGCCCGCCAACGACGTCGCGAAGCGTGGCTTGGGCGTATTGGGCGATGGCGAACGCAAAATCTTGAATAAGGATGACGGCCTTTTCCGCATCGACCACAAGGAAGAACAGAACGCCGTCAATTGCGGCTGGCACATTGTCTTTGGTAATGACCTGCTGACTGGGGATATTCAACGTCAACAGTCGCAGATCGACGAATCGCACGGTGTCGATAAAGGGCGTGATATACATGATGCCCGGCCCCTTAAGCGACTGAAACTTGCCCAGCCGGAGCACGACGCCTTTTTCCCACTGCGCGGCGATGCGGATTCCGGAGACGACGATTCCCCAGATCGTCGCAAATGCGAATTCGATTCC
Source organism: uncultured Planctomycetaceae bacterium (assembly GCA_964605185.1). Taxonomy (GTDB): domain Bacteria; phylum Planctomycetota; class Phycisphaerae; order UBA1845; family UTPLA1; genus JACRIM01. The sequence continues at coordinate 4,263 of CAZSBF010000140.1, forward strand.
CACTCCGACCAATTTGAGTGTGTCGGTTTCGCGCCCCAGTCTCGCGAAAAGAGCGGCGGCAAGTAGCGCGACGGGCACGATGAAAAGGATTGCCCGGAGCGACCGACCCAGTGAGACGTGACCTCGTTGCGGTTCGGCGTAGACTTTTTGTGCGTCCATGTGGCCAACCTCCTAGTCTTGTGGTTAAGCCAACACTTCCTGCCGGAATCATAGGCGTTGCACTGGCGTTTGGCCGTTTACGCCGCACTGCCCGCTTCCGCTTGGGCGATCCCGCGAAATGCGGATCAAACGACGATTCATCGCGTCTACTCTTGACTACGTTGCGAAGTGCCCTCCGCAGCTTAATCACCCCAACTGCGCGCAGGGCCGTTTCTGCGAATGGGACTGCGACGACCCAATTACACCGCGTCAATGCGGTCAATTTGACTGGAGAGACTCACATGAAACGCACACTCGGAATAACACCACTCTTTATGATGGCGATCGTGCTATTGGTTTCCGGTTGCGGAACCCTGGGCGAAACACTTCTCGGGGTGGTCAAGATGTCGGCCGAGGATGCCATCCAAACGGCAGCCAGCCAGGCCGTGGATGATGCTGCAAGCCAGCTCGAAACCATCGTGCTGCAGCAGATCACCCAGGGACTGGCCGGCTTTGTAATACCATAGTGTTATGACGATCGCATCATCGCATCGTGCGGCGGCGGCGAGTCACGTTCACGCCCATGCCGCTCAGGCCCATCACCATGCCGACCGCGAGCAGCGGCGGGCAGGTGCCGCACATCGATCCGTCGCACGCCGGAATGTCGTCAAGCGACGGCGTAAAGTCGATCGACAGTGTGTAGCCGCTTGTCAATCCGTCATACGGTGCGACGAGAATCACATGCTCGCCGGCGGAGACATTGACGATCACGGTCTCATTTGAATCCTCTCGCTCCGACGTCGTCAGGGTTCGGGCATTCTCCGAGGCATAGTTCACGCCGAGGTCAAGGTCGCCCTGCGGTCCCTGAATCGTGACCGATAGCGTGCCATGTCCCGTCTCAAGATAAAAGTAGTCGTTGTTATTCCCCTGCAGGGCATAGGTGCCCGGCGCGAGGTACACAGCCTGTTCCATTGTGTCATTCGGTTCGGCAGTGTCATCGCCACCAACCGGCGTCGGAGTCGGGCTGGGAGTCGGATTCGGCGTCGGGGCCGGTGCGGGCGTCGTGCCGATCGATGCTATCGCCTGGCCGAGGTTGATTCGCGGCTTCGCAATGCCCGCCTTCGGATCGGTCACGGACTCACCGGTGCCAACGAGCAATTGTCGAACCTCCGACGGCGAGAGGAAGCGACCGAGCTGCTGCTTCGCGGCTGACTGCAAGGCAGCGCCCGCTCCGGCGGCGTAAGGCGTCGCGGCCGAAGTGCCGCCGAAATCGGTGGAGAAGTCGCCCGTCGCGTAGCCGCTTGCACCGACAATGTCCGTGGTATAGGCGTCATGCGAAGGAGCCAGGAGTGTCAGGAACGACGCCGTATTCGAATAGCACGTAACCTGATCCGTCGCCGTGCTGTTGTCGGTGCAGTTTGAATAGCCGTGGAATCCGACGTTCGCGTCATAGACTGCGCCGACTGAAATCACGTCGGTAAGGCACGCGGGACCTGCCATCGAATCGGAAAAGCCGTTGTTGCCGGATGCCACAAAGATCGTGATGCCCGAGGCTGTTGCGTTGCGAGCCGCCTGAGCAAAGGCTGGCATCTGATTGTCACACGCCGAGAATTCCTGCCCGCCGCCGATGCTCATGCTGATGATCATGATCGGGTTGTTCGAGTCATCGTTCTGATGAGCGACGCACCAATCCCACGCGGCCACGAGCGCGGCGTCGGTGATCACGCCATCCGCGCCTTCAACCTTGATCGCATAGATCTTCGAATCAGGAGCGATGCCACCGTTGTAGTCGCCAACGGTTGCGATGTCGCCCGCTGCGATGCCGGCGCAGCTCGTGCCATGCGCTTCGGCCGCCGGGAGCGGATCGTTGTCATTGTCTGCCGTGTCCGTTCCGCCGATGACCTTTGCATTCGGGAAGCCGCCGCCGCCCAGTTGCGGGTGGCGATAGTCAACGCCGCTATCGACGATGGCGATGGCCACGCCCGCGCCGCCAAACTGCGGCCGCGTCGAAAGTGCGTTCATGAGCGTGCCGCCTTGCACATCCAGTAATTCCATTCGTTCGACGGACTCGATGCTCTGCACGTCCGGGTCGGCCTGCAGCGCGGCCAGTCCGCTGGCTGTCACTTCGGCCCAGATCGTCGCCTGCATTTCAAACGATCGGCGAACGCGCACGTGTTCGCCGGCCATTCTTGAAAGTACGCGCTCGGTCTTGGCCTTCACCAGTTCCTTGCGCGCCGCCTTCTGATCGACGCTGGCAAGTGTCGGGACGGCCTGATTCGCATCGCCCTGGGCGAGATTGACGAGCACCTGCACGCGCTCCTCGCCGCGATTCAGGCGTTCACGAATCTTGTCTTCACGTAACACGCGAGCCCTCGGAGCCTCGTGCTTGGCGAATTTGATTTCCTGAGCGGTGGCAAAAGAGGATATGGCCAACAGGAACAGTGCGGCCATCGTTCGAGTCGTCGTCGTACCGTTTGTCATCTTCATCGCGTTCATGTTTGTTCTCCAGTTTGGCGTTCGTCTTTTTCAAGGCGCGGACTGGGTCCGGCCCGGCGCAATTCGCAACTGCGCGGAATCTCTGCAAACAACTCAAAACAACATTGGGGAGATGGGGGAGCGGGGTTAAGCGGAAAGGGCCGTTCGTCGTTGAACCAGCGACATCAACTCGTGGTTGCGTCGAAAGACCCACAGCACGGCGGCCACCTGCTCATGAATACCGGTGATGCGAAGTCGACCACCGCAGAGCCGTGAAAGGTGCATCAACTGAGCCAGCACCAGCGTGCATTGCTCATCGATCGACCGGACGCCGTCCAGATCCAGGACGATCTCAGACAGACCGTCAAAAACGCCGGGCTGATTCAGGCAGACGATCAGGGCGGCCATATCGGTCGTTCGAACGTCGCTGCCGAGGGCCACGATTCGCAGGGTTCCGTCGATGCCGCACACAAAGTGGAAGCAGTTCAGGATGCCTACTGCCCGGGTCGTCGTTTCGTTGGTTCGTGCCATGATTGCGTCTGCCTTCTCGTACCCGCGGGCTGCGAGGTTGCCCGGGGTGCGATCCACTAAGACATACCCAATCGGGGGGCGAATCTCTAAGAATCTTGCGGCTTTTTTGATGAATTGCGCCCGGTCCGGGCCCTGAAAAACGATTTGACTTTGTCGATTTATATCGTAAGAGGGGAGGCGTGAGCGCGCTCAATCGTCAGATCTGCGACCTCACGTCGAGTTGATGCGCCTTGCGCCCGCCGCGCGTCGTGCGCGGTTCGGTCGATGCCGATGCGAGGAGCCTCTTCGCGACGCTGATGGCCCGGCATACGAGATCCGCCGCGCCCTCACGCAGCTCTTTGCTCTTCGCGACATACTCAATGTTGCGTTCCATATCCTCGGCAGACCATCCGCGAGAATGCGCGATGTACGGGAACGGCGGAAGATGGCAGCCGAGTTCCGCGAAAAAGCCAAGCATCTGCCCCGCGACGGCCTGCACGTTGTCCTGCCCGCCGGTGATGATGAACGCCGCGACCTTGTTATGCATCAGCACCTTGTTTGAGATGGTGATTTGATTCTGAATGCAGTTCATCCGTTCGATCATCTTGTAATACAACGAGCTGGCGCTGCCCCAGCGAATGGGCGTTGCCACGAGAATGACGTCCGCCCAATGCACGATCGCTTCGTACACGCGGTCCAACTCATCCGTCGGGTCCATCTGCGTGATACTGCACGGCCAGGTGCAGGCATGGGAGCTTTTCGAGTAGTAACCTTCGCAGGCGCGAAACTTCAGATCGTTCAGGCGAACAATTCGCGTCTCCGCGCCTTGGTGTGCAGAGGCCTGTTCAATCGCGTAGTCAAGCAACGCATCGGATGTCGAGTACCGCGGGTTCGCAGCGTCCATGACGGTCGTGGAGATTCCCACAACTCGAATCGGCCCATCCGCACGCGCGACCGGTCTCGAAAGGGGATGCGGATCGTGCTTCTTGCGAGTACGCGGCGACTGCGGATCGCTGTTCACCAACACGCGGCCGTTCTCGACCTTCACGGCGTAGGTCGGCACGGCGTCTTCTTCAAATCCCGGTTCGCCAAGCCCGGTCTGGCAATGAAACTTCCAGTTGTGCCACGGGCAGACGACATAGTCGCCGTCGATGCGCCCATTCCCGAGCGGACCGGCCACATGGTTGCAAACGCCCGAGATTGCCGAAAATGCACCATTGCGGCAAGCCAGCGCGATCTTGGTGGAGCCGATCGTGATCTGCTGGAGCTGCCGTGTCGCCAACTCCGCCGCCGCCCCCACGTCGTGCCACGCTTCCGATTTTGCCATGGCCTTGGCTCCCGAAGTGCCGGTGCTTCAGTGCTTGTTGTAGTAGAACCGCTCGCTCACAACCTTGTCATTCTTCCACCGCCGAGCGCTAACCTGGTGCGATGCTGCCCGCGTTCCGTTCTTATAGGTGATGTCCATCATCCATTCGGAATACGTTACGCCATCGCCCGTGCCGCTCCCCACCAGCTCAAACGCGTGAATGGTCGCGACGGAATCGACAAACGCCTTCTCTCGCTCCCGATTGGCCGTCTTCCCTTTGCACGGCGGTTCGGCGTTCTCGCGCATTTCCACTTCGTCCGCGTAGTAATCCTCAAACGCGCCGAGAATATCCCCTTTGAGGATTCGTTGATTCAACTCATGATCCAGTGCCGCGATGGACATTTGGCTTGCCATGGAATGTGCTCCGGGTTGGTTCGTCCCGAATGATAGCAAGCTTCGGTCGCATAAGCAGGTCGCCGCGGCGTCAACAAAGAAAAGGCCGGGCGCTGGATCGCGCCCGGCCGACAAAGTCTGGCTCGCCAATGTTGACTGAAATCGAGTGCCTACCGGCAGCCGCGATAGGAGTAGTACCGCGGGCGGTAGCAATCGCGGTCATATCCGCCGCGGCTGTAGCCGAACGAGATGCCGAATCCGCCGCCATAGTAGGGCGCGGGTGCACAATAGCCGCGGGAATATGAGCGATAGTAGTACGCAGGCGGCGGAGCACAGTAACCGCCCGAGCGGAATGCGTAGCTGCTGCGGTAATAGCGCGGGCCGCGTCCACAATCATCGGCGGACGCGCTGCCGGTGCCCGCCGAAAGCATGGCGGCGAATGCCAAAGCCAGGGCGGCGGGAAGGGTAAAGCGACGAGCGGACATGGACTTCTCCTGCAGACGGATCAAACGTGGCATGGCGTTTGCCGTGGGCTGCCGACCCCACGGTAGCGGCCTCGCACAAGGCTCACGAAAGGGCTAGACACGTGCCCTCAGAGGAGGTTAGGGGGCCTTAAT
>CAZSBF010000141.1:0-9512 GCA_964605185.1 uncultured Planctomycetaceae bacterium
GGTCACCGTTCGCCCGCGCATCAACCGGCAGATCGATACCTACGGAAACATCCGGCGGCAACTCCTCCCGACCACGGCCTCGGCGCACCCGGTCACGTACCCGACGTTCATCAACAACGAAACGCCGAGCCTCCTCCCCGAAGTTCGCACGCGCCCATTCATCGGCTGCCAGGATTGCCACAACAACCCCGACGCCCGCCAACTCGGCGGCGGCTCCGCCAACGGTCCGCATGGCTCACGCTTCGATTTCCTGTTGTCATCGCGGTACGACACGGCCGACTTCACCATCGAATCGCCGCAGTCCTACGCCCTCTGCTACAAGTGCCACGATCGCACCAGCATCCTCGGCGATCAAAGCTTCAACCTGCACAATCGCCACGTCGTCCAGGCCCGCACCCCCTGCAGCGCCTGCCACGCCTCCCACGGCGTCCCCGGCGGGAAGGCCAACCACGACCACCTCATCAACTTCGACCTCTCCATCGTCGGCGGCCAGCGCTTCTACGTAGACACCGGCCTCTTCACCGGCAGTTGCACGCTCACCTGCCACGGCGTGAACCATACCAACTTCCTCTACGGGCCTCCCTAGTCGACTCCTTCGAATTCACCCGACTACGATGAATCCCAACCTGTCAAACCTCGAATCCCAGACGCGACAGGGACAACGTGCCAGCATTATTGGCGTCGTGGTCAATGCGACTCTCGCGATGGTCAAGCTCGTAACGGGCGTCGTAGGAAATTCCTACGCCCTAATTGCCGACGCAGTCGAGTCCTCGGCCGACATACTCTCGTCGCTTGTCGTCTGGAGCGGGCTGCGCATCGCTTCCACCCCCGCTGACGAAAACCATCCATATGGCCACGGAAAGGCTGAGCCGCTAGCTGGCGTGGTCGTGGCGCTCGCGCTCATCGGCGCCGGCGTCGGAATCGCCATCGAGGCTGTTCGCGAGATCATCACGCCACACCATCTGCCCGCCGCATACACGCTTTGGGTGCTGCTTGGCGTCATCGCCGTCAAAGAGATGATGTTCCGACGCGTTCAGCGCGTCGGCAAGTCGATCCAGAGCGGTGCCGTGCTTTTGGATGCATGGCACCATCGCAGCGATGCATTTACTTCCGCTGCAGCTGCCATCGGTATCGCCATCGCGCTGATCGGCGGCAAGGGTTACGAGCCCGCAGATGATTGGGCCGCGCTCTTTGCGTCCGGCGTCATCCTGGTGAACGCCGTGCTGCTGATACGCAGCCCACTCGCGGAGTTAATGGACGTGCGTCAAACAGGCCTCGACGACACCGTCCGATCGGCTGCCGTCAAAGTCGACGGCGTCCGCGGTGTCGAAAAAATCTTCTGCCGAAAAAGTGGCATGGCCTTTCTGGTTGACCTTCATCTGGAGGTCGATCCGGAGCTGACCGTCCGCGCCGCCCACGACATCGCCCATGACGTGAAAGACGCCATTCGGCGCGCCAACCCGTCCGTCCTCGACGTACTCATTCACGTCGAACCGGTCGGCGAATCCTATCGTCGCCACGCACAGGCTCACCGCGGGCCCTAAATCCCCCATTGCTAGCATTCTGTGCAAGCTCCTATACTATCTTCGGATTGACAAGTCTGGTTATCACGGAGTTCCCTTCATGAACATCCTTCTCGTCTGGCCCGCCAACCCGCCCACGTTCTGGAGTTTCGCCCACGTCCTCCCCTTCGTTGCCCGCAAGTCCGCCTACCCGCCCCTCGGCCTGCTCACCATCGCCGCCTTACTGCCGCGATCGTGGAACCAGCGCCTCGTCGACCTCAACGTCCGCGCCCTCACCGACGCCGACATCGACTGGGCCGACTACGTCCTCCTCTCCGCGATGATCGTTCAATCCGATTCCGCTCGCGAGGTCGTCGCCCGCTGCATCGCCCGCAAGACGCAAGTCATCGCCGGCGGCCCCCTCTTCACCACCGGCCGCGATCGATTCCCGGAGATCAAACATGTCGTCCTCGGCGAAGCGGAAGAGGTGATGGCCGAACTGGCGAGCGACATGGCACGCGGCGAGGTGAAGCCGTCCTATCGCGCCGCGTCGCGCCCCGATATCACGCGCACGCCGATCCCCCGATGGGATCTGCTCCAACCTCGACATTACGCCACCATGCCGCTGCAATTCTCCCGCGGCTGCCCCTTCAACTGCGAATTCTGCGACATCATCGTCATGAACGGCCGCGTGCCGCGCGTGAAGACGCCGCCGCAGATGATCGCCGAATTGGAAGCCGTTCACGCCACCGGCTGGGATGAATCCATCTTCATCGTGGATGACAACTTCATCGGCAACAAGGTCAAGGTGAAGGCCTTCCTGCGCGAGCTGATCGCCTGGCGACGCGGGCGAAAGAGCGCGCCGTCATTCCTGACCGAGGCCTCGCTGAATCTCGCCGACGACGCCGAACTGCTCGACCTCATGGTCCGCGCCGGCTTCAAGAAGGTCTTCGTCGGAATCGAAAGCCCCTCCTATGAGAGCCTCGCCGAATGCGCCAAGGTGCAAAACTCCTCGCGCGACATGGCCGCCTCCGTGCGCAAGATCCACAACGCCGGCATGGAGGTCATGGGCGGCTTCATAGTCGGCTTCGACAACGACACCTCCAACATTTTCGAACGCCAGCGACGCTTCATCGAGGAAAGCGGCATCGTCACCGCCATGGTCGGCCTGCTCACCGCCCTGCCCGAAACGCGCCTCTTCGAGCGCCTTCGCAAGGAGGGCCGCCTTCTTGCCCACAGCACCGGCAACAACCTCGACGCCGTCTTGAACTTCATCCCCAAGCTCGACCGCGAAACGCTGATCGAAGGCTACCGCGATCTGGTGAAACGCATCTACTCCCCGCGCGACTACTACAAGCGCGTACTGACCTTTCTCCAAACCTACAAACCATCCGGCCCCAAGGTGCGTTTGTCCGCAACGGACATCCGCGCATTCTTCCACTCTCTCTGGACCCTCGGCGTGCGCACGCGCGGCCGGTTTGAATACTGGAAGTTCATGACCCGCGCCCTCGCCACCCACCCCCGCGCCTTCAGCGAGGCGATGACGCTGGCCATCACCGGCTACCACTTCCGCCAGGTCGCCGGAACAATCTGAGAAACTTCACGACCGGCGATACACATCCGTACTCAGATACTTCAACCCCGAGTCAATCATCAGCGTCACGACGCAAGCCCCCGGCCCGAGCCGTTGCCCTTCCCGAATCGCCGCGATCACATTCGCCCCGGACGATGTGCCCGCGCAAATCCCTTCCTCCCGCGCCAGCCGCCGTGCCATCTCCTTGGCATCCTCGGTCGCCACCGCCTCCACACCATCCACCAACCCAGCATTCCACAACGGCGGCGTGTAGCCAATGCCGATTCCCTCGATCTGGTGCGCCCCCGGCGCGCCGCCCGACAGCACCGGCGATTCGCCAGGCTCCACGGCAATCACGCGCACACCCGGTTTGTGTCGTTTCAAACCCGTCGCCACTCCATGCGACGACGCCGCCGTGCCCACGCTCTGCACAAACGCATCCACCCAGCCCTCCGTCTGCTTCCAAATCTCCTCCGCCAGGCCAAAATAACCCGACGGGCTGTCACGATTCTCCAGTTGATTCGTCCAGTACGTGTTCGGTTCTCGCGCCATTCCCCGCGCCGTCTCGATCATGTCGAGAAACAGCTTCTTGGTGAACTTCCCGCCTTCGCTCGGCACGAGCGTCAGCTCCGCGCCAAGCGCCACCATGTGATCCAGCTTCTCCTGACTAAACGCGTCGGAGGACACAATGCGCAGCCGATACCCCTTCGCCGCACAAACCAATGCCAGCGAGGTCCCCGTGCTTCCCCCGGTGTATTCAACAACCGTATCCCCCGGCTTCAATCGGCCATCACGCTCGGCGCACTCAATCATCGCCAATGCGACACGATCCTTCATGCTGCCGGTCGGATTCTCCCACTCCAGTTTAACAACAATGGTGGCGCAGTCCGAAGGCACCACGCGACGAAGCGGCACGATCGAGGTGCAGCCAATGGCGTGCAAGACATCGCGACCCGTATGCATGGTGCGCCCTGCAAATTATTTCAGGAACGGCCCGAACGCGTGAAAATAACCATCGAGCATCTGTCGGATTTTCTTCCGAGTTACCGGCGTTGCCAGTTCATCAACGGACGCCAAATCCAGCGATGTCGAAAAATAAAAGTACTTCATGTCCTCGCGGAAGTGCTCCACGATCGGATCCTTCCAAGTCAGATCGGCCTCATCGAAGCCCATCTCAACAAACTCGCCCATCGTGTCGCCGGATTCCTCGATCTTCTCCTCGAAGTCCTCGCTCTTCCAGCGATCATCCGTCATCACGCCGACGCGCACCTGCGGAATCCCCGGTCGCACGGCGATCTCAAACCACACCTGTGGGTTCTCCACGCTCACAAAGCGTGTCGCCAGCATGGCCCCGTCCGAGCGATCCACACGCTCGCAGCCCGCGAACCGGGCATCCCCCTTGAGCGACTCCTCTATCGCCGAGCGAAACGAATCCACAACATCGCGTTGCGTGCTGGTTAACGTCATTGCCTCAACTCCTCCACGGGGTCACCCCGGCGAGCGCACCTTCACGGACGAGCGCACGCCCATCCACACCAAAACCTGCCGGCGCATCAGCGTGATCGGCCGAAACACCGCCCGGTGCCATCGAATCCAGAATGGAACCTGCATCGCCTCGGCCAACCGCTCGCCCGACAACTGATCGGGCCGCAGCTTCCGCCAATGCTTGAGCAGATGATAGCGGTCCGAGCCCTGCAGCACCTTGAGCAGCCGTCGCGCCAGCCACGAACGCCCCCACCACCGATGCGCCGCGTGCCACGAGATCTGAAAATCAATCAGGTACGGCCGACCATCCGTTCCGAGCAGAATATTCTCCGGCTTCTCCAGATCGACGTAGGCAATGTCCCGCGCATGCAACGCATCCAGCGTTTGCGACAGCGCCTCGAAAAAACCATCCGGCGGACGATCATCCCGTGCAAGCTGACGCCCCTCTATGTATTCATGCACAAAGCCCGTCGAGCCCACGAATCCAACGACGCGCGGAATCCCGGTAATCCCCTGCGACAGGTCATACAGCCGCGCCTCGTGACGCATCATCCGCCGACCCAACCACGTCATCGGCAGCCCCGCCAGGCTCGTGCAACGCCCGACCTTCAGAACCACCTTGCCGGCCGACCCCTCATACATCGCCGTCGCCGCAAAGAAATCATGCTTAAACGGCTTGGCCAGTTCGTACGTCGCCCCGCCTGCCTGAATGGCGGGCGGGAGCGGTTGCCGCCCCATTGCCAGCAACCACGCAGGCATCGGTTTTTCAGCCTTGGCCATTTCTTGGAAAAAACCTCGTTCCAGCCCAATGGTAACCGCTTCGTAACGATTTCCCATATTTCGTAGCCGTCGCGTCGGATTCATCCTAGGATTCGGCGCGGGTAGACCGCTCCCCCTCCTCCGGCTACCCCCACATACAGGGAACCTCATGATCCGAAACAAAACAGCCACCTATGCCCTTCTCGCCCTTTACGAAATCGCCAGACATCAACGCGATTCCGCGTTGGGAGGCGGCGGCCTCCGCGCCGGCGATATTGCCGCACGACACAAACTTCCCAAGGCCTACGCCGCCAAGATACTCAGCCAGTTGGCCGGCGCGGGCGTTTTGCACTCCGACCGAGGCCCCCACGGCGGCTTCAAGCTGAATCGCCCTATCGAGGAGATTTCATTATTCGACATCTTCTCCGGCGTCGGCGCGGTCGAGAACGGCAACAAGTCGGAGTCGGTTAAAGGCCTTCCGCCAACGGTGCAAACCACCATGACCCGTGCCTATGGCGATGCGGATAAGGCCTTGAAGGACATCTTCGCGAAGGTGCACTTGTCCGACGTGTTGAGCTAACCGCCCCGGTTATTCGTCCGACGAATCCAGCACGGCCATGAACGCGCTTTGCGGAATGGTGACATTGCCGACCTGCTTCATGCGCTTCTTGCCTTCTTTTTGCTTCTCTAGGAGCTTGCGCTTGCGGCTCACGTCGCCGCCATAGCACTTCGCGGTCACATCCTTGCGCACCGGCTTGATGGACTCGCGCGCGATGATCTTCCCCCCGATGGCCGCCTGAATCGGTATCTCAAACAGATGCCGCGAAATCTCCTTCTTCAATCGAAGGATCAGACGCCGGCCTCGAAATTCCGCCCGGCTCCGGTGAACAATCACCGACAGCGCATCCACCGGCATTCCGTTGACAAGAATGTTCAGCTTCACCAGGTCGTCCACTCGGAATCCGATGAGGTGGTAATCCATCGTCGCGTAGCCGCTGGTCACGCTCTTAAGCCGGTCGAAGTAATCATAGATCACCTCCGCCAGCGGGAATTCGTATACCATCACCACGCGATCCGTGGAGAGATAATCCGTCCGCTTGTGCGCGCCGCGCCGTTCCTCACTGAGCTTCATCACGTTTCCGATGTAACGGCTCGGCACGATGATCTCAGCCTGAATGTACGGTTCGCGAATCTCCGTGACCTGATCCCCCGGTGGCAGGTCCGCCGGCGACTCAATAATCCGCACGGCCCCATCCTTGAATACCACTTCAAATCCAACGGTCGGCGCCGTCTGCACCAGATCAACGTCGCTCTCGCGCTCCAGCCGCTCCTGAATGATCTTCATGTGCAGCAGACCGAGAAACCCGCATCGAAATCCAAGCCCCAGCGCCGCGCTGGCCGCCGGCGTGAAGTTAAACGACGAATCATTCAACCAGAGCTGCTCCATCGCCTCGCGCAACTGCGCGCTGGTGGTACCCGGTCCCGGATAAAAATCGCAGAACACCATCTGCTGCGGCGGGTGATAGCCGGGCAGCGCCTCATCACACGGCTTGACATCCAGCGTCACCGTGTCGCCAATGTGTACGTCGTGAATCGTCTTGATCCCCGCGAACATGTAACCCACTTCGCCGGTCCCGAGGTCCGGTCGGCTCGTGAGCTTCGGAGCAAAGACACCGACATCACTCACGGGGTAGATACGCCCAGCAGCCATGAGTCGAACCCGGTCGCCCCGGCGGAGCGCCCCATCGATGACGCGCATATGGCAGACGACGCCACGATGGACGTCCGCTTTGGCATCGTAGATCAGCGCTTTGAGAGGCTTTTCCGGGTCTCCCGCAGGAGCAGGAATTCGCTCGACGATGGCCCGCAGGATTTCGTCGACGCCGATGCCGGTCTTGGCGGAGGCAAAGATGGCGTGCTCGGCAGGGATGCCAAGTACATTCTCCAACTCAATCGCAATGTCCTCCGGCCTCGCCGATGGAAGATCGATCTTGTTGATAACGGGGATAATGGTCAGATTCGCCGCGACGGCTTTGTAAGCATTGGCAAGCGTTTGCGCCTCGATGCCTTGCGACGCATCCACCAGAAGCAGCACGCCTTCGCACGCAGCCAGCGCACGGCTGACCTCATAATGAAAGTCAACGTGACCGGGCGTATCGATAAGGTTCAGGGTGTACGCGCCGAGTGGCATGGCGGCATACCCGGCGGCCGTCGTCGCCTCCGAAGGACCGGTGTACTCATAATCAAGACACGCCCGATTCGCCTTGATGGTGATGCCCATCTCGCGTTCGAGTTCCATGTCATCGAGAAACTGCTCGCGGAATTCGCGCTCGGTAATGGCCCCGCAGCGCAGCAGCAGGCGATCCGCCAGCGTGCTCTTGCCGTGGTCGATATGGGCGATAATGGAGAAGTTTCGGATCCGCTCGGTTTGCATCTAGGCGGATTCTAAGGGAAACATCGTTGAGTGAGTGGGGGCGATCGATATCACGCGTTACTCGGACTTTTCCGGTGGCGGCGGTGCAAGATTCGACGGTCCTTTCGATTGAGTCACAGGGTTCCAATTGCACTTGGGGCAGAGGTTTTCGCCTTGCGAATCCGTCTTAAGCTCGAAGATCTCCCCGCAGTCGCCGCACTTCGACGCCGGAACGCCCGTCCAATCGCCCGAATACGGACTCTTCGCCTGCGTCACCAAGTTGTCTGAAAGCCGGGCCCGACTGACCGTACCCTCTGGTTGGGGCGCTGCGTTTTTGCGCCCGGTGCGCACATTGCGGTCATAATCCGGGCCGGCAACCTCAAACCCCTTGTTGGCCTGCGTGCAATACCAGAACGTCTTTGAATCGTCCGCCGCGTCCGCCGCGGCACGAGTGCGATAAACGAATAACCCGATCGCCACCGCAATAATGGAAATGGCGATCCCCAGCTTCACGCCTTCTTTGGTGTTCATTCCGTACTAAACTCCGCCATCCGCATACCAGGTCCACTTCCGCCAGATGCGCCAACCCGGCCCCTTCACATTGCGCGTGTCAAAGAAACGGCATTCGGCATGTCCGTCGAGGAACAAAAATGTGTGGTTGGAGAATCGTCGATGCCACCCGGGGCCCAGTCGCCCTCCGGCACCCGCCAGCGTGGCACCGCTGAAAAGCGGCTCCACTTCATTCTCATAAAACACCACCCATTCGGCAGACTTCGCCCCGCGATTGAGCTGCAATGCGCGCTTCCCGTGCTCGAACATATCGTGGATGTTCCACTGCCCGATGTCCGGCTCCTCCATGAAGAACCAGTTGATGCTATAACTGTTGCCCAGCAATTCGAAGCTGGTCTTCGCTGATTCGGGCTGCGGATTATTCGACGTTTCTCCGACCGTCACCACCTCCGACGAACGATCTCCCGGACACGAAAGCTGCTTGACTTCCTTCGAGTCGACGGCGGATTCATCAAGATACTTATTGAACGGGCGAACCTCGGCCGGAGTAGTCGTGACATCCCATCGCGTGGTTTGATTGGTGCGGAGCGTCACACGGCCGCCTCCCCATGAATAGCTTGTCACTACCTGGGTGGCTTGCGTGACTTCATCCCCCGGCCAATATCGCAATTGAAAAGTCTGAGGGTGATAACTGTAAACATACGTCCACGGCAGATTATTCTGCTCGTCGTTGCCGAGATATTGCTCCATCGCAGTGCCGAGACTTCGCATGTTGTTCAGGCACATCACGCGCCGACCCTCTTCCCGCGCCGCGCTCAGCGCCGGCAGGAGAATCGATATCAACAACGCAATAATCGCGATAACGATCAGCAACTCAATCAGCGTGAATCCCCGCAAAGACCGGCGGGTTACACACGCCGAATTGCCGGCGACAAGCTTGGACATGGGTTTACCTCACTCCACAATCGGGCAGCAACGCCGATTTGCGCCACCACCCCCAACTCCCCATTAGTATATCGGCGTCGCTCCCCCCGAGCCAACGAACCGTCGCTCAAACACCGACTACCCTAGAGACCCCAAATCCACCGTCGCGACGGGCGAAAAACACCGATCAGCCCCCCGTGGCCCCCCGCAGCTTCCCCGCCTCGCCCGGCTCCATCTGGAAGCAATGCTCCCCCGCCGGATACTCGCGCTTCACCACCGCCGCCGCATAAGCCGCAATCGCCGTGTGCAACTGGGCACGAATCTCCCCGAACGGCCGCACAAACCT
>CAZSBF010000142.1:0-9430 GCA_964605185.1 uncultured Planctomycetaceae bacterium
ATCTTGAGCGGTTCGTTCGGGCAACCTTCGTCGCAGTCCGCCGTGCCATCGCCATCGGTGTCGGTGTCGGCCTCGCCGCAACCGCAGTCACCGGGGACGATCTTGAGAGGATCCATCGGGCACTGGTCGAGGCAGTCGGGTGTACCGTCGCCGTCCGTGTCAGTATCAGGCGTTCCGCAGCCGCAGAGGCCGGGCGTGAGTTTGTTGGCATCGTCGGGGCAGCCGTCGCAGGCATCGCCGGCGGAGTCGCCGTCGGCATTTTCCTGGCCGGGGTTGGCGACGAGCGGACAGTTGTCATTCACATCTGCGAATCCGTCGCAGTCGCTGTCAGCGGGCAGGCCGCAGGGGTTGGCAGCCGAGGAGCTATTGCGTGGGTTAGGGGTGCCGGCGGCAAAATCAGTACCGTTCTGGTCATTTTCGGTGCAACCGTTGGAACCGCGAAGGGCGGCGGTGGAAACGGTGAGGGTGGCCGTTGGTGCGGCGCCTTCGAAGCAATTGGCTGTAGCGCCGTAGCCTACAAAGTCAATAATGTGTGAGCCGGTGGGGCAGGCGCCCGAGAGCAGGGTCGTGTTATTAACGAGTGCGACCTTGCCGGTTGTAGTCGACATACCAATCGTGCCGGTTGCATCCGCGGCGGGCAACAGGACACCGTTAGCGCCGCTGGAGCCTTCCTGCACCAGGTAGTATTCACCCGGATCAATGGAGCCGGACAGGTCGGTCTTGATCCAGACCGTACCGGTGGCAGAGGTGTATTGGACGGACCAGCCGGTGACCGAAACGGTCGCAGAGCCGCGGTTGAAGATTTCGATGAAGTCATTTCGGTGACTCGCTCCGGCATTGCCGCCGCCGCCATAGACCTGGCTGATGACCAGGCAGGGCGAGGAAGCCTCGACCGCTTGTGCGGCAAAGAAGGTACAACAGGTACAGATAAGAGCGAGAAGCGCGATTGGTCGAGACACGTTTTTAGTCCTCATGACAGAAATCCCCTTGCACGTACCGGCGGCCGAAGACGGCGCGGCACCCACACACACTAGTAAAAAACGATACAAATCAACACGGTCGTTGTCGTGACCCCACGAGGTTCGGACGCCTCGGGCGCGAGGGGGATCAGACAAGACCTATTCTTCCCCGAAATTGTCCTGCCGAATGACTTTCACACTCGGCCGGCGGGAGACGTGGAGCGGGTGCCAGAAGTAAAAACTGACCGTCCTCCCCATGGCATCCTTACCAACGATCTTCCTGCCAACGTGCTGTTATCCCAAAAGCGGCGTCAAATGTCAAGCGAACACGGGCTCTCCGGTGCGGCAAAAGGTAATTCGGGGCGGCGAAAATTCCGGAATCAAAATGCGAACTGTTGGTTTTCTTAGCAAAATACGAGGTGTTGAGCGTGCGGCGTATTGTTTAGAGAGCGATAATGCAAAATTGAAGCGGTGTAATCGCATTATGGGCCGCTTGAAAAGTGTTTATGCGTAAGGACTTGCGTACGCGGAGCGTTCCGGGTTAAGATGAGGGTTGATGGAGGGGCCGGGTTCTGGATGCGCGGCTTCGGTAGCGCATTCGCATGTTCGGGCCCAGTGCTCCACGTCTATAATCGGTTTCAAGTTGCGCTGCGAATTGGCCGGCGCGCGACTCATGGGGGTTCCCGGCTTGCCGGGATCTTGGCCATCCTCGCGTTTGAACATCCTAGCCAGGAGTGTGTCCATTATGTGTCATGGAACAACATCGTCGTCGAATACATCCTCGCGTGGTTGTAAAAATCCGTTGTGGGCTTTGATCGCGGGAACGCTGTTTGCGCTGCTCTTGTTGCTGGCGGCACCGAGCGAGACGCGGGCGTTTTTTGGGACAGATACGGATGGCGATGGAGTCATTGACGGGGTCGACAACTGCATAGACGTCTTCAATCCTGGTCAGGACGATGGTGACGGCGACGGCGTCGGCGACGATTGCGACCTGTGTCCGGCGGACTTTGATCCTTCCAATGCCGACGGTGACGGCGACAGCGTCGGTGATGCCTGCGATTTGTGCCCGACTGATTTCGAGCCGTCCAATGCGGATGGGGACAGCGATAGTGTCGGCGATGTCTGCGACACATGTCCAAGCGTCAGTGATGCATCCAACGCCGATTCGGACAGCGATGGCGTCGGTGATGTCTGCGATCTTTGCCCGAATGATTTTGATCCCACCAATGCTGACACTGATGGTGATGGCGTTGGCGACGTGTGCGACCAGTGCCCGGGCGTGCCCGATGTGGACACGGATTCGGATGGTGTTGCCGACTGCAACGACCTTTGCCCGAACGACTTTGATCCGTCAAACACGGATGCCGATGGCGACGGCACTGGCGATACCTGCGACGGTTGCCCGAATGATCCGCTCAAGATTGCACCGGGTGTCTGTGGTTGTGGCGTAGCCGATACGGGTGACACGGATTCGGACGGTGTGGTCGATTGCCTCGACGGTTGCCCGAATGATTTTGATCCGGGCCAGGAAGACGGCGACACCGACGGTGTTGGTGATGCTTGCGACAACTGTCCGGCCGTGAGCAACAACGGTCAGGCCGACGGCGACAGCGATGGCTTCGGCGACTCTTGCGACCTCTGCCCGTTCGATTTCGACCCCACAAATGCGGATGTGGACGGCGATGGCATTGGCGATGCGTGCGATAATTGCCCCAATGACTTTGATCCGAGCCAAAACGACGCGGATGGTGATGGCATTGGTGAAGCGTGCGATAACTGCCCGGGTTTGAACAACTCGGGTCAGGTCGATGACGACTCAGACGGCGTCGGCAACGACTGCGACGGCTGCCCGAATGATCCGAACAAGGCGGACCCCGGCATCTGCGGCTGCGGCGTGCTCGACACCGACACCGTATGCGACGGTACTCTCGAGTGCAATGATGGCTGCCCGAACGATGCGAACAAGACGGCGCCCGATCAGTGCGGTTGCGGCAATCCGGACACCGACACCGATGGTGACGGCACTGCCGATTGCATCGACGGATGCCCGAATGATCCGAACAAGACCTCGCCCGATGCCTGCGGTTGCGGCGTGGCTGACACCGACACTGACGGCGACACAACGCCGGATTGCAACGATGGATGCCCGACTGACATCAACAAAGTCGCGCCCGGTATTTGCGGATGCGGTGTTTCCGA
The DNA here is from genome assembly GCA_964605185.1 of uncultured Planctomycetaceae bacterium. GTDB lineage: Bacteria > Planctomycetota > Phycisphaerae > UBA1845 > UTPLA1 > JACRIM01. The sequence goes on from CAZSBF010000142.1 coordinate 3,159, forward strand.
TACGGCGGATGCCGATGCTGACGGAACGCCCGACTGTGTCGACAACTGCCCGGGAACGCCGGACGTTGACACCGACGGCGACGGAACGCTCGACTGCGCCGATGGCTGTCCGAATGATGCGAACAAGATTGCGGCAGGCCAGTGCGGCTGCGGCAATCTCGACACGGATACGGATGGCGACGGAACGGCAGATTGCAACGACGGCTGCCCGAACGATGCGAACAAGATCGCTGCGGGCGTTTGTGGTTGCGGCGTAGCCGACACCGATACGGATGGCGACGGCACACCTAACTGCAACGATGGCTGCCCGCTCGACGCAAACAAGATCGCGCCGGGCCAATGCGGATGTGGAACTGCGGATACCGAGACGGACGGTGACGGGACGGCCAACTGCAACGACGGTTGCCCGCTTGATCCGGCCAAGATAGCGCCGGGCATCTGCGGTTGCGGAAACTCGGATACGGCCGATGCCGACAGCGACGGCACCATCGATTGCCAGGACGGCTGTCCGAACGACCCCGCCAAGACGGCGCCGGGTACGTGCGGCTGCGGCGTTTCCGATTCGACGGATACCGACGGTGATGGGACCGTGGACTGCATCGACGGTTGCCCAAGCGATGCGAACAAGGTCGCTCCGGGTGCTTGTGGTTGCGGAGTCGCGGATACTGACACTGACGGTGATGGCACCGCTGACTGTAACGATGCCTGCCCGAATGATGCGAATAAGATCGCGGCCGGCGTTTGTGGCTGCGGCGTGGCTGACACCGATACGGATGGCGACGGTACGCCGGACTGCAACGACGGCTGCCCGAACGACGCGAACAAAGTCGCACCGGGCGCCTGCGGTTGCGGCGTATCGGATGCCGACACCGATGGCGACGGCACGCTGGATTGCGACGATGGTTGCCCGAACGATGCAAACAAGACCGCGGCCGGTACTTGTGGCTGCGGTGTTGCGGATACCGACACCGACGGTGATGGCACGGCCGATTGCGACGACGACTGTCCAAGCGACGCGAATAAGGTTGCGGCGGGCGCCTGTGGTTGCGGCAATGCCGAGACCGATGGCGATGGCGACGGTCACCCTGACTGCGTCGATAATTGCCCGGCCGTTGCAAACGCCGATCAGGCGGATACGGATGGTGACGGGATCGGCGACCTTTGCGAAGAGCCGGGTGGTGGTCAGCCGAATCCAGACTGCGGCGCACAAGGCACGACGTGCGGAATGGGTACGACCGGCCTGATGCCGCTGGCGTTCGTCATGATGCGAATGTTCCGGCCGACGCGACGGTCGCGGCGGAAGTAGTTCGCGTCCAATGAGTTCTTCAACGCACCGGTGGGCACGACCCACCGGTGCGTTTTTTTTGGTGGGGGGCGGGCCTCTAGTTTTATGCCCCGGCAGGACTTATGAATCCGCGCGGTTCTAGGTCCTACCGTCGGGGGCGAATTGACACCCTGAATGGGTCCGGTAGAATTGGGTGTTCGCCGTTTCGCGCGGAATCCGTGTTGAATCGGCGAGCGGCAACCCTTTGGCCCGCTGATACTTGGCAGTATTTGAGGTCGCGCTGTGAACCGTAAGGTCGTTGTTTCTGTTCTGTTGCTGGTCGCGGTGGCGATCCTCGCTCCGCGCGCCGCTGCGGAGCCGACACCGAGCGCGACGAAGGTGGCATGGGAGCTGTCGTTTCAGCCGGCGCAGTTGATGAAGATCAGCGTCGATATGGGTTCGGGGCCGGCGAACTACTGGTACATGGTTTACACCGTGACGAATAACACGGGGCAGGATATCGACTTCCACCCCGAGATCGTCCGGGTGAGCGAGATTGAAAACGAAACGCCGGCCGACAAGGCCGCGGCGCACCCGGAGACGGCCCCGACGATCAAGGTCGATCCTGCGATTGTCGGTGTGGACGCGCGGGTGTACAGCGCGATCAGCCAGCGGCATTCGAAGACGCATCCGTTCATGGTCACGCCGGTGAAGGCGATCGATCGGCTTCTCCAGGGAAAAGACAACGCCCGGACCAGCGTGGCGGTGTTTCCCGAGATGGATGCACGGGTGAGCAAGTTCACGATTTATTTCGGCGGGCTTTCGGGTGAGCGGACATCGCGTCCGAATCCGAAGTACGACGCGCGAAAGGGTTCCGACTCGGCGGAGAATGCGAAGTTGTATGTGTTGCAAAAGACGCTGGCGATCCCGTACACGCTTCCGGGCGATGTTCGGACGCGCGGTGCGGCGATTCCGGCCGTGGGCCGGATGAATTGGGTTATGCGGTAGGCGCAATAGGCTATCCAGGAAACTTGAAAGTTGGGTAACGGTCATGGCACATAAAAAGGGACAAGGCTCGACGCGAAACGGTCGCGACAGCAATCCGAAGTATCTCGGCGTGAAGCGCTACGACGGCCAAATGGTGACGATCGGCACGATTCTCGTTCGCCAGAACGGCACGCCCTATCGCCCCGGCATGTATGTGGCCCGCGGTCGCGATGACACCTTGTTCGCCATGCGCGAAGGCAAGGTGATCTGGAACGGCCGGAAGGTCTCGATCGAGCCGTCGGCGGTCAACAACTAGATTTGATTCGAATTTCAAGGCCGCCTGTTCATCGGGCGGCCTTTTCGCGCGCGGCGATCGCTTTCGCGCATTGTTCGTCAGACGGCACGTCATGCAATTCATCGACCAGGCAGAGATCTGTGTTCGCTCGGGCAAGGGCGGCGACGGGTGCGTGAGCTTCCGACGGGAGAAATACGTCCCCAAAGGCGGGCCCGATGGCGGCGATGGCGGCGCGGGTGGGAGCGTAGTCATTGAAGTGGATCCGCAGCTTTCCACGCTGGTCGATCTGATCGGGCATGTGTATTGGATTGCGCCGCCCGGGAATCACGGGAAAGGGTCGAACTGCACGGGACGCGACGCTGTGGATGTGGTCATTCGCGTGCCGGCGGGAACGCTGGTGTATGACCGCGACAACGGGGTGCTGCTGCGCGATCTGGTGGAGGCCGGCGATCGGGTGATTGTGGTGCGTGGTGGTCGCGGCGGGCGCGGCAATGCCTACTTTGCAAGCTCGACGCATCAGACGCCGCGCGAATCGCAGCCCGGCGAGGCCGGTGAGGAGCGATGGCTGCGGCTGGAATTGAAGCTGATCGCCGAGGTGGGGATTATTGGTCTTCCGAACGCGGGCAAGAGCACCTTGCTATCGCGCGTGTCGCGGGCGCGGCCGAAGATTGCGGATTATCCGTTCACGACGCTGGTGCCAAATCTGGGGATTGTGTCGCTGTCGGGGTTTCGCAGTTTCGTCATCGCGGATATGCCGGGATTGATTGAAGGGGCGCACGAAGGCATCGGCCTGGGCGATCGATTCCTTCGGCATAGCGAACGGACACGCGTGCTGCTGCATCTCATCGATCTGTTTCCGGTCGAAGGGCAGCCGACGCCGGCGGAGGCTTATCGGATCGTGCGCGGGGAGTTGGAGAAGTACAGCGCCGAGTTGGCGGAGAAGCCGGAGCTGGTGGTGGCGAACAAGCTGGACCTCTCGATTGAGGAAGAGGAGCCGGCGCTGGCGGAGCTTCGCAAAGAGCTGGGTTCCGAGGTTCTGGCGATATCGGGCGTCACCGGCAAGGGCGTCGAAGAGGTGGTGAATCAGCTATGGCGCATGCTCGCGGATGAACGCGAGACGGTCGGATAACAACGCCGGTGCTGCGCGAGCGTTGGTTTCAGGCATCATTCCCTATAGCACTTCGCATTATGATGATTCCCCGCAGCGCGGCGTTACAACCGTTCTCGTCGGAATCTTCGATTCTAATTCACGTCACTCAGCGTTATTGATCGAGTCATCCGCTGGATTACGGGCGGGTTCTTTTTCGACAAATCGTTTGACGCGTTGGCCCGTGGATTGCCTCTTTGGAGGGTTGAGGTCATCGCGCCCACGGCGGCGCGCCTCCGTAGGGGAGTAAGGCCCGCACAACCGGGCTATTGGGGGATGATTATGTTGAACAGACTATTCCGACTCGCGGCCATTGCCGGCATCGCCTCGATGGGCGTTGTCAGTGCCGCACAGGCTCAGGTCGGCGAGCCGACCGGCACCTTCGGCATCACCATCAAGCAGGGCGCGACGACGATCGTGAGCAATCCGAACGTCGCGGTGCCGGCCGATATCAAGATCTCGGATGGCGACGCCGAGGACTTCGTCCAGATCGGCACGATCGGCCCCATGGGCGCGCCGATTATTCTGAAGCTGGTCACCGACAACGATCCGAACTTCCGGATTGCCCATTGGTACATCGACGTGCCCATCAGCACAAACAACATCCACGCTCCCGGGCCGTACAGCTTGTTCGATCCGAACAATCCCAGCCCGATTGAGGTCGAGATCACCGGCCTGTCGTTCCTCGGCACGACCAATGTCACGCCGACGCTGGTGAACAACAACACCTACGCCGTCGCGTTCATGCGAGACTTCGGCGGCCGCTTCTACAATCTGCCCGACAGCATGGCGACCGGTTTCCCCGGTCCCGGCACGACGGTGCAAGTCTATGGAAGCAAGTTCTTCGACGTGAACACGTCGCAGTACACCTACTCGGCGTCGAACTTTGACCCGACGGCCTCGTGGAAGTGGAGCATGCTGCCCAATCCGGGCCCGTTCGCCTCAGTGAACGATCAGTTCAACGCCAGCGTGCCCAACCTCGGCAACGGCTACGTCTTCGAACTTGGCCTGAGCATGGCCTTCGTCGGCGTGCCTGAGCCTTCGACACTGAGCCTGATGATTCCCGCGGCGATCGCGATTCTGCGACGCCGCCGGATGCGCTAGACAACCCGTGTTCCGGTTCTTGTCCGGAACGCGTCAAGACTTGGTCATCTCCGTCCGCCGCCAGTTCAGTCGGCAATGCCGATTGCACTGGCGGCGGCGTTTTTTTCGGTGTGGGTGATCGACAGCATGACGCGCGTGATGCCGAGCGAATCGGCGATGGTGCGGCAGTGGCCGGTGAGCGTGACGTGCGGCTGCCCGGCGGAGTCGTTCAGAATCTCGATGTCGGTCCATGCGATCTGGCCGCGCCAACCGGTGCCGAGCATTTTCAGGATCGCCTCTTTCGCGGCGAATCGACCGGAGATGCGCGGGATGGGGTGCTTGTGTTTTTCGCAGTAGGCGCGCTCGGCCGGGGTGAGCACGCGCGACAGAAACCGGTCGGGATGTTCGCGCCAGACCTTTTCAATCCGTTCACATTCGATGAGGTCGATCCCGTGTGATATTAGGCGCATACTTTCAAATTGTATCGAGTATCAAGAAACACGCGATAACATCCGTTCCCGAGTGTGACGGCGTGATTACCAAACTCGCAGGGTTAATTCAGTCCGGTAAGGAATGGGTGAACCAGCCCCGTTCCTTCAAACGCCTTGGAGCGGGACAACATATCGTAGAACCGGGCCCGATCTTCCAAGACCGTTCGTGCCATTCCCGGTCGAAGGTCTTCCAATTGCAATCGGAGGACTCGGCTCTGGAGTTTTATGAGTTGGGATATTCGCAGTTTGAGAATATCCCAATTGGCGAGACAAGTGTGCATGATTCGCAATGCGAATTTGGCAGACTGTCGATGGGCCTCGGCGTGCTTCTTGGCGGCCAATAGCGCGTTTTCCATGATTCCCGCAAGTCGGTTCAAATGAAGCAGATGTTTCTCGAGTGCCCGGCCGAGTTGTTTGGCAGGCTTCGCGTCCACCTTTGGCAATCGTTGCGACATGACTTCCTTGAGGTCTCGGCTCGCAGTTCGAATTCGTTCCACAATGACCGGCAGCCGCAAGGGCTCTGGAACAAAACTGTAGGCCACCCATCCGGCTCCATCGCAAAAATCACATCGGGCTACCCCAAGGTCCAGGCATCGTTCGCAGGTTCTTATTCGCCGCGTCGTCCCCCGTTCGGACTGACATTGGTCGCACGGCTCCAGTCCGTTGGTACAGGCATAACATGGGTGGAAGGCAAATGCCCGTATTAGTTGCACCGCACGACGCTTGCCGATCAGTCGGGACAGCTCTTGTGGATGATCGCTCTTGGCGGGCAAGAGTCCGCGGTCGGCTCCACTGACGAAGAGACGCACCGCATCCTTCTCGCGCTTACTATCAAGGTGCTTGATGATTCGTCGCATGACTCGGACTTGTTTTGCGTCAGCTTTCGGCATAAGGGCTCCTTCGAGTGTGGCACGACACGGGGCATTGACACACCGGTCGGGGCACCACCGTGAATGAACACCGATTTCAATACATTACCTAATCGGGGGGGGCGGCGTGTCCAGC
>CAZSBF010000143.1:0-9237 GCA_964605185.1 uncultured Planctomycetaceae bacterium
TATGTCATCGCTGAGATCGGTGTCAATCACGATGGCAGCATTGACCGGGCGAAGCAACTGATCCGCGCAGCCAAGGACGCCGGCGCCGATGCAGTCAAGTTTCAGATCTTCTCTGCCAAGAGCCTTGTCAGCCCGGATGCCCCCGCGTGCAAATATCAAACGGAGCACGCCACCGGCGTTTCAACACAGCAGCAGATGTTGGCCAACCTAGAACTGCCGCTTCACGCAGTAACCGAGCTGCACGCATTCGCGCGTGAGCTGAACATCGACTTCCTCGCGACACCCTTTGGCCTTTGTGAACTTGAACAACTTGTGCGACTCAGGCTTCCCGCGATAAAAATTGCCTCCCCCGACATCATCAACATACCCCTGCTCGTCGCAGCCGCGCAATCCAACATCCCCATCATCGCGTCAACCGGTGCAGCGACACTCGAAGAAATCGAACTGGGTGTACGCACGATCCGACGCAATCGCCATCAGGAGCGGCTCATCCTCCTGCATTGTGTGTCGTCTTATCCGACGCAGCCCGCTGACGCGCGGCTCGCCTGCATTCGACAGTTGACTGCCCACTTCGATACCCCCGTCGGCTTCAGCGATCACACGGCCGACGCGGACTTCAGCGCCCTTGCCGTTGCTGCCGGCGCGTGCGTCCTTGAAAAACACCTGACACACTCGCGTTCGGCAACCGGCCCTGATCACTTTTTCTCGCTTGAACCTGCTCAATTCGCTCAATACGTCGCGTCCGCCCGCTCTGCATCCTCCGCACTGGGGGATGCGTGTGTCGCACCCTCGGAAACCGAGATTGAAGTACGCAACCTGGCCCGCCGAAGCATCGTGACGCTACGTCCTATTTCCGCGGGATCGCGCATCACGGAGGCCGATCTCGACGTACGCCGTCCAGCCGGCGGCATCTCACCCACGGAATGGCCGTCCGTCGTCGGCCGCATTGCCGCAGCCGATATTCCCATCGACACCCGCGTGGAATGGTCCATGCTTTCTCCCGATAACTAATCACCGCCAGCGACCCCGCCCCGCTGATGTCAGCTGCTTCAATTACGCCTGAACCACGGCTTCGAAACATCCGATAGTCCGACAGCCTCGCCTCCCACGCGCCGACGGCATGGTCGCGTCGCGAAGGCGTCAACTACAGGGGACGGACATGGTTTCCGCAACAGTTTCGACCGATCCTGCCAAGTTCATTGCGACCGTCATCGGCGACGTCGGCGATATTGCCACGCTCCCCGAGGTCACGGTGAAGATCATCAAAGTTGTTGAGAACCCCAAGTCCACCGCCCGCGATTTGCACGACATCATCAAGAACGATCCCGCCCTCTCGGCGCGAATCCTCAAAGTCGTCAACTCCGCCTTCTACGGACTACCCGGCCAGATCGCCAGCATGGATCGAGCGATCGTCCTGCTCGGGCTTTCCGCCGTAAAAAACATCGCCATCGCCGCCTCCATGACGCACATGTTCAATGGCGGTGGAGCTATCGAGGGCTTCTCAGGCAACGATGTCTGGAAGCATTCGGTCGCGGTCGCAGTCGCATGTCGCCTTCTTACTTCAGCACAGGGTCGGCCGTCGGTTGAGGAAAGCTTCCTCGCCGGACTTATTCATGACCTCGGTCTGCTCGTGGAACGCCAGATGTTCGCCAAGCAACTCGCGGAGATCGTTGGCAAGGCCAAGGCTGGCCCCGTCAATTGGTGTGAACTAGAAACTGAGATCATCGGCGCCGATCACGCAGCATTCGGTATGGCCCTGGCAACAAAGTGGCGCTTCCCGGCACACCTCTGCACCGCGATCGGTTATCACCACAAGCCGATGCAGGTAGCGCAAGTGAACCGCGAGCTGTCAGTGCTTGTCCACGTCGCCGACGTACTCGCTGCACGCGCGGGCCTCGGTTACAGCGGAACGGCCGCCAACGAGACGTACGACGCGGACCAGCTTGCCGTGTTAAACCTGAACGAGAACGATGTGAACGAGGTCGCCGCGAAGCTGCCCGAACAGGTCGGCATGACCGAGTCCCTGTTCATGTCCTAGCCCCGAAATCAAGAAAGTAATAACTCCCGCAGGCCCGTCGACTCCACTCGGCGGGCCTTTTTTTATGCCGCGGTCGATTCCTGACACAGCATTTCCATCATCTCGACCTTGAGCCGTCGAATCTTCTCGTCCTTGTAGAGCCAGGTCGGGTAGCTGCGCGTCGGCGCGCTCACCTTTGTTGCTTGCATCAGGATAAATGCATTCCAATGGGGCGCTGTCAGCCCGAATCCGGACCGCAAGTCCGACACGAGTCGGCGAAATAGCCAGCGCTTCCACCACTTCCAATACACCGGCGGGTCTTTCACGATTGTCGTCAGAGTATCGACACGCCATCCGGTCCCCCGTGCCAGTTCTTCCAATTCGTTCGGACTGTAGAGACGCCAGTGCCCCTCGGACGCGGGCCAATGCAATCGCATCGGCATCGGATGTCCGCGCAACACCGAGTGGGTTGCCTGCAAACTGATCGGGTTGTCCGTCACCACGCTCATACATCCGCCCGGTGCAACGACCCGGTTTAATTCATACAGCGAAAACTCGGGGTCGTGACGAAGATGCTCGATGCACCCCCAATACACGACCAAGCCAAATTGCTCCGTCTCGAATGGCATCGGACCCGATTCGATGTCATGCTCGATCAACGCAAAGTCGTAGCTCGCAGAGTCGTTCGGATGTTGACGGGTTCGTTGCTGCACCACACCCGGCTTCGACACCGGCGCGCAGAGGCATGTAACGTCGCTCCACCCCAATTTCCCCACAAGGTACGGCACTTCCAAACCCCAGGATCCCACAACGAGACACCGCCGGTTAGATTCTCGCGCCGCGGGAAGACTGCGCAGCGACTCATGCAGCCGCTCGGCATGAAAAAGCAGATAGCGCGACTCACCCACGGCCTCCGTCGGGTGCGACAAATCACCATCGGGAACCAACCACTTCAGGGTCTGGCGGACGGCACCGGAATACTTCGCGGGAGGTTTGTAGGCCATGTGGGTCGTATCGACCGCCGCCCGCGTCGCCGCCCATTCCAAGCCCCGCATTGCCGATGCCGCGCAACTCCTGCGCCTCCGTCGTCGCCGACGTGCAACTGCGTTATCATCTCCTCGCGAGCCACCTAGTTGAGTCAAAGTGCGACCGGCTCTGTCGCATATAGGTCAAACACACCATGGCTGACTACTACTCCACGTTGCCACAACGCAGCCAACGAAGGCTGCCATTGCTGGTTGGAATATTCATGGGCCTCCTCGGCGGGACGTTGCTCGCCGACAAGATCCACGGAATGGCGGGGCGACCCACCCAACGGCCGATCACGCCGCGAAGCGATCTTGGTCCGGAAGAGAAGGCAAACGTCAGCCTCTTCGCTGATGCGTCCCCTTCGGTGGTCGCCATACGATCAGTATCCAAGCGACGCAACCTCTTCACTCGAAACATCATGGAGATTCCCGAGGGCAGCGGCTCAGGTTTCATCTGGGACGAAGCCGGCCACATCGTCACCAACTTCCACGTCGCCGCCCTTGCACTCAAGGAATCCCGCCCGACGCTTCAAGTCAGCGTCGCAGATCATTCGGACTGGATCGAGGCCAAGATCATCGCCGCCGAGCCGGACAAAGATATTGCCATCTTGGAAATACCGACCAAGGGTATCAAGCTCCGCCCTCTCAAGATTGGTGCCTCTCACGATTTGCAAGTTGGCCAGAAGGTCTTTGCCATTGGCAATCCCTTCGGGTTTGACCAGACACTCACGACCGGAATCGTCAGCGCCCTCGGCCGTACGATAAAGTCCATCACCGGCCGCACCATTGACGGCGTTATCCAAACCGACGCCGCCATCAATCCCGGCAACTCCGGCGGGCCGCTGCTCGATAGCGCCGGCCGGCTCATCGGCGTCAACACGATGATCTTCAGCCCGTCGGGTGTCAGCGCCGGCATCGGCTTTGCCGTTCCCGTCGACATCGTCGCGGAGATCGTGCCGCAATTGATCCAATATGGTCGAGTCCTCCGGCCGATCCTCGGTATCGACATGGAAGAGGAGCAACTTGCGCTTCGCATCGCCCAACGATTCTTCGGTCTCCAAGGGGGCATTCTCGTAAAGTCCGTCGCCAAAGGCTCAGGCGCGGCCGAAGCCGGCCTACGGGGACGCTATATTGACGACGAAGGCGACGAACTCTTCGGCGACCTGATCGTCGGAATCGACGAGGCACCGATTCGCAACTCCTCCGACCTTCGCGAAATCATGGACAAGCGAAAGCCCGGCGATGTCGTGAAGGTCACGTACATGCGCGACGGCCGCCAGCGCACCGCCTCTGTGCGTCTCTCCGAACCACAAAAATAACGATGTCTTCGTCAACATGACTTGGAAAGGAAATACTCCAAAGTGAAGCACGTTGCATTTATCGCCGCATCCTTCGCGCTGCTTACGAGCCATGCGCTGGCACAGGAAAAGCCCATTGCCTTTGTCGGCGCACAGGTTTTTCCGGTATCGTCGCCGTCGATCCCCGACGGAGTCGTCATCGTCCAACATGGCAAGATCGTTGCCGTCGGGCCGCGCAGCGCCACGACGATCCCAGCCGATACGGAACGAATCGATGCGACCGGCAAGATCGTCATGCCCGGCCTCGTCGATACCCACAGCCACGTGGGCGGCGGGTGGGCCGCGGACGGCAGCGCACCAATCCAACCCGATGTGCGCGTGCTCGATTCCATCAACGTCCGAGACTCCGGTTTCAATCGCTGCCGCGCAGGTGGACTCACCACGCTCAATATTATGCCGGGCTCGGGTCATCTTCTGAGTGGGCAGACGGTGTATGCCAAATTGCGCAAGGCGAACACCGTCGACGACTTTGTCATTCGCGACGACAAGGGTCGCATCCTCGGCGGCATGAAGATGGCCAACGGAACGAACTCGCAGCGCGAGGCGCCCTTCCCGGGAACGCGATCCAAGTCGGCCGCGTTGGTCCGGCAGAAGTTCATCAAGGCGCAGGAATATCGCAAAAAGATCCAACAAGCCGCCGGTGACCCGGAGAAGATGCCCGATCGCGACCTGGAGTTGGAAGGCATCGTCGAAGTCCTCGAAGGCACGCGCGTTGTCCATCATCACACACACCGCGCCGATGACATTCTCACCGTATTGCGATTGAAGCAGGAGTTCGGTTTCAAAGTCGTCCTGCATCATGTCAGCGAAGCATGGAAGATCGCCGACGAGATCGCCAAGGCAAACGTCCCCTGCTCTGTCATCGTGGTGGACAGCCCCGGAGGCAAGATTGAGGCCATGAACATCAGCCTTGCCACCGGCTCGATTCTCGACAAGGCCGGCGTCATGGTCGGCTTCCACACCGACGACTGGATCACCGATTCCCGCCTGTTCTTTCGCTCCGCCGCGCTGGCTGTGCGAGCCGGAATGGATCGCGACAAGGCCTTGTACGCCCTGACCCTCGCCGGCGCGAAGATGATCGAACTCGATTCTCGCATCGGCTCCCTCGACGTGGGAAAGGACGCCGACCTTCTCGTGCTGTCCGGTGATCCTCTCAGTGTCTACACCAAGGTGCTGCAGACCTACATTGAAGGCGTCAAAGTCTTCGACCGCACCGATCCCAACGACATGCTCTTCGCCGTCGGTGGCTACGGTGCCAGTCGCGATTCGGTCGCACACGTCTGCTGCGAGGAGGAGCACCGATGAGACCGCTTTTCGCATTCGCACTACTCCTTAGTGCATCGGTCGCGTCCGCACAAATCGCCGTCGTCGGCGAGACGGTGCACACCATGGCCGGCCCGCCGATCAAGAACGGCGTGGTCATCATTGCCGCCGGCAAGATTCAGCGCGTCGGCGCTCAAACCGACGTGCAGATACCCGAGCGAGCCAAGGTCCTCCGCGGCAAGGTCGTGACGCCCGGGCTTATCGACGCCCATAGCACGGTCGGCCTTACCGGCTACCTCAATCAGGATCAGGACCAGGATCAGCTCGATGGCAGTGATCCGATGCAGCCCGAGCTTCGAGCCATCGACTCCTACAACCCGCAGGAGCGGCTCATTGATTGGGTGCGCGGCTTTGGCATCACCACGCTCCATACCGGCCATGCCCCCGGTGCGCTGATCTCCGGGCAGACGATGATCGTCAAGACAGCCGGCGTCACCGTGGAAGAGGCGACGGTCCGGCCGGTCGCGATGGTCGCGGTCACGCTCGGCGACGATGCCCGATCCAAGGGCAAGGACGCTGAGAAGAAGCCGCCGGGCACACGGAGCAAGGCCGTTGCCATGCTTCGTGAAGAATTGATCAAAGCACAGGAATATGTTCGCAAGCAAAGTCTCTCCGATGCGACCAAACGCCCCGATCGCGATCTGCGGCTCGAAATCGTGTCGAGCGTACTCAAGGGTGACATGCCCTTGCTGATCACTGCGAATCGCGCGGCCGATTTGATGTCAGCGCTTCGCGTGGCCGACGAGTTCAAGATCAAGATCGTGCTCGACGGCGCGGCCGAGGCGTATCTCATCATGGATCCGATCAAGGCCGCCGGTGTGCCTGTCATTCTTCACCCTTCCATGCGCCGCGGCGGCATGGGCGAGACAGAAAACGTGAGTTACGAGACGGCAGCGAAACTGCGCGCCGCAGGCATCCCGGTCGCCCTGCAGAGCGGATATGAAAGCTATGTTCCCAAGACCCGCGTCGCCTTATTCGAAGCCGGCATTGCCGCCGCCAACGGTCTCACATTTGAACAAGCTCTCGCCAGCGTCACCATCGACGCAGCCAAGATCCTCGGCATCGCCGACCGCGTCGGCACGCTTGAGGCAGGCAAGGATGGCGATGTCGCCGTGTATGACGGCGATCCGTTCGAGTACACGTCGCACTGCATCGGCGTGGTGGTCAATGGCAAGGTGGCGAGCGAGGAGTCGCGGTAAAAGCGAGCCTGGCGGCGTGATTCACGTTGTAATCCTTCCGATCTATTTCCCCTCAAGCATTTCTGCCTAATCGAATTCTGTGTAGCGCATAAACGAGTGCCAAAAAAAGTGGCCGCGACGCCTGGAGTCTAGGTTTCTGGCGTGTTCGCGACGGGCCACAGTTCATCCAAGTGCGAAAAATCGAAACGGGCTACTTCCCTGCGAACGCGCTGGGCGAGGTCCCGGGCTTCGGCGACGGTTCTGGCAAGATGGGCGGCTACTTTGGCTTCGTCGGATTTGGACTTCGTCCGGTCTCGGTCAACGACGTGGGCCGTCTTGTAGGCAACGGCGAGTCGGTGGATTGTGGCCGGGGTTGCTTTTTCGTCGTTGAGCAGGACGGCCAGAAGGCGGCGGCCGATGATCGTGGGAATCTGGGCGGCGAGGTTGGGATCGCGCCCAACGCAACGGGCGGCGGCTTCATCCAAGTCGAATCGATCGCGGAGCTTTCGGGCGTAGCGTTGGAGGGCGCGGAGGCTGATCCCATATTTGAGAAGGCCGAGGTCAACGTGCAGGCGAATCAGGGCGGCCGGTTGGCGAGTCAGTATTGCGTCGTCGAGCCGCTTTCGGATTTCGGGCGGTAGCCTGTCCAAGATAGAGGATCGGTTTCCGCCGGTGTAGTTTGGGATTTGCGGCATTTTTACCTCACTTCCTTGAAAACAGCTGTCGTTTGCTGGCGTTTGCCGGCACGAGGCCGCCTTCGAATTGTTGGCAAACTGATGCCAAACGGCGAAACGGCCGCGGCAAATTCGGCACCTAAGCACGTCACGACCCCACCCGCGCCCTCCCCTTTTCGAAGGGGAGGGCGCGGGTTGGGCGCGGCTCGTGCTTCCGCATTTCGCGCAAGCCGGGCGTTTATTGCTCACTGTCTATCAATCTTGATCAGCGTTTCACTTCGCCTGTGATTTGCTGCGGTAGTGGTTGTGGGGGAAGGGGTTACGTTGGTCGCTCGTGCAGATACTCGCCGGGTGAGAATCAAGACTGGTGGGTACCGGAAGTACCCACGCTACGGGCTGCAAATCCAACTTGACGAATTATAGCCTATAAGCTATACTAAGCCTGATGTGGACCGTCCAGACGACCGACACATTTGACGGCTGGTTTGCCGGGTTGAATGACAGCGGGAAGGTGGAGGTCATCGCCAAGGTCGAGTTGCTCAAAGTGGTCGGCCCCCAGCTTGGCCGACCCCACGCCGACACACTCAAAGGCTCGAAGCACAAAAACATGAAAGAGCTTCGGGCCGACACGAAGGATATGGTGATGCGGATTGCATTTGCATTCGATCCGAATCGAGCCGCCATACTGCTTGTGGCGGGCGATAAAGGCGGTGTCAGCCAGGTTCGGTTCTACAAGCAATTAATCGCCAGGGCCGATTCGCTGTTTGACGCCCACCTGGCACGGATACGTCAGAAGAAGGGGAAATAACATGGCTAAGACATTCGATGCGCTGGTTCGTCGAACGACCACGAGGAAAATCCGAGCACAGGCCAAGGGCCGGGCACGGGAGCTGTTGGGTGAGTACCTGCTGAGCGAGATTCGCGCCGGGCGGGGCAAGAGCCAGGTGGAGATCGCGGCAGCGCTGGGCATCAAGCAGCCCAGTCTGTCGAAGCTTGAGAAGCAATCGGACATGCAGATATCGACGTTGCAGAAGATCGTCCGGGTGCTGGGGGGCGAATTGGAGGTTGTGGCCCGGTTCCCGCGGCGTGCAGTTCGTATTGGTCCGTTTGGACCCAAGCATCGTCGTTCGCGCCGGCGATTGGTGACGAGGGGCTTGCCTTCGTTGGTTTAGATGCGGATTTTAGAAGGTGGTCGGTAATTGGTGAGCGTGGAAGACGACGAACTGCATTCGGAGCATTTCGTGAAGTCTCAGGGGCGGTGTGTTAATCACAACACGCCCTACAAGCTAATCAGATGCCGTGGCAAGGTGTGTGCGGAACAGATAGTCGCGATCTTCGGCGTCTTTATGACAGTCGATGCAACTTTGGATTCGGCCGCGCGCCGAATTCGCCGGATTCAGGATGTCGTGAAAAAGGTATTCCCAGTCGCCATGTTGTGAATCGTAGCCCGGCGATTTCTTGATCATTGCTGCGTAGGCAACGGGCTTACGATCCGCGATGTTTGCATACTTCTCCTTGACTATGACTCCATCCACTGGAATCTGCGCGCTTTTGCCGGACCTTAACTCAGCCACAGCCGTGTCATTTGCATACATGCGAATGAGGTTCCCCACTGTTAGTGGACACCCAGAAGCGAGACAATGGGTTTCGCGGGAGGTG
>CAZSBF010000144.1:0-9049 GCA_964605185.1 uncultured Planctomycetaceae bacterium
ATCCCCGCCGAGGTTGCCGTCGCATGACCGCCCCGCGGCCGCGTGCTCGTTATCGACCGCTTGGCGTGTTGCCTTCGGTCGCCCGCCCGCACAACCCCACCACCCCGACCAACGCGCAAGGCTTCACACAGCCCGCATTCCGCCTGCGCCGTCCCATGCATTATCGCGCGCAACGATTCTCATCCGTTCCGCACCGCCCCCGGCCCGTGGCGTGCCAATTCTCCTCCCGTCGAGGCACAACGCCTGCGACGTATCGCCTTTGAAAGGAAAAGAACAAATGAAGAAGTTTACGCTTGTTGCAGTTGCTCTGATCGGTCTCGCCGCCTCGTCCGCACAGGCCGGCATCGTTCAATACACAGGCCTCGGCTTTAACAGCCAGGTCCAGATCATCCACAACGGTAGCACGATGGACGTAAAGGCCGGCCAGATCAACATTACCATTGACGGCACGCCCTTCACCTCGTTCTGCGTCGATCTCGATCACAGCATTAAGTCTGACTGGATCGCCTCCAATCAGCCCGCTGCCAGCATTACCGGCGGCGTCGCGGCGGCCTACCTTTACGACACCTTCAAGAACACCGTCGACACCAACATTGAAGGTGCCGCGCTTCAGATCGCCATCTGGGAAGTAGTGGACGACTTTGATTCCGCGGTCGGCCTCGGCACCGGCGACTTCAAGTTTTCCGTGGTCGGCGACATCAAGAATCAGGCCAACGCCTACCTCGCCGCCCTTCCCGCCGACCTCAGCGGTTACACGACGACGTCCTACGTCCTCAAGAGCGGCTGGGATCCGCGAAGCCAGAACCTCATCGTTCCCGAACCCGGCACGCTCATCGCCCTGCTCCTCGGACTGCCGCTCTTTGCCGCCCGCCGACGCATGGCCTAATACCGAACACAAGACCCACAAAGCCTCAACACAACTTCTTTTCCGCGACACGGGCGCCATCCGGGGGGAACGGCGCCCGCCGTCGTTTTTACCAAAAGGCCGCGCGCCTCAGGATTCGAGCCTCAGCCCTCTCATCATCTTCCGGAACACCTCAAACTCCAGCGCTTGCGGCCCATCCGACAGCGCCTTCGCCGGCTCCGGATGAATCTCCACCATCACGCCATCCGCCCCGACCGCGATCGACGCCTCCGTCATCGCCGGCACCCACCGCCATGTCCCGCAGGCATGGCTTGGGTCCACCACCACCGGCAAATGCGTTAACTCCTTCGTCACCGGCACGGCAGAGAGGTCGAGCGTGTTTCGCGTAGCCGTCTCAAACGTGCGAATGCCCCGCTCGCAGAGAATTACCTGCTGATTGCCATGCGCCAGGATGTACTCCGCCGCCCCCAGCCACTCATCGATGCTCGCCATCATCCCGCGCTTGAGAATCACCGGTCGATCGATCCGCCCCAGTTCCTTGAGCAGCGAGAAGTTCTGCATGTTCCGCGCCCCAAGCTGGATGATGTCCGCCTTCTGCGCGACCTTTTCCAAATCCGCCGGATGCATCACCTCGGTCACAATCGGTAGACCAAAAGCGCGCCCCGCCTCGACGAGCAAATCGAGCCCCTCGTACCCCATTCCCTGAAACGCATACGGACTGGTCCTCGGCTTGAAGCATCCGCCACGCAGCAGATGCCCACCCATCTCCTTCACCACCTTCGCGCACGCCATGATCTGCTCGCGCGATTCCACCGAGCACGGCCCGGCGATGACCACCGGTCTTCCCCCTCCGATCACGACCTCGCCCACGCGAAACTGCGACCCCTGCGGCCGCGCAGCCCGCGACGCCAGCTTGTACGGTTTCTTCTCCAGCATCGCGACAACATCCGGATGCGGTGTCGTTTCATCCGTCGTGTCGTCGTCGGTCGTCGGTTCCGCTGCGACCTCGCTCGCCATCCGCGGCGATACCGGTTTGCTCGTCGTCCGCGCTGGATACGATCCGAGCACCTTCATGAAATTCGTCTTCGCTGCCAGCTTCCGCAGCGCGTCGGCTACCTTCGGGTCCGCTACGTTTCCCTCGAAGTCGACGTAAAATAGATACTCCCACGGCGTCCCCGGCCGCGGCCGCGACTCCAGTTTCGTCATGTTCAATTTCTGCGCCGCGAGGATGTTCAGGCAATCCACCAACGCGCCCTCCTCATGCCGCGTCGCAAACAGGATGGACGTCTTCGCCTCGATTCGCAGGTCCAGTTTCACCGGCTCGGTCGCCACAATCACGAACCGCGTGAAATTCTCCTTCTGATTCGCCGCGTCCCGACGAATGACCGTCAGCCCGTACAGCCGCGCCGCCTCCTCGCTGGCAATCGCCGCCTGCGACAGGTCCTGATCGTCGCGGATCTTCTTCGCCGCCATCGCCGTGTTCGTGAACGATTCCACCTGGCAATGCTTCAACTCGCGCAGGAACTCCGTGCACTGGTCCAGCGCCTTCGGATGCGAGTAGATGCGCCGAATCCGCGAGAGCGGCACATCCTCCAGCGCCAGTAGACAGTGATCGACGCGTACGATCTCCTCGCCCACCACCGCCAGATTCATCCGCGCCAGCAGGTCATACGACTCATTGATCGACCCCGCCGTCGTGTTCTCGATCGGCAGCACCGCGTAGTCCGCCGCTCCTTCGCGCACCGATTCCAGAATCTCCGCGAAACTGTCGTGCCCCCGATAGACGACCTGCTCCAGCCCGCGCGGGCCGAAGTGGCTCCGCGCCGCCAAATGGCTGTAGGCCCCTTCGGTCCCTTGGTATGCCACCGTGATGACACGCCGCCCGGCTCGATCCGGGTTGTCCTTGTCGACCAGCGCTTCCTGCTGGTGTCGCACTGAGTGATCGAGGATCTCCCGAAACAGCCGCGCGATGTAATGCCCATCGAGACCGGCCGCCCGCGCCCGCTCCACCACCCTCGTCAGCAGTTCTTCCTCGCGCTGGGTGTCGCGCAGTTGCGAACCGCCCTCGGCCTTCAGCCGCGCCACCGCCGCGACCATCTCCTCGCGCGCCGCCAGATCGGCGATCAGCCGCGCATCAATTGAATCCAGTTCACTCCGCAATTTCGCAAGTTCATCCGACATGGCCGCACTGCTCCGTATGATGCGATTGTATCGGTCAGATCGTCGGCCCATGTGTGCAGCCAAAACGCCCGAGAATCGGTTACGATCACCCCCCGAGCATGTCCACGCCTGCGGCAGGAAATCCCCAGTCCATCCTCGTCTCGATCCCCAATTGGGTCGGCGACGTCGTCATGGCCACCGCCGCCTTGCGAGCCATCCGCCGACAATTTCCCACCGCTCGGATCGTCCATCTTATGCGCCCCTATGTCGCCGAAGTCCTCGCCGGCACGGACTGGTCCGACGCTCACGAGTTTTGGCCCGACCGAAACAACCCAGTCGCCCCGCGTAACACCTTCGACCTCATCGGCCGCTTGCGTCGGCATCGCTTCGAACTGGCCGTTCTCCTCACCAACTCCTTCCGCTCCGCGATCGTAGCGCGTCTGTCCGGTGTGACTCACCGCGTCGGCTACGCCCGCGACGGCCGCTCATGGCTGCTCACGGACAAATTCCTCCCGCGCGTCGGGCCCGATGGCGCATTCGTCCCCGTCCCCGCGCTCGACTATTACAACGACCTCGCCCGCCACCTGGGTTGCAGCGATGTCACCGACCAGCTCCAACTCGCCGCCAGTCCCGCTGATGAAGCCGCCATCGATCAGCGCCTCGGTGCCATCGATCCGGCACGGCCACTGGTCGTCCTCAACCCCGGGGCAAACTATGGCTACGCCAAGTGCTGGCCCGCCGAATACTACGCAGAAGTCGCCGACACCCTCACACGCACGCACAACGCCCGCATCGTCGCATCGCTCTCGCCGAAGGAGCGGCCGATCGCCGACCGCCTTGCCGCCGCCATAAAGTCGCCCATCGAGATCTTCGTCGATCCCCCGCTCGGCCTTGGCCCGCTCAAGGCGTTGGTGAAGCGCTGCAGCCTGCTCATCACCAACGACACCGGGCCGCGCCATTTCGCTGCGGCCTTTGACGTCCCGGTCATCACCATCTTCGGCTCCAGCGACCCGGCATGGACCATCACGCGCTTCGCCAAGGAGCGCACCGTCATGCTCAATCTTGACTGCCAGCCCTGCATGGAGCGCGAGTGCCCGCTCAAGCATCACAAATGCATGAAAGACCTCCCCGCATCGCGCGTCATCGGGGAAGCCTCCGAGGTGTTGTCCGGGCGTACAATGGCCGGGAATACGTAGGACCAACGGATGCCTCTCTTCGTTACCGAAAAGATCATCATCGACCCGCCCTTCCGCGAGCGACTCGTGGCCGCGGGGCTCAGCAGCGTCTCCGCCGTGCTTGCCTGCATTGGGGATGCCCTCGCCGCATGGAGCCGAACCACCGATGCCATCCGCGTCGAATCGCCGGTTGGCGGTTCCTTCTATATAAAACGCTACCACTACCCGCGCTGGAAGCAGCGATTCCGCGCCATGCTTCGGGGCACTTTCTTTCGAAACAGTCGCGCCCGCAGCGAATACCGCACGCTCATGCTCATGCGAAAGCTCGGCATCCAGGCCGTGCGCCCCGTTGCCTATGGCGAGCGGCGCGTCTTTCATTTCGTGCGCAGTTGCTTTCTCATCACCGAGACCGTGCCCGCCGCCATGTCGCTGGCCACCTTCATTCGCAATTACAGCCACCATCGCGCCACGCCGCTGGCCCGCCGGGCGCGCCTTGAAATCCTCACCTCGCTCGCCCGGCAGGTTCGTCACATGCACGAGGCCGGATTCGTGCATCGCGATCTTTTCTGGCGCAACGTTCTCATCCGTCCGCTGCCCGACAATCGCTTCGAGTTCTATTTTCTCGATGCATCCGTCGGAAAGCGCATCCGCTTTGCCCCCCGGCAGGAGAGCATCGTTCACGACATCGCCGCCATGAGCGCCCTTGCCCCGGAGTTTTGCTCCAAGGCCGACCAGCTCCGCTTCCTGCTCGAATACCTCAATACCGAAAAACTCACCCGGGAAGACCGCGCCTGGATTCGCCGCGTCGAAGTTCGCTCCGATCGCTTCCGGGATGCCGAGCTGCAACGCATGGAACGCGGCAGCGTCTTCGAACCACCGGTCAATCGCCCCGCCGGCGTCGTTTAGCGATGGAGTCTGCCCCCAACGGCTCATGCGAATCTCAATCGCCTTCTCCAACTCCGCCGACCAAGCCGTCCTCGCCGCCGCGGGTCTGCGCGACTATGCCGACTTCGTGGATTGCACGTCCGGCGAAATCGTCGCGCAGGGCAGCGACAGTACCATGCGTCGACTTTCGATTCGCCATGCGAAGGGCGAGCACCACTACTTCCTAAAGATCTACCGCTTCGTCGGCCGCCGCAAACGCTGGGCGCTGCAGGGCGACAAGGTCTCCGCCGAGGTGCGAAACGCCCGGTCCCTTGCGACGATTGGCATCAGTGTGCCCGAGACCACCTGCCACGGCTCGCGCGCCGGCCTCCTGCGAATCCGCGATTCCTTTCTCGTGACCAAAGCCATCCCCGGCGCGATGCCACTCGATGCCTTTGTTGATTCAGTTCTGCAATCACGGGACGGTGCACAGCGCCGCATGCTTTTTGGTTCCTTAGCGGCCATGGTCCGTCGCATGCACGACGCCCATTTTTTTCACATCGACCTGCAATGGCGAAACATCCTCGTCGCTCCCACAGCCGACGGCGCGCCCGCGCTCTACCTCATCGACTCCACGCGCGGCGGCATCCGGCCGCCCGGCATTCGCGCCGAGCACGGCCGCCTCCGCGACCTTTCCAGCCTCGCCAAGGATGCACAACCACGACTTTCCCGCACGGAAATGGCCCGCTGGCTGCGCATTTACCTCGACGTGCCCCACCTCACGACCGAGCACCGCCTCATCATCCAGACCATAGAGCGCGACCGCATTTTGAAGGACAATAGCGGCCGAGCATGAGCGAATTCCTCGATATCGAGCCTGCCTACCGCGACGCACTCGCCGCGGCCGGATTCACCACCTTCGACGCCTTCATGCGCGCCAAGGCCGGTATCCCGACCAGCAAACACGCCTTTCGTGAGACAGCCCCGATCGAGATCATCGTGGACGGCTCGCCGCGCAGGTTCTTCCTCAAGCGCACGTACCACGTTCCGCCCAAGCACGCTCTCATACCGCTCCTTCGAGTTCAGCCGCCCTTTTCGCAACCGCGCCGCGAATGGGAAATGCTCGGCATGCTGCGTGAAGCGAACATCCCGGCGATGGGCCGTGTGGCGGTGGGAGAAAGGCGCGTTGCGGGCATACCGGTGTCGGCGTTTCTATTGGTGGAAGCCGTGCCAATGCAATGGACACTGGAGAACTGGCTGGTGCCGGGGTTTCCAAAGTCAGAAGCGGTGAGTACGCACGAACGGAGACGTTTGTTTCACGCACTTGGATGGCAGCTTTCGTGTCTTCATAGTCAGCGGTTCTTGTGGCCAGACATCCACCCCAAACATATCTTCGCGGATCGAGATCCTGCCGGGTTTTGGAAATGGCGTTTCTTTTTCATTGATGTGGAACGGATGACTCGCGCCGATGAGATGATTTCGGAAATCTCGAATGAATATGTGCCATGCAACCCTGAAGCCATTGAAAACTTACGAGAACTCGTGCGGCGTTTCGGCCCGCTTGCGCTCTCACGGCTGGATCAAATCACATTGTGGGCGGGCTATTGCTATGCCGCAAAACGACTCCCGTTCAAAGACTTGAAACATGGCAATCATTGGGTGCCGGGATGGATGGAGCAAACTTCCTTCCCCCGCCTTCCCGACGATTACATCCATCCAAGCGCAATTCCTTTAATACGACACAACCAAATCTCGATGGATGATCGCGCAGCCGCGTGGCTTGAAGCGGCCGGGCTTCGTCGAGTCGAAGACATGCTCAATACCACCATCGGTGAATCACTGGGCAAGCCGGGGTTGCAGACGCATCGTGAGCGCATCCGCCTGAATCTCTCAGATGGCAACGGGCACAGCCGCACATGGTATCTGAAGCGTTACCGCCATCCTCCGCTGCGAGAACAGATCCGTCGCGTATTCTCGACCGGCCGAGACCGAGGCAGCGCCTATCATGAAGTACGATTCGCAAGGAAGCTCAACGCCATTGGCGTGCCGTCACTAAGAACGATTGCCAGCGGACAATTGATGAAGGGGTCGTGGGAATTAGGCAGCTTCGCCATAACCGAAGGAGTGTTTGGCATTTCGCTGGAGCAACTCATCAGGCAGGATAAACGCGACGTATCCGTAATTGACGAAAACCAATTGTCAATTGTCAATCCGAAGGACCGCCACGATCTTGCCCGGCAGCTCGGCCTGCTCACGCGGCTCATGCACCACTACGGTTTTTACCATCGCGATCTTTATCTGTGCCATGTCTTCTTGACGCGCAACCGCGACGGTGCGATTGTGCTCCGTGTGATTGATCTCGCCCGCATGATTGAACGACCGCTGAGCCCCGGGCGATGGCGAATCAAGGACCTCGCGGCGTTGCAATATAGCGCGCCCTCGCCCATCGTCACCCGCGCCGATCGAATGCGCTTCATGCGCGCTTACTATGGCGCCAACGCCTCGAAGGAACTCATGCGCAGCGACATTCATCGCGTGGCAGCCAAGACACGGCGCATCGCCGCCCACGACGCGAAGCGCCGCGCGCGCCTCACCCCGGGAGCCGGCGCGTGAAGATTGCCATCGTCATCGAACGACTCGAAGCCTGGCGCGGCGGCGCGGAGACCTCCACGCTGGAGCTGGCCCGGCTGCTCTCGGCCCGCGGCCACGACGTCCACATCGTGACCACGACGAACATGCAGTCGCCACCCGATCTGACGATCCACCGCGTGCCGGGCATCTCCGTCCTTCCCGCGCTCCGCACTGCCGCCTTCGTACGCAACGCGATGGCCTTCTTGGCCGCGAACAAGTTCGACATTGTTCACTCGATCTCACCAGTCCCGTCGGCTGACATCTACCAGCCGCGCGGAGGGCTTCTCGGCGAGACGATGGAGCGAAACGTTGCCACGCGCCAAAGCGCCTCGCGCCGCCTTCTCAAGCGCGCCCTAATGGCCATGAACGTCAAACAGCGGGCCATGCTCGATCTTGAGCGTCAGGTCTTCGCCCGCGGCGGGCCGACCATTCTCGCCGTGTCTAACTATGTCGCCCGCCAATGCGAAGCGCTGTACGCGGCAACCGCTCCGCGAGTTCGCGTTGTCTTCAACGGCGTCCGCACGACACTCCCGACGAATGAGGAGCGGGCCTCGTGGCGAGCCGAAGTCCGAAAGCAATATCACCTGCCCGATTCAACGCTGCTCCTGCTCTTTGTAGCCCACAACTTTCGCCTCAAGGGGCTGGACTCGTTGATCAACACCATCGCCCGGCTCGTCACCGGCGGCATTGAGGATGTCCATGTGCTCGTCGTCGGGCGCGACAACCCGACGCGCTTCGTGCGTCGCATACAGTCGCTCGGCATCGGCGAGTTCTTCACCTTCACCGGGCCGACCCAACGTGCCGCGACCTTCTTCCACGGTGCAGACGTCTGCGTTCACCCGACGTACTACGACCCGTGCAGTCGCGTTGTGCTCGAAGCGCTCTCCTACGGCCTGCCCGCCATTACCACCACCTTCAACGGCGCATCGGAAGTCATCACCGACGGTTGCGAGGGCTTTGTCATCGACACGCCGGAGAACGTCGGCCTCTGGGCCCGACGCATCGAGGAGCTTCGCTCGCCGGAACTGCGGGCCCGCATGCGCGAGAAGGCCCTGCTCCTGCGAGATCGTCTCAGCATGGATCGCCATGTCAGCGAACTCGACGCGGTGTTCAAAGAAGTCGCGACGCACAAGGCGTCGACGCCGTCGGAGGCGCGGCGATGACGCCCCTGTGGCACTATGCAATTCTGATGGCGGGGTGTTATCTGCTCGGAGGCGTTCCGTTCGGCCTGATCGTGGCCAGCGCCAAGGGCGTCGACATTCGCGCCACGGGCAGCGGAAACGTCGGCGCCACCAACGTCGGCCGCGCCCTGGGTCGCAAATGGGGCGCGGTCGTGCTGCTGCTCGATGCGACG
>CAZSBF010000145.1:0-8828 GCA_964605185.1 uncultured Planctomycetaceae bacterium
AGCCATCCGCTTCGCCCGCCGCGAAGCACGTTAGCACGGACCATTTTCATTCCACCTGCGACTATGGCGCATCCCCCAGCGCCCCCATATCAAACTGTCCCGCCGGCCGCGGCGCCCCATCCTGATACACGTCAATCGACAGCCCGAACTGCGCTGCAAACGTCGCATACGCATCATCCGCCACGCCGGCCGCTCGCGCGGGGCTGTCGGCCGTCAAGTGAAAATCCAGCACCGACGGATCAACAAACTTTGGATCAGTGATCACGTCACCATTTCCCACGCCGGTCGCGGCCACCAGATCCGTCACCGAGCTGAACGGCACCTCAATGAGCCCCGGTTGTGTGATGTTCAATCGTATCTGGCCGGTGTCTTCGAAGTAGAGGTTGTGATCCTGTGCAGTAAATGGCAGGATAACATCCGTCCGAATGTAGACTTGCATTCCATCTTTGCCGGTCTGAGATTTGTAGCGCTCCGTCAGGTCGTAAACGATATTATTGCGAACGACCTGGGTGCATGCGTCGGGTCGCGCGAGCGTCGGCAATCCAAGCCATATGCCATGGTCGCAATTGTAAATGGTATTGTTGATGATGCGCGACTGCGCCTCCTGCCCCTTTGAAATGGCCACGCCCGCGAGGTTTGGGTTTCCACGAATGAGCCGGATGTCGAACAAAATGTTTCCAATGATGTATGACCGCGACGGCTTCCCAATGGGGAATACGATCTCATTCTCGTGATGAATGCCCGACTCGGCGTCATAGACAGTGTTAAACAGAATCCAGATGTCATCGCTGCCGGGCCAATCGGCCGAACTGTCATCATCGTGAATGGTGATGGCGTTTCCCGACGACGAATCTGAGAGTCGAACAGTGTGGCACGTATTCTGCGAAAACACGCACGAGACTCCATTCTTGAAGTCGATGATGTTCTCCTTGCAGTTGTGCAGGTAGTTACGCCCGACGTAGACATTCCGCGCCGCCGCCTGATTCGACTGCGGATTCGCACGATTGACACTGATCGCGTCGCCGCGAATGTGGTGCAGGTGGCAATCCACGACCCACCCATTGCGGCTGTTCGTCGCAAAGATCACCCCGGCGTTGTCATTGCCCCCCGTGAAGTTGTCCCACTGGCTGTAATTGCGAACTTCCACATCATACACCACCACATGCTCGATCAGGCTCGACGAATCATTCAACGATGAGTTGGTATGGCCGACCTGAACTCCGTACGGTGTCGCCCCATCATTGGTAGGCTGATCCCGACCCAGCGAGTGGCGCAAACACACATGATGAAACACCTTGAATGGGGCGGTCTGTGATGCTGTCACAATAAACCAACCCGCTCCGGCCATTCCCGTGCCCCAATCGCGTGCGTCGTATTCGATGTTTTCACAAATAATGAAATTGCCTTCGATCGCCAGGCCCACGCGAAACAGCGGCTTCGTTGCCGCGTTCGCCCCGCGAATGAAAATCGGCTTGTCCAACGTGCCTTCGCCGGTGATGTAAATGCGCGAGTCGTAGTTGATGTCCGTCCCGTGAACCTCCACCACGCTGCCCGGCGTCAGATTGGCAGGAATCGTCCTTCGCGGTGCCGCAACGGTCCCAAACGGATTGCCAGCATCGCTGCCCGTGTTGAAGTCGACGTAGTGCGTAAACGGCCCATTCCCCGCGTCGCCATAAGGCCCCATCGTCCCGTTGTAGTCGTAGTTCTGCCCGGCATACATCGTGTGCGACTGCGTAACTCCAAACTCCGGCGTGGGGATTCCAATCGGAGGAACAAAGGTCGGCGCTACCGCGAGGTTTACCGTGCGATCGCGCGAATGGCCCCCGCCCTCCGCGCGATAGGTAAAGCTGTCCGCACCCTCAAACCCCGCATTGGGGATATACGTCACGTTCGGCGGCGTCCCGATGAGTTGCCCGTTTGCCGGCGGCGTGAGAATCGAGAACGTCACCGCATCGTATTCGACGCCGTGAAAATATCCGGTCAAGCCGATCACCTTCTGACGATTCGTCAACACGAAAAAATCAACGGACACATCGACATCGGGCGGCTGGACGATGATGGTGGTCGGCTGACACGACATTCCCCCGACCGTGACAACTTGCAAAACCGCAAGCACAACGACCCACAACCCGGCAAATCTTCCACGCATCGTCATACCCATAGTTTGATCCTGTTCGTGCGAGTCCGCTGACCGGTTTCGCAGCGCATCCTATACGCTCATCACGGGTTTGTGCGGACCGGGGCCCGCGCTATTCCTTCCGATATCGACGGTTTCGTGTACACTACACTCTCTCGATGGCCCAGATCCGCACGAAACCAGCCCTGCGTCGATTCGCCCTCTACGGGCTTATCCTGCTTGCCTTCGCCCTGGTTACGGGCGTCGTGTTCGTATTGGTCTCCGACCGAAGCACGATCAACATCGCCGATGCCTTTCCCGAGCCGGTGATCCTCGACCCCGAAAACCGCCCCTATTTCGTCTTTCCCGAGGCCGTTCGGACGACTGACCTCTCGCTGAATCTTTTCGTCGATCGCTTCGCCCGCGTCTGCATGGAAGGCAAATATTCCGACTTCCGCCTGATGCTCAGCAATCAACGGCCGCCTATCCTCCCGGCCCGCTTCGAGGCCAACTTCAATGCCCTGAAACAAGTCCGAATCGAAGGCCTTGAAAAGATCCCGGTCTCAGCCGGCGCGCCGAATGACACCTTCATCATGAAGGTCACCTACGACCTGAAAGACTTTGCCGTCCGACACGGCGAGCGCTCCAAGCAAATCTATGTGGGCATTAACAAGGAAGACGGCCTGTGGCGGCTCGGTCCGATACCGAGCGAGGCCCTGGCCCGACTCGCCGCCTATAAAGCCGCTCAATCCCAACCTGCCGCGCTCGATGCGGATATCGTCACCGAATCCGCACCGCCCGCAAAGGCCAACGCCGCGACGGTGCCGGTCGAGGCCGGCGAATCTTCCCGCACAGTGGCCAATAAACCCATGCGCATCGAGTCGTAGTAAACGGACCACGAGTGGCCAACATTGATCGGCGTCGGAATTTCGGACCTGCCGATATTCAACCCCTCTATTAACTTCTTTCCGCATCGCTCGTTATATCCGCCTGAGGTGATTCCCCCATTCCGTGCCTGATGGCGGGTTATATCTTAGGTTTCCCCGGTCGATGTGCGAAAACAGCGATGCCAGTGTTACGACTCGCCCTCGTCTGAGGTGAACCGACGCTGGCAATACTGAAAACTCGGGCATCGCCGAAAAGAAGGGAAAGAAAGTTATGGGTCTTACAGTCACAAACGTCAACACATTGTCGCTGTTGAACATTCTCAATGGAACAACAGCGGACCAGTCAAAATCGCTCCAGCGATTGTCGACAGGATCGCGAATCAACCGTGGTGCCGATGATCCGGCCGGTCTGATCGTGGTCCAGAGCCTCAGCGCAGAGTTGACGGGCACCAATGCTGCCCTCGACAACAACCAACGGGCAAAGTCGCTTTTGGGTACGGCCGACGCGGCCCTCACCGAAGTGACCAGCCTCCTCTCCACCATTCAGTCGCTCGCTGCCAAGAGCAGCAGCTCCGGTGGTCTGACTCCCTCGGAAGTCGCCGCCAATCAGGCTCAGATTGACAACGCCATCAGCTCGATCGACCGCATCATCGGCACCACGCAGTTCAACGGAAAGCGCCTCCTCGATGGCTCGCAGTCCATCCGCGCGACCGCCAGCGTGCCTGCCAAGGTCTCCGACGTACGCGTGTATTCAAGACCCACAACCACGGCGAACCAGAGTCTCGCCGTCAACGTCGTCGCTGCCGGCGCCGTTGCCTCTGGCACGCTCGTCAATAACCCGGCCGCCGTCAGTGCCGCGCAGATCAGCGTCACAGGCTCGCTCGGTACGGCGACAATCTCGATTGCCGCCGGTGACACGCTCGCCAACATCGCCAGCAAGGTCGTAGCCGCCGCCAACGACACGGGCGTCTCCGCCACGGTCAACGGCACGACGGTCCGAATCCAGAGCCGTGCGTATGGCTCAAATTCGTTCGTCTCCGCGTCCTACATCAGCGGTGACTCCGACTTCGCGACCGGCGTGGCCTACACCAAGGGCACCGATGCCCAGGTCACGGTCAACGGCCAGTCGGCGTTCGTCGATGGTCTCCGCGTGTCGTACAACGCCAGCGGTTTCTCCGGCGAGTTCACACTGACCGCCGCGGGCAACGTTGCGGGCGGTGCCGGCAACGTTGATATCGCCGGTGGCGGTGCGACGTTCCAGCTCGGTACGACGACAAACACCCAGTCCACGATTGGCATCAACGCCCTCTTCTCGCAGGGCCTCGGTGACAGCGTGACGGGTTACCTCAGCACGCTCAAGAGCGGTGGAACAAACGACCTGACCAAGAACCCCGGCCAGGCGACCTCGATCGCCAAGGCCGCCCTCAGCCAGGTCGCCACACTCCAGGGTCGCATCGGCGGTTTCACGCAGTTCCAGGTTGAGACGTCTATCAACAGTCTCACCGCTGCCAAGGAAGCCCTGACCAACGCTCGAAGCGTGATCACGGATGTGGACTTCGCCTCAGAGACGGCCGAGCTGTCTCGCCAGAACGTCCTCCTCCAGTCCGCCGTCTCGCTGCTCGGCGTTGCCTCGCAGCAGTCGGCTCAGATCCTGTCGCTGCTGCGGTAAAGCCGTCGCAGCCCAGGTCTGGTGGGTAAAATTTGACGGCGGGGTCGAGGTAAGCCCTCGGCCCCGCCGATTTTTTTGCTCCATGATTTTGACGCCGAATCCCTCCTATCCGACTGCCACCGTCAATCTCTCCATGTCACATTGGCAGCCGATGGGAGATTGGCCCGCTTCACATTCGCCGTAAGCGACTGTAATAGCGAAGCTTACGAATTATCCCGTGGCGTTCTGCCGCTGGCATCCCCTTTGCTATTGGTCAGTATGGACGCGGTCTGCCCGTCGGGCTCCGCGTGATGTGTCATTGCGTTCGCAGCCGTGGATGGCCACGCAGGTGACCTAGGCCAAATTCAAACTCGAACCTTCGAGAGGAGTCGCGATATGTCCAAGATCATCGGAATCGACCTCGGCACCACGAACTCAGTCGTGGCCGTTATGGAGGGTGGGCAGCCCAAGGTGCTCACCAATGCCCTCGGCGCACGCACCACGCCCTCGGTCGTCGGCTTCTCCGACAAAGGCGAGCGCCTCATCGGCCAGATCGCCAAGCACCAGCAGGTCACCAACCCCACGAACACCGTCTATAGCGTGAAGCGCTTCATGGGCCGGCGACACAGCGAAGTCGGCTCCGAAGAAAAGCTCGTTCCCTACGGCGTCGTCGGCGGCCCCGATGAGTTGGTCAGCGTCAAAGTCCGCGACAAGAACTACACGCCGCCCGAGATTTCGGCGATGGTCCTGCAAGACCTCAAGAAGACCGCCGAAGACTACCTCGGTGAAAAAGTCACCGCCGCCGTCATCACCGTCCCCGCATACTTCAACGACGCCCAGCGCAAAGCCACGCAGGAGGCCGGCATCATCGCAGGCTTTGACGTGAAGCGCGTCATCCCCGAGCCGACCGCCGCGGCCCTTGCCTATGGAATGGATAAAAAGAACGATGGTAAAATCGCGGTGTTCGATTTGGGCGGCGGCACATTTGACATCTCCATCCTTGATGTCGGTGAGGGCGTCTATGAATCATTGGCGATCGATGGTGACAGCCAACTAGGCGGCGACGACATTGACAACTTCCTAATCGACCATGTAGCCGAAGAGTTTCGCAAGCAATATGGCGTCGATCTCCGCAAGGATCCGATGGCCCACCAGCGTCTCAAGGAGGCCTGCGAAAAAGCCAAGTGCGAACTCTCTGGCAACTTAGAGACCACCATAAACCTCCCTTTCATCACCGCCGACGCCAGCGGGCCGAAGCACTTGAACCTTACTCTAAGCCGCGCCAAGTTTGAATCTATGCTCGATATACAAAGGGAATTGCCTGAACCAGCCAAGAAAAAATATAACACCGACAAGCAGATGTCATTCATGGAACGACTTCGGAAGCCGGTTCTGCACGCCCTAAGTGCCTCTAAGCTCAGCCCGCGCGATATTTCCGAGGTCATCCTCGTCGGCGGCTCGACACGCATCCCCGCTGTGCAGAAGCTTTGCCAGGAAATCTTCGGCAAAGAGCCGAACAAGAGCGTCAACCCCGATGAAGCCGTCGGCATCGGCGCCGCGATTCAGGCCGGCATCATCGCCGGTGACGTGAAGGACATCCTCGTGCTCGATGTCACGCCGCTATCCCTCGGCGTCGAAACGCTCGGCGGCGTCATGACCGTCATGATCCCGCGAAACACGACGATTCCCACCAGCAAGAAAGAGACCTACTCAACCGCCGCCGACAATCAGCCCGAGGTGTCGATCCACGTCCTGCAGGGCGAGCGACCCATGGCCGTGGACAACCGCACCATCGGCCGCTTCAACCTCGCCGGCATCCCGCCGGCCCCGCGCGGCACGCCGCAGATCGAAGTGACCTTCGACATCGACGCCAACGGTATTTTGCACGTCTCCGCGAAAGATCTCGGCACCGGCAAGGAGCAGAAGATTAAAATCGAAGGCTCCAGCGGCCTCGACCCGGCCGACGTCGAGCGAATGCGCAAGGAAGCCGAGTCCCACGCTGAGGATGACAAGAAGAAACGCGAACTCATCGACGCCCGCAATCAGGGTGATTCGGTTGTCTACCAGACCGAGCAAACACTCAAGGAACACGGCGACAAAGTCCCGGCCGACGAACGCAGCAAGGTCGAGTCCGCGGTGAACAACCTAAAGGAACGCCTCAAGTCCGACGACGCCGGTTCAATCAAAAAGGCTGTGGAGAACGTGCTGACAGCGTCACAGGCCATCGGCAAGATCATCTACGAGCAATCGGCCAAGGCAGCCGGCGCAGCGGGCGGCCCACCACCACCCCCGCAAGACGGCGGCGGCAAGTCGGCGAAGAAGGACGAAGATGTCATCGATGCGGAGTATGAGGTGAAGTCGTAGTCAGCGACGTTTTTTAGCCCCGGGTCAATGACCCGGGGTTTTTTGTTTTAAGTGAATCCCAAAATGCCGACGATTGCCCGAATAGGCCCATATCGCATATACTTTGTGAGTCACGACATGAAGGAGCCGCCCCACGTTCACGTGGACCGGGACGACAAATCAGCGAAGTTTTGGCTTACCACCGTGTCGCTGGCTCGCAACATCGGCTTTGGTTCCAAGGAATTACGCGACCTCGAACGTATCGTGACAGAACACAAACAGGAGTTCCTCAATGCCTGGCACAAATACTTCGGTCGTTAACGCCGGTCAGCGCGTAATGAATGTCTCCTGTGACGACGACGCGCTCAGCGTCGATCTGGCCGACGGCCGCCGAATTACCGTCCCCCTTGCGTGGTACCCGAATCTGCTCCATGCCACTCCCCAACAACGCGCCAATTGGAAACCAGCCGGCGGCGGCTACGGCATCCACTGGCCGGACATTGACGAAGATTTGTCCGTCGAAGGCCTGCTCTTCGGTGCTCCAGCACCGAACGTAAAATTAAACGCCGTGGCGTGACCGACAATTAGCGTAATGCGGCAGATGTTGGAAGCGCGTGATGCCCTCTACCCACCCAATTCAATCTCGTGACACGCACCGATGGCGATTAACCTGAGTCCTACTCATGATCCGCATCGCCCAACCCGCCAACCCCCTCGAAGCCCGCCACATTCACGGCGTCCTCGAGGAACACGGCATCCGCGCCACCATTCAGGGCGAGGCCCTCTGGGGCGTGCGCGGCGAACTGCCTTTCACCGCTGAATCCGCCCCGTCCATCTGGGTCGCCGATGAGGCCGACGCCGCCCGTGCGAAACAAATCCTCGCCGAGCACGCCGCACCCGCGAATCCCACGCACTGCCGATCCTGCGGCCAAGACCTTCACGGCATCACCGATTCGGCCTGCCCCAAGTGCAAGACGCCATTCCGCAAGGTCGGCACCTGGACCTGCCCCGACTGCCACGAACACATCGGCACCCAATTCACCCACTGCTGGAGCTGCGGCCGCGAACGCGGCGACACCGCCGAAACAACCGCGCCGCAAGAATCCGCCGCCGCGTCGCCATGCGAACGCTGCAACGGCACCGGCTACACCGGCGGATTCCTCGCACCGTTTGTTCTCTTCGGCTTTGGGCTGTTCTTCACGTATGCGGCTCTCCATGAGGCGGTTCAACTAACCCCCGTACTCACCGTCCACCCCGACCGCCTTGTCGGCCGCCTCCTTTTCGCCCTCCTCGCGGCGACCTGCTTCCTCTTCGCCAACCGCTCCCGACAAGCACCATGCACCTGCACAAAACCGCCCGAGGCCTGAGTAGGGTGGGTTGTACTCAACCCACCGCTTTCGACGATTCACGGTGTCCTCCAACTGAAAAACCAAAAATAACCAACGCTCCCGCCCAACCCCCGGCCCGCCCGACACTTACCGAAAGCTCAGAAAAAGCAGAGCTTCCCCTTGCCTTTTCGTCCCCGCGCGCTACATTAGTTAGGTAAATGTTCTATTCGGCCCAGGTCGGAAAAGGAGGCCCCATCAATGATCCGCGCCCGCAAATGCATCAGCCGTCTCGCAGCAAGAATTGACCCCCTCGGCCCACTCGATCACCCAAGGGTGCGCCGGGAAACGCCAGCAAACGCCAGCTGTTTTTCAATTCCCACGCCAATTTGCCGCAATTACATCCCACTCCACCCTGCGTCGCGCAGCGACCACTTACTTTCCTTTGTGCCTTTGACCTTCCCCACGATTCGTGGACACCCAGATAAGGGAGTAACTTACTCCCTGGA
>CAZSBF010000146.1:0-8755 GCA_964605185.1 uncultured Planctomycetaceae bacterium
GCGGGCGCGGAATCTCCGAGGTTTTCTTCATACGTCTATCAATCTTGCTCGCTGTTTCGCGCGCGGGTGTAACTTGTTGTAGGTGTTTGTTAGGGAAGGAGTTGGGGCGGCAGGCGAGTACGAAACGTCGAAACGTCGAAATAGGACTGACGGGGGCATTCGCAAGGCTTGCGGAATTGGTTTGGTGCGCGGGTTGTGGGATGCCGGATATGGCGGGTTCGGGAGAACCCGCCCTACGTGCTGATTTCAGGCCGTGCTGATGCTTGATCGTTGATGTTGCGCGATGCACAATGCGGCTGCCATGACCAATCCATATCGGTGTCCCAAATGCGATCGACAGTTACCCCCGTCGGGCGAAGTCTGCTTTGATGGTGTGACCTTTCCGGTCTACTCCTGCGATGAATGTCTGATGACGGTTGAAATGTTCGGTACGGAGCAGGAGATTGCACTGACGTTCGTACTCGACGCGGACGGCAACCCCTGTGATCCCGCCTCGCCGGATATGCAATTGAGATTTTGAGCGGGCGTCGGCGCGGTGAGTCAGGCGTTCGAATCGTGGAGTACGATGATGTGATTGCGCTGCGATTTTGGTTTTGGCGGGCAAGCTTGCCAGCTTGATAAAAGCACAAGGGTCATTCGGTTTTGGGTGGGCCGCCGTAGTACTTCGGCAGGCTATTGACGATTTCGACGGTTTCGAGGCTGACGCGAACGACCTGGCCGACGAGGCGGGCGATGTATTCGGGGTCGTCTTCGCGTTTGGGGTCGCTGGTGATGCCGCTCTTTTTGTCGGTGTAGATTTGGTGTTGGTCGATGACCCAGTCGAGGGCGGAGCGGTTGCCGAGGCGGTAGTCGAAGACTTCTTTGGGGATGCCTTTCAGAGTCAGGGAGTCATTCACGAACAGGGATTTCTTTTCCTTGGCGAGTTTCATTTTTTCGACGCGGTAGGAAAGTGGCTCGCCGGGGGTTTCGATCCATTTGAGGGGCCACTCCTTGACGGATTCGTAGTCGATGTGGAGTTTGGCGAGGGTTTTTCCGGCGGTGGAGAACGCCCAGAAACCGGAAGAGGCGGGCGAGCAATCCAATTTGAGATTTGAAATCTCAGAGCGGGGAAGGGGATCGGCCAGCGGGATTCGGGGCAGTTCGCGTTTGAGGCAGTCGGCGAACTTCTCGCGATAACCTCTGTGGTGAAGGATGCCGAAGACGTAGTGGAAGATATCCCACTTGGTGAGTTTCTTGTTTTCGTACTTGTCGCGGAAGAGTTTGTGCGCCCAGTCGGTGATGTTTTCACGGCGGTTGGAACCATCTTCATTGTAAATGTGAAATGGATAGCATTGGTGGGCATGGTCTGCCAAACGGCAATCCGAGGGCTTGGGTTGCGGGCGGGAAGGATTGTCACCCAGGCGATAGGGACTCGGTGGGTTCGAGAAGAACCCACCCAACGCGCTGTTGTCATGCGAGAAGCGTTATGTCGGGTTGGGGAGTGCGCGGTTGGGCATGATCTGCCAAACGGCAAGCCAAGGGCTTGGGTTGCGCGCGGGGAGGATTGTCACCCAGGCGACTCTGCGACCCGTCGAGGTGCGTGCGAGAAGGCATTCTCTCCTAGGCGACTCGCACGAGCAACGGGCTGCCAAGCGGCGAGCCGGAGTCGGGGAAGCGATTGGCGGTGGGAGGAAGCGGAGTGAATAGTGGCTGGGAAAGGCCCAAGCGTCTTCCGGACACGCCGAAGGGGATTAGAGGGAGCCGTTTGTGAAGGAACTCGGGGGGGCTAAGCGCGTGTGGTGAGTGCCGGTCGCGCGCGCAAAAAAACGGCCTCTCGGTTAGGAGAGGCCGTTGGAGACTTAACTTAGACAGATCCGAAGCTTACTTGCGTCGGCGAATGAGGGCGACGACACCGAGGCCGAGGAGAGCCAAGGTCGAAGGCTCCGGCTTCAGGGTGAGGGTCGCACTGGTGAGGACGCCGGTGTCGCCAGCGGCACCGTCAGAGACGGTGAGGCGCCACGTGCCCATCGAACCACTGTTGAGGAAAGGGGCACACATGTCAATGCGGGCACCCGTCAAGCCGGCACCGGCCTGATAGCTGCCAGCCGGGATGTTGGTTGCGCCAGTAGCGGCGGCGGCGGCCCAGAAGTCGGCCTGTGACTTATTGGTGAACTTATAGGGACCGCGGAGGTCGCTGCTGTCACCGAAACCAGACGTTGCGCTCGTCTTGCCGACGCGGTTCAGGAAGGTCACGCTGCCATCACCCACATGGGTGAGCGTCGCGGTGACGTCGCCGGCCCACGTGTGGCCGAGGGCACCACCAGCAACGTTGGCGAAGCTGAGGGTGACTTCAACGCAGTTCGTCGATTCCGACGTCAGCGGGATGTTGTCGTTGACAACGAGGTCAACCGAAACGCCCGTGGGGTTGGCATCGGGAATCGCCAGGTTATTGACGGTCCAGTTGTAGTCAGCGGCGTTGGCAGCACTAGCAGCAACCAAGACCAACATAGCAGCAAGAACTCGCTTCATCTGTCATCTCCTCCAAATTTCGTAGACTCTTATTGAGTCTAACACTTCGATTGTTATGCGGTGGGAACCCAATTAGGGCTTTCTCCTCCGCTTCTCTCACTTCCAAAAGGCGAATATAACCGGACGGGCCGGGTCGAGTCAAGCCGAGGGGTACTTCAAAAATGTTTTTTTGTTTGGGGTCCTCGGTAAGTAGTCTCTCGCCTTTCTTTGGGGATCCTCTGGTGCCCATTCGTTGCGGCCATCGACTGGTTGCAACGCCTTTATTTCTAAAGAGTTAGGTCAATTGGTCGGAAAATGGAGGGATTTCGGACCAACCGGAACTGTGATTTGGGATGCCTGATTCTTTATACTGGGGACTTATGTTCCAAACGCCGGGGAGAGAAAGGACGCCTTGGATTGTTGTCGTAATTGTGGCGACGATCGCGCTTGGGGTTGCCTGCGAAAGGAAGCCGGAGGATCCGGCCGTCCGTAAGGCTAAGGCCAAAAAGGTGACTGCGGCAACCCAGCCAACGTCGGCGATCGCGAATCTCCCCGAGGCAACACGACCCGGCATTGGCTTGGACGGCGGACCGATCGCATTTCCTTCAGAGCTTCCGACGGGCGGTGGCATCCCGCGACCGAATCTATCGGGGTTAAGCCGGGACGTTCAAAAGAAGCTCGTCGCGGTTTACTCCGATGCGGTTCGGGCCCCCTTGGATGCAGGAAAGGTAGGGGAACTCGGCCGGTACTTTTTTGCACTTGCATCTCCGACCGAGGCGGAAACTTGTTTTGCGCTATCGGCGGCACATGAGCCCACGGCAATTCGCTGGCTGCTTTATCTGGCATTAACGAAAGAGATTGCATTCGACACGGCCGGCGCGGCGGCGGTGCTGACGAAGGCCATGGGGCAGTTTGGCGACCAACCAGAAGGGTTGATCGCGCTGGCCAATCTTCGTCGCGCATCGAGCCCTGTCGAAGCACGGGGGTTCTACGAGAAGGCGTTGACGGCGATGCCGAATGATGCCCGTGTCGAATACGGCCTTGGGATGTGTGCTCTTTCGGAAAAGAACTATGACGAGGCGATGCGCCGGTTGAAGCGGGCCGTTGGGTTGGCTCCAAAATACAAGGATGCGCTCGTTGAACTGACCAAGCTTTGCGAAACGCTTGGCGATCACATGGGTTCGCGGATGTATGCGGCGCTGGCAGAGGCAGGGGGGCCTCCACCCCTGGGAAGTGACCCGGATTTCGTGATCTTGAAGACAACGCTTGCACCGCCGGAGCGCGTATTGGAGGTCGTGGAAGACCTTCAACAACGTCGTCGATTCGATCTTGCCGGCGAGGTGCTTCGCCGGTGCATCGCGGTACATCCCGATGCGTGGGATCTGCACCATCGGCTCGGACTGCTCTATGCCATTGAGCGGAAATTCGACGAGGCGACGGCGGAGCTGCGGATCGTTCTGGAACATGCGCCGGATCAGACGGCTGTACGACGGTCTTTGGCGCAGATGCTGGTGGAATCACGGCAGTATGCCGCGGCCGACAATATGTTCAAGACCATCGTGTCAATGCGCCGCGATGATTATGAACTGGCCATGCGGTACGCCGAGTTTTTGCTTTCCTGCGGCTGGCCGAAGGATGCCTACGAGGCGCTGCGGGAGGCGGAGATCTCGCCCCCGGCGGCCAGGGCGACCGAATTGCTTCGCATCGAATCCCTTGTGGGGATGGAGCAAACCGAGATTGCGACCAAGCGATTTGTGGCGTTTCGCAAGACAGTGACGCCGCCGAATATTCTTGTAGAGTCGTTGGCGGTTGATTTCACGGCCATCATGACGGCGCAGCGTGAGCCGGATCCATCGGGGTTCAAGCGGGCGACGCTGAAGCGGGAGTCGATACAGAAATTCGCGGATGCGGTGCAGCGCGAGGTCGGCGCTGATGAAGCCGCAACGATCCGAAACGGCCTGGATACGGTGGCGATGCTGATCGTGGCGGATGCACGGCGCGGCGAATTCGCGAAGTCCTTGTCGCTGGTGCATCGATCGGCGCCGTCGGATTCCGGCGGGCGCATTCGCGATGCCTTTGTGCGGGTCTTTCGCCTTTTGCGGGAACGAGACAAAATGGCGGCGGATGCGGCGCTTCGCGACGCGCTTCGGCGGATTGACGATTCGATCCCAATGTCGAATGCGGTGGCGTGGCTGCTGGCAACGTCGCCGGATGATACCGTTCGAGACGGGCGGATTGCGCTGGAAGTCGCGACGCGGTGTTGCCTGGCCACGGAACGGAAAGACCCGGAAATCCTCGACACGCTCGCGGCGGCGCAGGCCGAGGCAGGGCGGTTTGACGAGGCAGCGTCCACCATTCGGCAGGCGCTTGAAATCGCCAAGAAGGCCGAGGCACTGGAATCGGCGGCGGTCTTTGAAAAGCGACTAAGCAACTATCTCAATCGCGTTCCCTATCGCGTGGAATAGGGCGGCCCGCTAGAGGTGGCCGGCCGATTTGCGGGGGAGGAATCGGCCCCAGCCGTTTTGTCCACAGAATTTGTAATTCTCGCAGATCACGCGGCCGCGACAGAGCGTGGTTCTTGCGAACCCGGCTAACGGCCAGCCTTCAAACGGCGACCAGTCGGCGTTGGTTTCCATTTGTTTTGGGTCGACCTTGATTTTCTTGGTGGGGTGGATGACGGCGAGGTCGGCGTCGTAGCCGGCCTTGATGACGCCCTTGCGCTCACCGAGGCCCATGATCTGGGCGGGGGTGGTGCAGCACTTGTTGACGAATTCGTTAATGCTGAGGCGCTTCTTCAACACGCCGTGGGTGTAGACGATGGGCAGGAGCGTTTCGAGCCCGGGCATTCCCATGGGGATTTTGGTCCAGTCGCCCTGCCACATTGCTTTTTGTTGGCGGGTGAACGTGCAGGTGTCGGTGGAGACGGCGCAGACGGTGTCGTCCTTTAGACCCTTCCACAAGCGGGCCTGATCGGGGCGCTTCTTTAGCTGCGGGCAACAGGCGTAGAGGTGGCCGTCTTCTTCGCCGAAGACGGAGTCGTCCAACACGAGATACTGGGCGCAGGTTTCGGCGAAGAGGTTCTTCATGCCGCGTTTGTGGGCGGCTTTGACCAGTTCCGTGCCTTCCTTCGTGGACATGTGGACGATGTAGAGTCGGCCGCCGGTGACTTCGGCCCAGGTGATGGCACGCTGGATGGCCTCGGCCTCGATGTAGTTGGGCCGGGTGATGCCGTGCAGGCGTGCGCCATACTTTTTCATTTCGGCGTCGGTGTGGTGGCGGGCGATCAGTTCGTCGAGGACTCGGCTGCTTTCGGCGTGGATGAGGAGCATGCCGTCCAGTTCGCGGACCTTTTCCAATGCGCCGAAGATGGCGGCGTCGTCGGCCTGCCAGCCTTCGCGCTCGTAGATCATGAACTGTTTGAAGGTGGGGAGGCCGCGTTTGACGATGGACTCCATCTCATGCTTGTGCTTGTTCCATTTGGTGACGGCAACGTGGAAGGTGTAGTCGACGCAGGCTTTGCCTTCGGCCTTGGCCATCCAGTTGTCGACGGCTTTGTGGAGGGATTCTTCGCCATAGGGGATCGCGAAGTCGACAACGGTGGTGACGCCGCCACGAGCCGCAGCGCGGGTGCCGGTGTTGTAGTCGTCAGAGGAGGTCGTGCCGCAGAATGGCAGGGCGAGGTGGACGTGGACATCCACGCCGCCGGGGATCACGTAGCAGCCCTTGGCATCGATGATCCGTGTGCCGTTGGGGTTCATGGTGCGGACGAGGCCTTTGCCGATCCGGGCGATTTTCTCACCCTTGATGGCCACGTCGGCGCGGAAGGTGCGGTCGGCGTTCACCACGGTTCCGTTAGCTACGATGGTGTCATAGTGCATGGGCGGCGGCTCTCCAAGGCGTCAGGATTGACCAAATTCCCGGCATTCTGAGCCGATTGGGCGGGCGGGTCAATGCGTTTGGGAGGCGTTTTGGGAGGGGGTCAGACCTCGAGGAGGCGGCCGACTTCGAAGCGGGAGGCGACAAAGACGGGGAGGGTGGTGCCGATTCGGCGGCGATAGGCCTCAATGGCGAGGTCGGGGCGGTTGTTTTCCTGGCTGAGGTGGGCGGCGGCGAGCCATTTGAGGCGCGGGGTGGTGCATCGCTTGGTTAGTTCGGCGGCTTCGTCGTTGGAGATGTGGCCGCCCTGGCCGGCGATTCGGCGTTTCAGATGTTCGGCGTAGCGGCCGTTCCAGAGGAGGTGCGGGTCGTAGTTGCATTCGAGGTAGGCGGCGTCGATTTCTTCGAGGGCTTGTTCGAGGCCGCGGAAGGGGTGGCCGAGGTCGGTCATGATGCCGAGGCGGCGGGTCTCGTGTTCGACGACGAAGCAGACGGTGTCGATTCCGTCGTGGGGGGTTGGGATAGTGTGTACGCGGACGTCGCCGAACTCGAGGCAATCGCCGGCGGAGAAATAGCGGATGTCGTCGATGTCTCCGAGCTGGTTTTTCACGGCAGTGTAGGCGCCGCGGGTCATGTGGACGGGCATGCCGAACTTGCGATGGAAGATGCCCGCGCCGCTGATGTGGTCGGTATGATCGTGGGAAATGATCAGGGCGGTGCAGTCGCGGATGTCGCGGCCGTGCACGGCCATGCGGGCGGCGGCTTCCTTTCCTGAGATGCCGGCATCGAAAAGCAGGCGAACTCCGCCGGCCTCGACGTAGAT
This sequence comes from uncultured Planctomycetaceae bacterium, assembly GCA_964605185.1. Taxonomy (GTDB): domain Bacteria; phylum Planctomycetota; class Phycisphaerae; order UBA1845; family UTPLA1; genus JACRIM01. The sequence goes on from CAZSBF010000146.1 coordinate 7,187, forward strand.
GCAGTTGCCGTTGGAGCCGGATTGGAGGGAGAAGGTGATCATCGCATACGGGGTATATGCCGAGAAGGATATGCGGGCAAGAATGAGGTGGGGCGAAGGTCAGGCAAGAGCGCGATACCGGTGGTTCGAGTGTGTCAAGTAAATAGGTGGCTGTCTCGGTCAGTCTAATCCACGCGTTTCGCGAACAGCGACAAACCGCATTTCACACAAGTTAAGTATAGAAAGCGAGGGCGCATGCCTATGCCAAAGAACGTGGCATTGCACCGCGGACACCTACTGGCATTAACCCAATATGATGAATATGCCAATACCGGGAGCAGTGCTAGCACAGCCGCAATCGTTGCGTTCTCGTTATTCAATTTCGTTCCTATAAAGATGCAGACTGGGGGGACAGACAGCCAAACAATGGTGACAAGCAAAACACGACGACGCAATTGCCGCAGGCGAGATTCTATAAAATTGCTCGGGTCCACTTCCATGTGTAATCGACTCCCGCCCCCTTTACTCGATCGGAAAGGTGACCTGTAAGGCTCATGCATCGTTACCTGCTCGGCTGCTTGATCATTATTCCTTCTTGATATACCAAGTGCCTATGTACCATTTCTCATCGTAAAGGACCATTTCAATAAGACATGTAGCGATTGCTTTCTCACAATGGAGCTTCAATATGAACCGGGCCGTGGTTGCGCCTTGCCCAAGAAGGCTGAAGTTAACGCGGCCGTCCGGAGGGTCCGATCGGACAAAGGCGCCAAACTCTCGGCTATATTCAGAAAACAAGTGGCGTGCGGCCGGCAACGGCGCCACGCGGCAGAGCTCAGGTGTACCTCGTGCCAGCAACTCACTGGCATCCCAGTCTTTACATATCGCATCAACGAATGTGGTGACGTTCAACGTGGCGTCGTTAAGCAGAGCATTACTTCGCGAGGCGAAGAAAACGAGTGCGACGACCAGTAAGAACCCGCCACCGAGAAGTATCAGCACAGCACGTTTCATGGCAACGCACGTCCAATTAGCACGGGAGGGGATTCCCGCCGGGTTGGGTGCGAGAATGGAATCTCGCACCAGCGTGATTGGAGGGAGAAGGTGATCATTCGAATGTCGGGTATATGCCGGGTGGGCCGCGCGGGCAAGAACAGGCCGGAGGGCGAGGGGCTGTGTCAGCGAGATAGCGGTGGATCAAGTGTGGCAAATAAATAAGTGGCTGTCGAAATCGCTCAGTCGATCCATTGGCCGTTCATTATGAACTCACTGCACAGGAAACCCGTGCCGTCTTGTTTGCAGCGATCTGCTCACTAGATAATCGCCTGCGAGGACCGATCCTGCTTTGAGAAGAAGTTTAGAGAAGTAACCCAAGGTAAAGAGAAGTGGCGAAGTGCCTGTCGTGGCCTCTCGTAGCCACACAAAGTTAGTTTCGATTTCACACCAAAGCCACGACATGAAGCTAAACCCCATCGCAAATGCTACAGCGAATGTCTTGTGATCCTTCGTTCGAGCAAAAAAACCAATGGCAGTGCCGGCGATCAGTCCAATGACTATTCCTGGGAGCACAAGCCAAATTACTCGTACATA
>CAZSBF010000147.1:0-7929 GCA_964605185.1 uncultured Planctomycetaceae bacterium
ACCCTATGCGATCCGCGACTCGCGCGAGCAAACGATTGACTACGCCCGGCCGCGCCCACCTCGAAAGCACAGCGCATACAAAATCGCCGCGCCCGCTACCCAGAGCGCGGCGATCACCGCCGATTGGCGAACATCGGCATTCAGGAACGCGCCGCACACCACGCCCAATTCGCACAGCCCAAAGAGAACCGGCACCATGGGATAGCCCGGCGTGTGCACCGGGCAAACGGCCGTGCGGAGTTTTTTTCGCAGCACGATCACGGCGAATCCGGTCAGCGCGAAAAACAATCCATCAATGGCCACGACGCCGGCCGTGAGCCGATCGATCGCCGCCGCACCGGCCGCCCAGAGCAACACCAGGGCAAGCCCGCCGATCAGCGCGATGGATGCGTATGGCGTGTTGAAACGCCGGTGCACCTTCGCGAACGGCGCGAAGAACCGGCCATCCGTGGCCATGCCATAGACCAGCCGCGGGCCGGAGAGCAGCTGCGCATTGAGCACGCCGAAGGCCGAGAGCGCCACCGCACCGGCGATCAACCGCCGGCCGCCGTCGGCCCAGACAACCGCCACGGCATCGGCGGCCAGCGCCTTGCTCGACGCCACGCCGGCATGGCCGAGCAGCGCGAGGTAGGCCCAGTTCGCGGAGACATACACAATCGCGACGACCACCATGCCGCCGACGATGGCGCGGGGCACGTTGCGCTGGGCATCGCGAACCTCGCCGGCGATCCAGAGGACATGCTGCCAGCCGCCATAGGAAAAACACACCGGCACCAGCGCTGCCGCGATGGCGACGACGGGGTGTGTCAGAGGCGTGGCACCCGCCGCCGCGCCCGGCGGCGACGCCGTGTGAAACACCGCGATGCCGCTGACGACAATCAGCGTCGCCACTTTCGCAAAGACCGTAGCCACCTGAATGCCCGCGCCGAAGCGCACGCCGAGCACGTTGGCCGCCGCCAGACCCACGATCAGGAGCGATGCCCCGATGGGCAGCACAGCATCCGAAGGCGGCGCGCCGCGAAACAAGACGCCGAGGTTGTTCATGCAGACGACGGAGATGATCGCCGTCGCACCGGCCTGAATGGCGGTGGCGTTGCAGAAGACAAAGACAAACGCGGGAAGCGGCCCGTAGGAATCGCGGAGAATTTCGTACTGCCCGCCCGAGCCGGTGTAGAGCCCGCCCAACTCGGCAAAGCACAGGGCCCCGAGCATGGCGATGACCGCGCCGATGCCCCATGCAAGGAGGGCGAGATTCGCACTGCCCGCGACAGCGGCAACGCGGGACGGCGTGAAGAAGATCCCGACGCCGATGACCGAGCCGATCACAATGCAGGTGGCTTGAAGCGGGCCGAGAACGCGCTTGAGTGATGCGGACTGACTCGACATTCGGAGGCGTAGCCTATGCGAAATGCTACTCGCCGGCCTTGGCGGTCTGGGGGGCGAACTTGTGGCGCTGCTCGGTGGTGAGGACTTCGCCTTCGAGCCGCTGCTTCATGCGGTCAAAGGTCGCCTTGATCGGGCCAAGCTGGGCGTCGAGATCGGTCTGTGCCTTCTTGCGGGCCTCGGCCGAGGCGGCGTTCTTCACGAGGCGCTCATAGGCATCCAGCGCTTCACGCCGTGCAGCGCGATAGGAAATGGCTTCTTTTTTCGAGCCGGCGAGGATGCTGTTGGCCGCCGTGCGCTGGCGATCATCGCACTCGTAGTTGTTGCAAAACCACTTGACGTACTTATCCCACTCGGACTCATTGCCCGACATCGACTTCTCATCCGGCTTCTTGGAAAGGATGGCCTGCTCCACGAGGCGGTTCTTCTCCGCTTCTTTTTCGGAATACTTGGCCATTTCTCCGGCGTGGGCAGGGTCGTTCTGCAGGCCCCAGTCCGACGGCGTCCATTGGCCGGCCGCCCACTTCTCAGCCATGCGCTTGGAATCATCATGTCGTTTTCGAAACGCCTTGAGGTCGGCGTCGAGGATGCGGCGCTGCTCGGGCGACATGGTCATCTTGACCTTACCCGTGACGCGCTCCATGGATTCCATTGCGTCGTCCATCATGGGGCGGAGCTTCTTGGTCCACTGGGCAATCTGCTCAGGCGTGAAGGGCTCGCCGTTGGCCCGCGTCCGCGCGGCCTCCAGCGCGACGGGGAGCACATCTTTGAAATGCTTCATGGTCATCTGCAGCATCTCGCGCTGAAACGTGGTGTCGAATGTCTTGACCTGATCGTGGGTCAGCCCGTAGCGCTGCTGGAGCTGGTCCATGAAGACCTTTTGCCGCTCCTGCGGATTCCACGGAGCGACCTTGCCGACTTCGCGCATGACGTTGCGGGCGAATTGGTCCTGCTCGCTGTTCCAGCCCTGCTGTTCGAAGATGTTGTCGGTGGCCTGCTCGACGACCTGGTATTGCTCTTCCCACGGGCCGACCTTCTTGGCCGTCTCCATGACTTCGTTGGCCTGCTTGAACTGCTCGCGCATCTTGCGCGGCGTTTCGTCGTCGTCCTCATCGTCGGCGGTCTGGGCGCGAAGCGGCGCCGTCGTCGCCAACAGGACGACGAGCATTGCCGCGGCCAACCAGTGTCGAATCTTCAATCTAAAGTCCGTTGCCATTTCGTCGGGTCGCCTTGTGAATCGCCTCGCGAAGTTTCTCGTGTGTTTCCAGCGGTCGGGCGATCGTCAGCCAACTCGCCTCACCGCCGGGGCCGCCGGCGGTTTGGAAGCTGATGCTACCGGTGCGGGTGATTCGCTCCCCCACGGATAACGTAATATAGGTATTCTGTATTCGGTCGAGGGCACATTCGAATAATTCCACGTTAAACACGCCGCGAAGCCGCATGACCCGGCGATTGGTGAGCACATACAACCGGGACACCCACTCCAGCATGGCCCAGCCGATCCGGAGCCCGGCGATCCAGAACCCCAGCTGCCAGAGCCACCATTGCGACGCGTGGGGCACGAATTTTGTGTTCGCCAGGATGGCGAGACCCAGGCCCGTCAGGATCCAACGCGACGCGGCGAGCAAGACAAACCACGCCGACGGTTTGATCGCGAGGATGACGATTTCTCCGCCATCCAGCAGATGCGCGGGGACCATTTCCTGCGCTTCGAGCAGCGCGGCCGCACCGCGCCCTTCGGCGTGGGCCATGACGTCGCGCTTCTCCGTCGGCGGCGGCAGCAGGTCGGTCGTCATGCGTACAGCTCCGGGCGCAGTTCGCCAATGTCGGGCCAGTTTCGATACTGGCTATTGAAATCAAGTCCGTAGCCGACCACGAACACATCCTCTATGTCGAAGCCGAGGAAATCCGGTTGAAGGTCCTTCGGGGCCTTTGAGGGCTTGCGAAGGAGCACGCACGACTTCAGGCTCGCGGGATGGTGCTTCATCAGCTCATCGGACACGGCACGGATCGTGCCGCCGGAGTCGAGGATGTCGTCGATGAGCAGCACATGGCGACCCGTCAGATCGACGTCGAGCGACGACTTGAAAAGCGTCTCGCCGCCGGTAGTCGTCGCGCCGCGATAGCGGCTCACGGTGATCAGCCCGAGCTTCATCTTAAAAGGGAGGTAGCGCACCAAATCGGCGAGGAAAATGACGGAGCCGGCGAGAATGGCGACGAGCACCACCTCGCGCGAATCATCTCCATAGGAACGCGTGATCTCGCGGCCCATCTCGGCGACTCGTTGCTGGATCCGCTCCCGAGGGATGAGAATCCGGGCGAAGTCCTGCTCCATCCTGACATTATAGATCGACGCCGCGCCCCGGCAACGCAATAATTCAACAACATCGCTTCGTCGGAAAGGGCATAATCATGGGCATGAACGACGACCACGACGAAAAGCCGAACCGAATCGCCCCGATGATCTGGGCGGTTGCCGTAATCAGCTTGGCCGCGTTCGTCGGCTGGAAGGCGTTGGGCCCGGTCGCACAAACCGTGGTGTCTCATGCTCCGACCATGCAATCGCGACCCCAAAAGCCGACGGTCACCGAACCGATTGTCCCGCCGATTCAGATGACGGCGCAGCTAATTCGCGGGCGACGATTTTTCGAAGACAGTTGTGCGCTGTGTCACGGCGAACACGGCGACGGCAACGGGCGCTTGTCATTGGGCCAGGCGCCGCGCCCACGCGACTTTCGTCGGGCGAAGTTCAAATTCACCACGACGGTCAATCAGGTGCCGAGCGATGACGATTTCATTCGGCTGTTTCGCTCGGGCGTGACCGGGGCCACGATGCCGGCGTATCCGCAGGCGAGCCGTGAAGATTTGCTGGCCGTCGCAGCCTATGTGCGAAAACTGGTGGCCGAGGGAGTCGCCGCAGACCTTTCGCAGCACGTTGCGAACGGCACAATGACAATCGGCGATGCGCGACATTTGTTCGCAGAGCGCACCACGCCGGGGCCGGCCATTGTCGTGCCGCCTGAGCCGCCGACGGACGAAGCCCGAATGGAGAACGGAAAACGGATTTACCTCGAGGCCTGCGTGAAGTGTCATGGCGCTGATGGTGAACCCGATACGTCGATGAAGCTCTTCGACGAGGACGGTCAACGCAACATCCCGCGGCGATTTGCGCAGGGGTTCTTCAAAGTCGGCGAGGATGGCGCGACGCTCTATATTCGCACGCTCAAGGGAATGGCTGGTACGCCGATGCCGAGCTTCGAAGGCGCCTATTCGGCAGGCGATGTGTGGGACGTTGTGCATTATGTGCAGCGGTTGTGTCATAAAGACGATCGGCGGGGCTAGTCAGGCTGTGATAGACTTCAGCACGACCAAGACGGATTACTTGCTCCGGCCTGAGAGGAAACTGACATGCTCGACCCGCGTATTGCCAAACTTGCCGACGTGCTGGTGAATTACTCCTGCGCCATCAAGCCCGGCGAGAAGATTCTCATCGAGGCGATCGACGTTCCGCATGAATTCACCTGTGAACTGATCCGCACGGCACGCGCGGCGGGCGGGGTGCCGGTGGTGAAGCTGGAATCGAATCAGATTCGGCGGGCACTGCTCATGTCGGGCGCGGTTGAGGCATGGGAATTGATCGCCGCAACAGAGAAGGGGCTGATGGAGCAGGTGCAGTGCTACATCGGAGCGCGCGGAAATCCGAATGTGAGCGAACTCTCTGATGTGCCATCCGAGAAGCAGGCACTTTACGAGAACTCAGTTTGGAAAAAAGTGCACACCGAGGTTCGCGTGAAGAAGACGCGCTGGGTGGTGCTGCGATGGCCAAGCCCTTCCATGGCGCAGCTTGCAGAGATGTCGACGGAGGCCTTCGAGGATTTTTTCTTCAACGTCTGCACGATGGACTATCGCCGGATGTCCATTGCGATGAAGCCGCTGGCCGCACGGATGATGAAGACCGATCGGGTGCGCATCCACGGGCCACGTGATACGGATTTGACTTTCAGCATCAAGGGCATCGCCGCTATCCCCTGCGACGGCGGGCGAAATATTCCCGATGGCGAGGTCTTCACCGCGCCGGTGCGCGACAGCGTCAACGGAGTCATTCACTACAACACGCCGACGCTCTATCGCGGTGAGACGCACAATGACATTCGCCTCGTCTTCAAGAATGGAAAAATTGTCGAGGCCACCAGCACGAACACGGCGAAACTCAACGAAGTGCTCGATGCCGACGAGGGGGCCCGTTATGTCGGCGAGTTCGCCATTGGCTTCAACCCGTATTGCACGCGCCCGATGAAGGACATCCTATTCGACGAGAAGATCGCCGGAAGCATTCACTTCACGCCCGGCGGTTGTTACGACGAGACCAATAACGGAAACAAGAGCGCGGTGCACTGGGACATGGTGCTGCGTCAGACGCCTGAGTGCGGCGGCGGCGAACTGTACTTTGACGACGTGCTGATTCGAAAGGATGGGCGATTCGTTGCTGAAGAATTGAAACTGCTCAATCCGGAAAACCTGATGTGACCATCAGGGCTCGCCGTCGAAGCCCATGACCACGTCGTCCAGCGCCGAGGCGCTGATCACCACGCGGGAAAACACGAAGACACGAGACCGGTTGGGCTTGATCCCGTGTTCGCGGGCCTCGCAGATGTAGCGTTCCTTCGAGACGTGGCCCTCTCGACCGTCGCGCAGGTCGACGCCCTCCAGCCAGAACCCATCCGGTTTGATCTCACGCAGGATTCCGAGGTACACGATCGGGCCTTCAGTATCGAGCACCACGGCCTTACCGATGAATTCACGCAAACTCTCGGCGAATAGATGATCGGGCATGGCGATTTCCTGCAGGGCCCATGTCGCCTCGACGGCATCATCGGCGGGCCTAGAATAAGGTAGTATACGGGGGTAAGCGGTGGATGATAAACAACACCGCCCCCCTGACCCACCGGGATGTTTCCTTATGCCATCACTCCGCACGCGCTGTTTGCACCTTTCGGTTCTTTTCTCCGTCCTATTGTTGATCGTTGCATCGCCTCGCTGGGGCAGTGCCCCGGTAGCATCGGCCTCGATGTTTCAACCGGGCGCCGAGCCCGAAGAGGTGAAGCCTGATTCGCCGCTGCTTCGCAAGCTGACCGAACGCGAGATTCAGCGGATTCGCTTTCTCGAACTGCGGGGCATGAGACAGGGTGCTGAATCCAAGCCCGAGTCGATCACCGTCAAACTCGACCCCAAGCTTGTCGAGGAGTTTCTCACCCTCATGGAGGGCAAGCCGAATTACACGGGGAATCTGGCGCGCGGCGAATTTCGGAAGCTCACCGCCGCGCAAAAGGTCCATTTCATCGCTGCCGAGCGAGGGCCGGAATTCGCCGACCGCATTCACATAACCTCCGATCCTGAAGTATTCGTTGAGTTTCGCAAGAAGGTGATGCCGCTCATCCTCCGTGGATGCTCGACCACTGGATGTCACGGACCGGCCGACTCCGAGACGTCCAGATTCCACCTTTACAAAGACCCGAAGAAAGCGGCCGACACCACCTATGCCAACTTCATCGTGCTCAATGATGTGCAGGTCGATGGCGTCTCCATCCTGAACCGCAGCCAGCCGGAGAACTCACTCCTGCTTAGTTACATGCTTCCGACCAAGGATGTAAAGCCGGAGATGCGGCATCCCGGAACCAATGAGATCAAGCCACTCTTCCAGACTCGAAACGGGCCTGATTACAAGCGAGTCGAAAAGTGGATCGGATCGCTCAAGCACCCGGTGGAAGACTATGGCGTGCACCTGCTCAAGCCCGGTCCTTCGTCGCAACCCGCCGATGAGCCGCCCAAGCCTGCGCCAAAACTGCCGACGCCATGATTGGTGAAATCCCAGCGTACGTATGGTGCTGTGTCGCGGCGACATGCGCGAAGAGAACCCAAATCTGAGCGCCACGCAGCTCGGATATCAATGCCAAATCGCTGATCCACATTCGCACGGCGACTTCATTGCCCGCGATCCTGTCTCTCGTATATCCTCCGCTCGCTGTGTCCACACTCGTCAATGACGCACTCATCTTTGCGGGCAGCTCGCTCGCCGTTGTCGCCGGCGTGGCCATTGCCCTGCGCCGGCGGCAGGAGCGATCCAACCTCGAAGGTTGGGCACAGCGCCATGGATGGACCGTCGACCGCGATCGGGGCGACGCACTTCGCGAACGCCTGGCCGCCGCGGCGCTCATGCAGATCGGCCACAGCCGCCGCATGGCAGCCGTCATACGCGATGCGAATGACGTCGTGATGTTTGAATACTTCTGCGAAACGGGGCTCGAGCACGATCGGCAGACTCACCGATGGGTGGGCGTTGTGGTGCCGGTTTTTTGCGGACTCGGCCGCGCTACGTTCACGCGCGAACCCTGGGTCGTCGCTGCGGCCACTGCTCCCGGGATGATCCGTGTCGATCACGCCGAGGCAACGCCGGCAACGAACGCCGGCCGGTTCACACTGCTCACGGAGGATCCACCCGCATGGTCGTCACGGCTTGAGGGCGAATTCGGAAGACGACTCGCGGCG
>CAZSBF010000148.1:0-7143 GCA_964605185.1 uncultured Planctomycetaceae bacterium
GCCGCCCGGCTATAAACCGGGCAAGACGAAATACGTCGGAGTGTTCGGCACTGTCATGTCCGGCCTTGGCAAGGGCATATTCGCCAGCAGCTTGGCCAAGGTGCTGAAGGACAAGGGACTGACTGTCGCCCCGATCAAACTCGAAGGTTATCTCAACCTCGACTCCGGCACCCTGAACCCCTACCGCCACGGCGAAGTCTTCGTCCTCGACGACGGCATGGAATGCGACATGGACCTGGGCACCTACGAGCGAATGCTCGACCAGGACATGGCACGCGCAAATTTTTCCACTAGCGGGCAGATTTTTTCCACCGTGTTGGAGAAAGAGCGGCGCGGCGGATACCTCGGCCGCGACGTGCAGATGATTCCCCACGTGACCGGCGAGGTGAAGTCCAAGCTCCGCCACCTCGCCGTGCAATCCGATGCCGACGTTATCTTCATCGAGATTGGCGGCACGGTCGGCGACGTTGAGAATGCGTACTACATCGAGGCGCTGCGGCAGCTGGCCTTTGAGGAAGGCCCCGGCGGCGTTTGTTTCGTCGCACTGACGTATGTCCTGCAGCCGCCCGCCTTGGGCGAACAAAAATCAAAGGCCGCCCAGCTTGGTATCAAGCAGCTTCTCGAATGTGGTATACAGCCCCACATCATCGCCTGCCGTGCGATTCTGCCGGTGACATCGAAAGTGCGCGAAAAAATTGCGATGTATTCGAGCGTCCCGTTCGAGCGGGTCTTCTCGATGCACGACAGCGAATCGATCTATGTCGTGCCCGAAATGGTTCGCAGTGCAGGTCTGGATCAGGCGGTGGTCGAAATCCTCGGGCTCCAGGATCGCGTGTCCCCCGAGTTGGAGGAAAAAAACCGAACGGTCTGGTCGGAATACCTCGCATCGCTGCGCACCGCTCACGAAAGCGTGCGAATCGGCATTGCCGGCAAGTACACGTCCGTACGCGATAGCTACGCCTCCGTCATCAAGGCATTGGAGCACAGCGGAACCCGGTGTGGCGTAAAGATCGACATCGACTGGATCGACGTCACTGAACTCAAGGAAGGCGAGGTCTTGTCGCGTCTCGCGCCGCTGCACGGCATCATCGTTCCCGCCGGGTTCGGTGCGCGGGGCGGCGAAGGGAAAATTGCCTGCATCCGACACGCCCGAACGACAGGGTTGCCTTACCTTGGCATCTGCCTTGGTTTCCAGATGGCCGTCATTGAGTATGCCCGAAATGTCTGCGGCATCACGGAGGGTAACTCAACCGAGTTCGACCCCGAAACACGCGAGCCAATCATCAGCATCCTCCCCGAGCAAAAGCAGATTGAAGGCCTTGGCGGAAACATGCGCCTCGGCGGACAGGACGTGATGCTCACGTCGGGCTACCTCGCTTCACGGCTTTACAACGGCGCATTGGAAGTCCGACTTCGGTTCCGCCATCGCTATGAAGTCGACCCGCGATACATCCCACAACTGGAGGCGTCTGGACTTGTTTTCAGCGGCCGGGCCCCCCACTTCCCGATTATGCAGGTCTTGGAGCTGCCGACCAGCGTACACCCGTATTTCATAGGCACACAGGCCCACCCGGAACTCACCAGCCGACCGCTCCGGCCCGACCCCTTCTTCCTTGGCTTGGTTCGTGCCGCAATGAACGTGGCAGGCGTGGGCGGCCCGGGTAAAATGCCGACCGTGGGGCAATCAGTGTGGAGTCCGGCCGGGGGAGCCGGCGCATCAAGTTAGTCAAATACGGAGATCGGTCATGGGGTTATTTGCAGGACTGTGTTCATTGCTTTCGGAGCTGGCGACGAATTTGGGAAACGTCCCGGTGATAGGCGGATTCTTTGTCTTCATCATCAACGCAGTGCTGGGGTTCCCGCTGCTCGGCTGCCAATAACGTAGCGATCACGCCATACCGCCAAGAGTCGTTGCGACTCCGGCTTCCAATTCCGTTGGAGGTCGCGTGTAACCCGCCTCGCGCAGCCGCGACATGTTTGCCTGCGTGTAGTTCTGATATTGCCCGGCGACATCGGCCGGCATGTCAATGAACACGATGCGCGGACCCCGCTTCATCGCGGCGAAGACGGCGCGCGTCAAATCCAGAAACGTACGAGCCTTGCCTGTTCCAGAATTGTAAATGGCGTTGGGCGCCGCGCTCTTCCACAACCACATCATTTGGTCGACGCAGTCGCCGACAAATACGAAATCTCGCCGCTGCTCACCGTCGGCAATCGCCGGGTCGTTGGAGCGGAAAAGCCGCATCTCGCCGGTCTCAACGATCTGTCGCCTCGCATGCCAGACCACGCTCGCCATCCGATGCTTATGCGCCTCGCGCGGACCGTACACGTTGAAAAACTTCAGGCCGGCCCACTTTGGCGGCGCGGGATTTCCGGCGGCTACCTGCGCCAAGACCCACGCGTCAAAATCGTTCTTGCTCTTGCCATAAAGATTGAGCGGACGAAGCGACTCGGGCGGCGTTCGATCGTTGAAGCCCATCGCGCCGTCGCCATAGGTGGCCGCGCTCGAGGCGTAAATCAACGGCCGACCATTAGCGGCACACCACGACCACAGCCGCTGCGAGTAGCGAATGTTCACATTGGCGAGAAAATCCCAGTTCGTCTCGGTAGTGCTGCTGCACGCCCCAAGATGAAAGACGGCATCCGGCGCGATGCGTCTGGCTTCAAGCTGTTCGACAAACGCATCGTGCAGAAGCACGGTCGTATTCGTCAAACCCGCGAGATTGGGCGATTTCTCCGCGGTCGGCTCGCGATCGACGAGAAGCAAGTCATGGCCGTCGCGCGCAAGAGCGTGGGCAAGATTGGACCCGATGAACCCCGCAGCGCCGGTGATGGCAATCATGTCAGGCCCTCACCTTCACAGGTCAGAAGAAAACCTTCGCGAACCGCAGCACGCCCTGCTTCCACGGCACACGATGTGAAACGCCGCTGGCATTGGTGAACTTGTGCAGATTCGTCAGATACCACTCGTAATTGCGCACGAGGGCATCCCGATTGCTGAACTTCGGCCTGTATCCCAGCACCTTCTCCGCACGCTCGATGGAAACGAACGAATCCTTCGACGCAGTCTCATAGACCCACTTGTACAAGGGACTGAGCTTCAACAGTTCCAGGAAGCGCAGCGTCCAGATCATTGGCGCGGCCGGGAAGCCTTTGATTTTCTTACCGAATCCAGCGCGATCCAACACCGCCTGATAGTCCTCACGCATGGTGAGATAATCCTTCGCGCCGATGTTGAAGATGCTGTTCACGCGATCGCGCTCCAGTGTGCAGCACAGGTAGATCGCGTCACAAAGATCCTCCACGTCGAGCAGTTGGTACCGATTGCGTCCCGATCCGATCATCGGAAAACCGTGCCCATCCTTGGCCCAGTCGTAAAACAGGGCAAACACACCCAGTCGCTCAGGCCCCACGAAGCTCTTCGGGCGGATGATCGGAATGCACATGTTGTGCTTCCTGCGAAGCTCAAGACAGACCGCCTCGGCATCAACCTTCGCCTGTCCATAAGGCCCGACACCATGCAAACGGTCATCCTCCAACAGCGGATGATGATCGGGGATGCCATAAACCGCAGTCGACGAAATATGCACGGCCCGTTCGCATCCCGCCTCGTGCGCCGCCTCCAGCACATTCCGCGTCCCGTCCAGATCGGTCGACCGAATGTCCTCCGGCGAATAGAGCGGCAGCGCCGCCGCACAATGCACAACAATCTGCGCACCCGCCACGGCCTCCCGCACGGCCTTCTTATCGCGGATATCGCCGCGCACTTCGCGAATCTTTCCCCGGCAGTCCTCATAATCAAACGGCGCCATATCGAGCGACGTGACGCTGTGGCCGCGTGCCAGAAGAGACCGAATCAAATTGATGCCAAGAAAGCCCGCGCCGCCGGTGACCATGTAGGTCTTGGGGGACTCATCCGCCGGAAGCGGAAGTGCGGAAACCGTCGAATTGCCTGTCGATGCCAAAGATCAAATCCCTCGTTCCAAAGTGGATGGCGGGCGCGCCGCTCACCGAAAACGGGCGATGGGCACTCCACTCGTGCTGAAATCCTAGTTCTGTATTATGCCACCGGCTGCGGCGACTTCTCGAAAAAGCGGTTCCAACGGCGAGCCTCACGATTCTTCCACGCGCCCTTGTGATAGCCGTACCCGACAATCGCCGGCACGGCCAGCGTAGCCTCGCTGTACACCATCTGCTCAAATGCCGTATCGACCTTGCCCCAACTCGACGCTTCTTTGAGCGTGCTGCTGGACAATGCCCCATCACGCACATCCGCGACGGTCACTTGCACGGCGTATCGGTGCATCTCGACATCCTGCCCCAAAATCTCCGCCGCGACGACGATGTCCTGCGTGAAGTTCTTCGGCACTCCGCCACCGACCATGAAGATGCCCGTCCGCGGGTTCTGAATCTTCAGTTGAGTCAACTCGTAAAAGTCGCGCCCGCCGTCCCAGATGACATGGTTTTCGCCGTTGCGACCGGCAATATGCGCTACAAGACCGAATCCCGCAGAGCAATCGGAAAACGCCGGCGCAAACACAGGCACATCCATCTCAAACGCCGCATGAAGGATGGAGTCCTTGTTCTTGCCATTGCGATCGAGATAGCGGCCGAACTCTCGCAGCATCTCGCGTGAGGAATAAGGCCTCGGCTGAAGGCTGTCGAAAATCTGCTTGGTCACGTCGTCGCAGATTCGAAGTTCGTCCTCATCGATAAACGTGTCATAGATGCGGTCGATGTGCAGGTCGCGAAGGGCGTCATCCTCCATACCCGACTTGTATCGCTCCGGCGCAATGTAGTGCCGGAAGCCCAGGCCTTCGAAGAAATCCTGATCGATCAGGTTCGCGCCCGTGCTTACGATGCAATCGACCATGCGATTGCGAACCATGTCGGCAAAGACCTTCTTTAGCCCCGCCGAAATCAATGAGCCGGCCATGCACAGGATGATGCCGCAATCCGAATCGTTGAGCATCATGTCGTAGATCTTCGCGGCCCGATTCAAATCGCGGCTGCTATACGCCATGTGCTCCATCGCATCGACCTGCTTGGCATAGTCGATTTTCGAAATATCGATGTGCTGAATGGGGTTGGTAAGCAGTTCTTTCTTCGTCGCCATGTTGACTCCTGTCTCCCCCGGAAAACACTGTCTTGTGAACCTGGTAGTTTAACCTTTCCTCGATGGTGTGACGAGTCGCCGCGTCAATTGTCCGCCGTGGCCGGTTCTTCCTTTTCCGGCGGCGGCGTCACCTGATTCACCACCGTGACCGGGGCGATTTTCTCAAGGTCCGCCTGAATGGACTTGGCCTCCCCGACCACCACGATCGAAAGCTTTTTCGGGTCGATCAGCTTCTTGGCCGCTTCAAGGACTGCCGCCGGTGTTGTCGTTTTCACGTCGTCCAAGTACTTCTCGAAATAATCCTTGGGCAATCCCTCTGTCTCGATCGTCCACAAATCCCCAACCGTTGCTTCAGGCGTTTCCCGCGCCCCAGGGAACGATCCCACGATGTACGACTGAGTGTCGGCCAGCTCTTCCGTCGTCGGCAGCGTCGTTCGCATCTTTTCAACCTCGGCGAGGATCGTCTGCAACGTCTCACCGGTCTTCGGCGTTTTGGTGAAAGTGCTGATGCGCACGTCACCGGCAAAACGCTGCGCCGTGATTCCGCCGCGAGCACCATAAGTCAGGCCTTTGTCAACGCGAATAGCCTTGTTCAGCCGACTGTTAAATCCGCCGCCAAAAATCGTCGCCATCACCCGCGAAACCGGATACTCCGCGTCGCGCCGCGTGATCCCCTGCAAGCCGATCCGAATCTGACTCTGCACCGACCCCGGCCTGTCGACAAGGAATATCTGCGTGCCCTTCGTCGGCGGAATTTCGGGCATCTTCATCGGGTTAAATGGCCGGTCGACTTTCCACGAACCAAGGTGCTTCGTCGCCAACATCACCCCATCCTCCGGCTTGATATCGCCGGCAAGATAGAAAACGCAATTCTCCGGCCGAAGATGCTCGCCCCACCACGCTCGTAGATCATCAACCTTGACCTTGTCGAGGTCTGAAAGTTCGCCCGTCTCGGTGCGCGAATACGGATGATCGCCATAAACCCGCCGTCGAAGCTCGCGATCGGCTAGGTACTCCGGCGTCTTGCTTGAAATCAGAAGACCCATTTTGGTCTGCTTGGAGAGGATATCGAATTCTTCCTGTGGGAACGTGGGATTCTCAATCACATCGCGTAGCAATTCCCCGGCAAGGTCTGCCTGCCGCACCACGGCCGACACCGTCACGCGGGCCGTATCAAGCGAGGTGGAGCCGGCCAGATTGATGGCGTTCGATTCCAACACCTCCGCCAGTTTTTTCGCGTCGCGCGACTTGGTCCCCTTCGTCAACATCTCCATGGCGAAGTTGGCCACGCCAGCCTTGCTCTCCGACCACGATCCGCTCTTGATGCCAAGCACCATGGTGACCATCGGCACTTCATGATTCGGCACAACGACCACCGACAGCCCGTTTGCGAGTTTCTTGGTCGATGAACCCGCCATGGCCATCGCATCCAACGGAGACGCCGCGGGAGGAGCCGTCGGAAAGTCCTTCGGCCGAACCGCCTTCGACTTCGCGCCGATTCGCTCCATGATTCGATTGTCCTTGTCGCTCACAATCGGCTGATCGGCCTGTGCGTCCTTGTCTTCCTTTGACAGAAGCGAACTGATCATCCCCGCCGCATTCGGCTCGACGAGAATGCTCACTCGCCGCTCATCGGAGAGATACTTCTTCGCCACGCGCAAGACATCGTCGGCACTGACCGCATCAATTTCCGCAAGCTGTTGGTTAATCTTCTCCGCGTCGCCGCGAAGCACCGCATACTGGCCGAGGAGTCGCGCCTTGCTCTCCACCGAAAGCGCCCCTTCCACTTCCTGGCGGCGCATTTGATTCTTCATCTTGTCGAGTTCGGCGTCGCTGATCTTCTCCTCGCGCAATTGCTTGATGTGCTTCTTGACGGTCTGCATCAGCTCTTTTTTCTTCCCGAATGGAAGCAGCACACCGCCCGCGCCCGCGATCCCCTCCTTCTCTAAACTGAATGCCGCCCCAAGAGCCACCTGGGCGATCTTTTGATCCTTCACCGCATCAACATAGAGCCGACTCGACTCACC
>CAZSBF010000149.1:0-6862 GCA_964605185.1 uncultured Planctomycetaceae bacterium
ATCCAACATCACCGACGACGCCAAGAAAAAAACGCAGACTTTTTCAACAGCCCCTTTTTGTCCGATGATCGCACTGGGGGCAGCGCCAATGCGAAATCCCAGTTTCGCAAATGAAAAAAAGGTGGGACGAGGTGGGACGAATGTCTTGAAAACAGCCGGCACTTGCTGGCGTTTGCTGGCGTGGTTGGATCGATAGGGTCGCAGGGGCCAAGGGTACTTGGGGCCGAGTGAAGGTAGATTTCGCTTCGCAACGGTGAGACCATGCGGGGGCGCGGACCATGCGAGGCCTCCTTTCGGGCGGCTTGGCAATAGAGAACATTTACCTAACTAATCTAGCGCGCCGACCGGCAAAGGCAAGGCGTCTTTCGGATTACATTTTGAGGACGGCCAACTCCGGGCGGGTCGGCAGAAATCCTAGGCGCGGGCCTCTGTGCCAGCCTTACGACGGCAAGAGGCGGGCAGAAACGCCCGCCCCACTAACGAACTATCGAGCTTTCAGCGAATCCTTCCGGTGGAGTTACCCGGATCAGATTTCTTCGAAACGCGCGGTGAAGTGGCGGAGGACCGGGGGCTGGTGGGTCATGCGGAGGCCGCAGAGATTCCCTTTTGACTCGGCGAGTTCGGCGGCGGCTTCGATGACGTAGTCGATGTGGCTTTGGGTGTAAACGCGGCGGGGCATGGCAAGGCGGACGAGTTCGAGGCGCGGCTTGCCGGTGGCGGTCGGCGCGTTTCCGAACATGACGGAGCCGATCTCGACGCAGCGCACGCCGCCGATGCGATACAGCCCGCAGACGACGGCCTGGCCGGGGAATTGGGCGGGCGGGATGTGCGGGCAGAGTGCGCCGGCATCGATGTAGATGGCGTGGCCGCCGGGCGGCTCGACGATGGGGATGCCGGCGGCAATGAGTTTTTCACCGAGATATTCGACGCTGCGGATGCGATAGGCGAGGTAGTCGTCGTGGACGACCTCCTCGAAGCCCTGGGCCATGGCCTCCAGATCCCGGCCGGCGAGACCGCCGTAAGTGATGAAGCCTTCGGTGAGGATGAGGAGGTTGCTGGCGCGGTAGAGCATTTCTTCATCGCGAAGGAGGAGAAGGCCGCCGATGTTGACCATGCCGTCCTTTTTGGCGGAGATGGTGGAGCCGTCGGCGAGGTCGAACATTTCGCGGACGATCTCGCGGACGGTGCGGTCCTTCATTTCCGGCTCGCGCTGCTTGATGAGGAAAGCATTCTCTGCGAAGCGGCAGGCGTCGAGGAACAGGGGGAGCTTGTGTTTGTCGCAGACAGCGCGGACGGCGCGGAGATTGGCCATGCTGACGGGCTGGCCACCGCCGCTGTTGTTTGTCACCGTGACCATGACGAGGGGGATGCGGTCGCGGCCGACGTCGGCGATGAGCCTCTCGAGCGCGGCGACGTTCATGTTGCCCTTAAAGGGGTAGCGATTCTTCGGCTCGGCGGCTTCGGGGATGGGCAGGTCGACGGCTTTGGCGCCGGAGTGTTCGACGTTCGCACGCGTTGTATCGAAGTGGGCGTTGTTCGGGACGATCTTGTCGGGGCCGCCGACGAGTTCGAAGAGGATGCGTTCGCTGGCGCGGCCCTGGTGCGTGGGGAGGACGTGTTCGAAGCCGGTCAGCTCGGTGATGCGATCCTGAAATCGGTAGAAGCTGGTGGCGCCAGCGTAGGACTCGTCTCCGCGCATGATGCCGGCCCACTGCTCGGCGGACATGGCGCCGGTGCCGCTGTCGGTGAGCAGATCGATGAGCACATCCTCGGCGCGGATGAGAAAGACGTTGAATCCTGCTTCGCGGAGGATTCGCTCGCGCTCCTCGCGGGTGGTCATGCGAATCGGTTCGATGGACTTGATGCGAAAAGGCTCGATGATGGTTTTCACGAGGGCATCGTATTCGGAGTTTTTAGTCTTGACAAACCGTGAAGGTGCATCGGCCGGTCCAACAAAAAGGCCCCCGCGAGAGAACTCGCGGGGGCCACGATGAAGCAAACAGGAATCCAATCGTCCGTGTTACAGACCGCGGTATTGGAGTACGAGGCTGTCGGCGCGGGAGGCCTGGCCAGCCGTGAACAAAAACATACATGAATCGTCGGTGTAATCCATGAAATTTGTGATCGGGTCGTTCCCGGATTGCGAGCAGGTGTTGCGACCCGTCGGGCAACCGAAGGCGGCCGAGCGTTCGCGCGCGGTGTCGGTTACGTAGTCATTGTTCGCGCTGCAACCGCCCTGGAAGGTGTGGTACAGGCCGAGCCAGTGGCCGACTTCGTGCGTGGCGGTGTCGCCGAGGTTGTAGGGTGCGGCTGTTCCGCCGGGGACGCTGGAGTAGAGGATGACGACGCCGTCGTCTTTCGGATTGCCGGAATACCACCATGGGAATGTGGCCCAGCCGAGGATTCCGCCGCCGGGGCTGCACGAATAAATGTTGAGGGTTCGTGCATCACCCTGTCGAAGTGCGTTCTTGGCACCGGATTCGGCCGAGGAGCCGTCGCTCATGGTGTACCACGTTGTGTTGGTGGTGCGGGTGACGCCGGCCAGTACGAATCGAAACGGGGTGTTATTTCCGCCGGTGGCGCCGCTGAAGGCGTTGTTGAGGACGGTCATCTGTGAGTCGATCTGCGACTGCGGGATGTCGCCGTTGGAGGTGCCGGTTCCCTTCCGGATGACATGGAACCAGACGGAGATGGTTACCGTGCCGGGGGCACGAACGGCCTCAGGGTTGGGGCCGCCATCAGGATCCACCGCCGGACGGAATCGTTCGATCTGCTGCTGGATCACATTGGAGGTGATGTCATCGGGTGTCGGCGT
The DNA here is from genome assembly GCA_964605185.1 of uncultured Planctomycetaceae bacterium. Classification (GTDB taxonomy): domain Bacteria; phylum Planctomycetota; class Phycisphaerae; order UBA1845; family UTPLA1; genus JACRIM01. The sequence goes on from CAZSBF010000149.1 coordinate 2,816, forward strand.
GCCGCATCGGCCGCCGGCGATGATGAAGGCTTCCTTGTTTGCATAGATGTTGCCTTCGATCACAAAGGGTTGATCCGCATCAGGGTTCTCGTCAACCAGTGCGGCTTTTTCATCTTCGGCGAACGTGGGAAGTTGGAAGGCCAAAAGAACCACACCGGACAGGCAGAATTGCCGCAGCCGCATAAGCATCTCCTTCGCATTCATGCGCACTTGGCGAGCCTGCACGGAAGTGTACCCATCGCTTACGCGGCGACCGGTCGGAAGGCTCGCCTGAGAACTGCAGGTGCGATCTTACCGATAGCGAGATTCTGATTTCAAGGATGTTCCGGCATTTATGAAAAAAAGAAGTTGCGTCGCGACGAGGGCGAATCGCCCAGTTCATTGTGCGATTGCATCATGCACGGAAACAGCCGCGTTCGTGGGCGGCGTCGATCTTTCCGACGCCCATGAGGTAGCACTTGGTCGTTTCCGGCCCCATGAATTTGAAGGTTTTCTTGAAGAGCGGGTACAGGGCGGCGCAGTCTTTCGGGGATTTTGCCGGTAAAGCGTTAAACCACTTGAGATAGGTGCCGTAGGAATCGGCAAGGTTGAGGAAGACCTTCGCGTTGGACACGATGGCTTCCAGCTTGGCGCGGTTGCGGATGATGGCGGCGTCGGCGCAGAGTTTTTCAATTTCACGTTTACCGAACTTGGCGACGGTGACAGGATCGAAGCCTTTGAATCCCTCGCGGAATGCGTCGCGCTTGGTGAGCACGATTCGCCAGGAGAGGCCGCATTGGAAGACTTCCAGCGCCATGCGCTCGAGGTGGCCAGCGTCGGTGCGGATGGGCTTGCCCCATTCGTGATCGTGATAGGTGGCTTGGAGGGAATCCTTGGAGGCCCACTTGCAGCGGATCAGCCCGTCATTGGGATCGACGATTTTGGTTGCCATTGGGGGAATCGTACACGCGACACGTCGAGCCGGCATCGTGCGGCGGCCGCGACGGGTGGATACAATGATGGCTGGAGAACGATTTCATGCCAGAGCGACTGTACCTCGACAATGCCGCGACCAGCTTTCCAAAACCGCCGGAGGTGCTGGAGGCGATGCGGGCCTATGCCGAGGAACTTGGGGCATCGGCGGGACGCGGGGCCTATCGCGAAGCGGTGGATGCGGGCGTGATGGTCGCGGAATGCCGGCGGCGGCTGGCGCGACTGATCGGATGCGAACCGGCGAAAAACGTCGTGTTCGCACTTAATTGTTCGGAGGCGCTGAATCTCGCGATCAAGGGCGTGCTCCGCGATGGCGATCATGTCGTCACCACTGTGATGGACCACAATTCGGTGCTGCGGCCGTTGAACGCGCTGCAGGATCGAGGGCGGAATGAGGTCACGTTTGTTCCGGCGGACGCGGAGACGGGCGCCGTGCGGGCCGATGATGTGTTGGCCGCGATTCGGCCGCGTACGCGATTGGTGTGCATGACGCACGGCAGCAATGTGACCGGTACGCTGCAACCGATTGACGAGGTCGCGGAGGAGTTGCGCCGACGGGAGATCTTCTTGCTCGTCGACAGTGCGCAAACTGTGGGCCATGTGCCGCTTGATGTGGCGCAGCAGTCCATTGATTTTCTCGCAATGCCGGGGCATAAGGGATTGATGGGGCCGCTGGGGACTGGTGCCTTGTACATTCGGCCGGGGTTGGAGAATGTGGTCGAACCGCTGATTGAAGGCGGGACCGGGTCGGTCAGCGAACTGGCCACGCAGCCGGACTTCATGCCGGACCGGTTTGAGTCGGGCAGCCACAATGCGATCGGGCTGGCGGGATTGGGGGCTGCGCTGGCTTGGATTGAGGAGCGCAGCGTGAAGAGTTTGCGCGCGCATGATCTGGCATTGTCGACGCGATTTCTTGAGAAGGCGGCGGAGATTGAGCCGCTGCGCGTCTTTGGGCCGCGTGATGCTGCGTCGCGCGTGGCGGTGTTCAGCGTGCGAATGGAGGGGCTGGAGCCGGCCGAGCTTTCAGCATTGCTGGAGACCGAATTCGCCATCCTCAGCCGATCGGGCCTGCACTGTGCGCCGCTGGCCCACCAAACGCTCGGCACCCACGAGACCGGCGGCACGACGCGGCTGTCATTTGGGGCGTACAATACACTAGACGACGTGGACCGCTGCGTTCACGCGCTGGCACAGTTGGCCGGCGCGGGCGCACGAGCCTGAGCGACTTTCGACCTGCCTGCGAGCTGCAATTGCCCGCCTCGCTGATGAAACATCTCCGACGTGTAATTCTGGGAGCGATCGTCGCGAGCTGGTTTCTTTGCGCGCCATACGTCCGCGCGGTCGACGACGAAGCGGTGAATGCCGCGATCAAAGAAGGCGTCTTGGCGCTGCTCGGCCACTTGCGCGACGATGATGAGATCACGTTTGCACGGGGTGGCGGGGGCGTCACGGTGCGCGGAATTGTTACAAAGTTCACACGCGACGCCGTGCAGATTACGACCACGGAAAAGAAGAACCTTTCCATTACGCGGTCCACCATTTCGAAATGGAAACGGGCTGGATTGGTTCGAGATGAGCTGGACGCACCGTGTGCGCAGGGCCGGTCGACGCTGGTGGCGCTCGCGCTTGCGAGCGCGGGTGTTGAGACGACGCACCCAAAATACGAACGCCTGCTCGCCATCCTGGAGGAAGGGCCGGGCACCGGCGGCGGGACATATGTTTACAGCCTGCGGGCGAGCTTGTGGAGCACGCTGCTCGATCGACCGCTCGCGGCCGCGCATCGCAATCGATTGAAGAAACTACTCAAGAGTGATGTCGAATGGCTGCAGCGTGCGGGACGAGAGAGTGGTTGGTACACCTATGTTTCTGGCGGTGCGGGCGGCGATCACTCGAACACGCAGTTCGCCAACCTCGGGCTTTGGTCGGGCTCCATCGGCGGTAGCGAGGTCGGCAATGGGCACTGGCAACGCATGAGCCGACACTGGCTTGAGTTGCAAAACCCGGATGGCGGGTGGTCGTATGGTGCTGGCACGAATCAATCGACGCCGTCGATGACGGTCGCGGGATGCAACAGCCTGTACATCGCGCTGGATCGCTTCTACGCGCGGCCGGAGATGAGTTACAGGGTGTTCGAAGGAATCGTCATCGACAAGCCGGCACGAGAGCGCATTAGCAAGATTCATGCGGCGATTGGTCGCGGAAATGCATATCTCAAAGAACACCCGCCGGATGGGAGCAGCAACAGCGGGTATGAATTGTTTGGGTTGGAGCGGCTTGGATTGGCAAGCGGGCTAGCGTACATCGGCGAGCGGGACTGGTTTCGGGCACATGCCGCGGATGTGTGCCGACAAGAATGGGGCGCGGATATTGTCGGCGACGCATTCGGCGTCATTTTTCTGGTCCACGGACAGGCACCCGTGCTCTTTCAGAAGCTCGAACACGGCGAGCGATTTGATGACTGGAGCTATTACCAGCGAGACCTCGCCAATCTCACGCGATTCGTGAATCGCACCTTCGAGCGGCTGCATCGATGGCAACGAATCCCGGTCAACGCGACAGTGCGCGACATGCAGGATGCGCCGATCCTTTATGTCGCAGGTCAGGGCCCGCTGGAACTGCCCAATGAAACGATGAAACGGATCCGTCTGTATGTGGAGGAAGGTGGGACGGTGTTTCTGCACGCGGATCGAGCGTCACGCAAGTTCCGCGATTCGGCAGAAAAGCAGTTTGAGACTCTATTTGCGGATTATGGATGGAAGTTCACGGACGTGCCGAGCGATCACGCCATCTATCGCTGCCAATTTGGTGGGATTACGTCGCCGTGGAAGCGAGCCGCGCCGCTTCGGGCGATTCAGGATGGGGCGAGGTTGCCGATCATTCTGTGCCCCGTCGATATCGCGGGCGCATGGCAGCAGGAACGGGGCGCGTTCGACGAGATGTTTCGCATCATGGCGAATGTGCGTGTGTATTGCGCGCCGCCGTTCGCCGAGCTTCCCCGCCGGCTCCGCAGGCCATCGGTTTCCATGCCAATTCTGCCAAAGGCGGGCGTCATTCGCGTGGCGCGACCGGGCCTGG
>CAZSBF010000150.1:0-6826 GCA_964605185.1 uncultured Planctomycetaceae bacterium
AATCCCAGCTCGTCCCAGAAACTATGAGCGTGTCCCCCCCGGCGGGATACTTGACCCAGTGTTTGAGATTCGAGTTTGGGTATCCAACACAAAGGAGAACACGCCATGTTGTTCATTGGAATGGATGTGCACAAAGAGTCTACCGTCTTCGATCTCTTCGATCCAGCGGCCGAGGCCAAGCATCAGCATCGCACGGTGACGGTCCCGAGCACGCGCGAGGGGATCGAGTCGGTGGTGCGGCCGCTCAACGGCCGCTGCAAGGTGGCATTCGAGATCGGGGTTCAGGCCCAGTGGGTGGCCTCGATTCTTCGACCGCTGTTCCCAGTTCCCAGATTCGTCTGCTCCACGTTGTGACCTTCCCCACGATTCGTGGGGAAGGTCATTCTCATGAAGCGGGGCGCAGTAGCGAATTCTATTTCATCGGCGTGGTCATCAAACTCCCAATGGAATTCACACTGAGGTCTATTTCGGCCAACATGCGGTTCAAAATGCCGCTCTCGGTGCGCTGCCTATAATGGGACTTGCGATTGGTTAACCGGCGTGTCTTTTCCCGCAACAGCACCACCGGCAATGACCAATAAAGGAAGAGCAATTAATGATGACTCAAGTCCGGAACCGCATGCCGCGAAGCTGGCGATCTCCGATGGCTACCACGGCCTTTCCGATCGTGACCATTGCCGCACTTGCCGTGGGCTGCCTTTTCATTCACGGCTGCTCAATTCCGCTGACTTGGCCGGAGAGCCCGCTATATGAAACGCCCGGCAACGATCCCAATTGGGTCGCGCCCACCAGCAAAGAAGAAGCTATGGCCGCCATGGCGGGGCACTATGCCCAGTACAACATCGTCGCGTACGAAGGCGAGACGCCCAATGGCCCGCTCGCCTCGTTCATTGTCACGTATGGCTTCACGGACTTGGTCATCGAAAACGGAACGCTCGTGGCCTACGATCGATTCTGCCGTGCCGAATATATTGCCAATCAGGACTTCGACACCGTCTTTTCGGATGCTGCGACACAGTCTATAAAGCCGCCTGGCGCCATCGTCGACGTTTATGAAGAGAATGGGGCGTGGAAACTCTTCCGCCCGGCGACTCCTACGCTCAGCGGCATCGACGGCGACCCGAATATGCCGCTGTCGATGGATCGTAACGACCCCCTAATCAGGGATGACGATAACGACGGAAAGCCCGGCGTAACCGTGGTCCTCAAGCTGTTCGGCTTGATAGACGGGGAGATCTATATCGCCCGGCGCGAGATTTTTGAGAATGATTTGACGCTCTACTCCGATGGGAGCCTGCGGGGCAACGTGATTGACGACTCAGAGCAGCTCGTGCTTGGAGCATCGCTCGCATTTCTGGACACGCCGAATAACCCGCCCCAGCGGCGCGATCCGGGACTCAACCCGATCATCCTGATACCGGTTTCAGACGACATCGACACATGTGAAGAACTCATGGCGAATCGAGATTCACTATTTCCGCCCGAGCCCGCATTTCGTCAACTGGATAGATGACCCTGCTATCAGGCTCGCCGCTCGTGCTCAAACAACCACGCGGTGCAGCATCCGATGGCGTTCGTGCGGCGGACGAGAGAATTGACTCCTAGCAACGGATTGGACAGGGGACTAATGAACAGACGTTATCGTGCCGGCCTCGTTCTTCTTTTAGTTTGCGTGAGCCAGGGGTGCGTTCCCGCTCCCGTCACCGACAACCCCTCAAGTTCAGACATCGAGCTGCTCAACTGTGGCTTCTCAAATTGCACTTTTCAAATGATCTTCTGCTTATTGGATCCGGCCTGTCAGGAGACCCTCGCGTGCAACGCGGAATGCGGTTCAGCAGGCGCACGAAATGAGCAACAAGCCTGTCACTTGTACTGCCAGCTCGCACTGGGACAAAAGAGCGAAATCTACAAGCAATTAGTCCAGTGCTTCGCCGAAAACGGCTGTCTACCGTCGTTGCCCGAAGGCACGGATGGCCAGTGCCTTGTTACCGACGAGAATATTCACAAGGCGTACGCTCTCGGGAGCCTTGACGAGATCAGCGGAACATGGCTGGAGGTTCGTGGCCTGAATTGCGGGGTTCCGGGGTCGACGTGGGAAGGCGGCTATGACGCCCTCCCATGCAGATCGAGTTCGTGGGTCTTTGCGGCGCAACAGTGGTGGTATCACACGTCCTTTTGTGCGCCAGCGGCAGACGGAAGTTGCAACGACACGGGAGCGGTTCACTTGCTTGCGGAGCCTGTGCTGAGCGACCGCGAACCGAGTTTGCTTGAGGTCATTTACGTGAACCCGCCCCTTCAACCCCAAAACGAACAGTGGTACGTCCTTTCCAGACCACACCCGGATTGGATGATGTACACCTATTGCGGCTCCACTCCGGTCGGTAAGTACGCCGGAGTAAATGTCATCACTCGCGTTGCCAACCCATCAAATGCCGCGATGCCACCTTATGTGGAGGCCGCGTTTCGGCAGACCGCAACGGAATTCAATTTCTCGTATGACAACATGTGTATTACGGATCAGTCCCAGTGCCTTCCCGTTACGGCGGAGGAGGACGTGCAGGAATGGGTCGATCGTGTCCAGTAACCGGGGGCAAGGCAGCGCGGATGATAAAGACGGATCCTTTCTGAACTGACCAAATCCAACCAAACCGCGGCCGCTTCCCCTTCGAAAGAGAAAACCCCCGCCGAGGTCATCGACGGGGGTCGTTTCAATTCAACGGTGGACTGTCAGAAACCGCGCGGCGCTACTTCTTCGCCATCGCGCATTTCTCACACATGCCGGTGCAGGTCATTTCCTTGCCGCAGGCGCATTTGTTGTCGCACTTCATCGGCTTGCCACAGGCGCACTTGCCGTCTTTGGCGTCTTTCGCGTCGCAGCACTTCACGGCCTTGCCGCAGGCGCAGGTCATCTTCATGTCGCCGCACTTCATCATCTTGCCGCAGCCGCCGCACTTCGCCATCATGTCGGCGCACTTCATCTCCGCGCCGCAGCCCTTGCACTTCATCGCCTTGTCCGAGCAACAGCTCATGCAGTTCTTGCCCGCCCCTTCGCAGCCTGTCATCACGAAGGCCATCGCAAAGAGGACCGTGGTACACAACATCAAACGTCGCATGTTCATCTCCCTGACATTCTCAACCCGCACGACGCAAGGTCACGCGCTTCACGCCTGCGAGATTCCATTCACCTGCCGCCAAACTGGCGGCATCCAATGCGGCTCAAAGTGTATCGACGCCGATCGGCCTTCGCCAACATCCGCCGCAGGGCGCACTTGTTGCAGCCCGGCCCGGAAGATCTGCACGCCGCAATACACCATGAGCAGCACAAACGCCCATCGCACCACGCCCACCGGCCATCGATGCACCTTGGCCGACGCAAACCACGAGCCGACCATGGCCGACGGAATCAGACACGCCGCGATCAGGCAGGATTGGCCGATGGTGAATCCGTGTCCGCCCAGATTCGCATTTTTCACCACAGCGCCGACGACACTCGACCAGAGAATCGTCGATGCCGAATTGGCGATTGCATTCGTCAGCGGCACCGAGAGAAACACCTGCTGCGCCGGCACTGCCACCAACCCACCGCCGACTCCGAGCAGCCCGCCCGCCAGGCCCGCAGGCAGTCCGACGATGGCAATTATCTTCCACGGGGATATTTTTGCCGCGTCCGCCTCGTTCATGGCGGGCAGCCGTTTCTTGTGGCGCAGCCGAACCAGGTTGTACGAAACGGCGTACGCGAGAAATACGGCGAACGCGATCTGCAAATACCCCTGCCCCGCCCCCGCGAATAGGTGTTGCTCACTGAGCACGACGCCGACCAACGCGCCAACGATCGAACTCGGAACGGTCCATCGTGTGATCGGTCGAAGCGATGCACGCACCCGGCCATGTTGCAGCACCGCCGGCGCGACGACAAAGAAATTGACGATCATCGCCGCCGCCTGGTACAGGTGCTGCTGCCCCGCGCCGAACAGCACCACCATGCCGGGGATCATCACCGTGGAGCCGCCGATGCCGAGCAGCCCGCCGCTCGCGCCGGCCAGCAGGCCAAGAAACACGAGCGAGATATAGTCAACAGCGGTGAACACGCGAGGGTCGATCTCCGAAGGCGATGATACGTCAAAGACCCGTGTTCGACAGGGGCGACGCACTGTCTGTAGAATCGACTCGACGGCCAGACATCACCGCGGCGTCGCGGCGGCTGGCGTCGTCACGAGGAACCATCATGAATTGGATGACGCTCGTCTATCTGGGAGCATCCGTCGTCCTGATTTTGCTCAATGGGTTCTTCGTGCTCGCGGAGTTCGCGCTCGTCAAAGTTCGTGCGACGCGCATTGAAGAGCTGGCTCGCGCCGGCAATCGTCGAGCCGCCGTCGCCAAGGAAATGGTGGCGCACCTCGACAGCTACCTCTCGGCGACGCAGCTCGGCATCACCGTCGCCAGCCTCGGGTTGGGTTGGATTGGCGAGCCGGCTTTCGCCGGACTGGTCGAATCGGTCGTCGGCCTTCCCGGCTGGTGGAATCCGACGACGAGCCACACACTTTCCGTGGTCGGGGCGTTCAGCATTGTGACGTTTCTTCACATCCTGATCGGTGAGTTGGCGCCCAAGAGCCTCGCCATTCGCCGGCCCGATCAAAGTACATTGGCCATCGCGTACCCCATGCGCCTGGCATACTTCATCTTCTACATTCCAATGCGAATCCTGAACGGCGCGTCGAACTGGCTGCTTGGAATCATGGGGTTGGAGGCCGGTCATCATGACGTGGCGCATTCGGAGCAGGAACTGCGAATGTTGCTGTCCACCGTGCCGGCCAGCGGGGAGATCTCGCTCAACCGGCTCCTTGTCCTGGAGAACATCTTCGACCTCGGACGGCAGAAAGTAGGCGACGTGATGCTCCCGTGGAGCCGTGTGCAGCACCTGCCCCGCACGGCCACGCGCGACGACGTGTTGAATCGCATCTCGATCCATCGTTTCTCGCGGTGGCCGGTCATCGACCCGGTGAGTTCAAGACCCGTGGGATATCTGCTTGCCAAGGATTTAATCGATCCGGTGAGCGGCGACTGGACGCGCCACATTCGACCGATCCGCGTCGTGCAGCCGCGTGACAATCTCGAGGCAACCATGCTTCAGCTACAGCGCGAAGGCGCCAACACGGCCGTGGTCATGGACCAGGGCAAACCCGTCGGCTTGATCTCGCTGGAAGACATTCTTGAAGAGATTGTCGGGCGAATCGAGGATGAGTATCCGCGACTGCCGAAGGTGTTTCTGAAAGATGCGCTCTTAGCCGGTGGAATCCTACTGGACATCCCGGCGCAAACGCCTCAGGAGGCAATACTCGCGTTGGCCGCCGCGATTCCGGCGTCCAACCTTCCCGAGGGCGTCGACGTGTACAAGATAGCAATCGCCCGCGAAGCCGATGTTCCCACCGATCTTGGCCACGGCGTGGCAACACCCCACGCCCGCGTCCCCGGGCTGAAGAGCCCGATCCTGGTCTTTGGTCGCTCTGCCGAAGGCATCGTGTTCAGCCCGCGGTCAGCCGAGCCGGTGCGACTGATCTTTCTGCTCGTGACGCCGCTGGAGCAACCAAATCTCCAGGTCTTCTGTCTCGGTCAATTGGCCAGCCTGGCGTTGAGCGAATTTGTTCGTGAACGACTGACACGCGCCGAGTCCCCGGACGGAGTCATTGAGATCATCACCGCCGCCGATCCGGCCGTGACGGGTTGATGCGGAGATGGGGGCAACCGAGCAACAAAGATGAAGACCCATCGCAAGGAACTATGGTTCGAACTCAAGACGCGCCGCGGATACGTCAACATTACGCCGCAAGTCGAGGCCGCCCTTGCGGAGAGCGGCATTCGCGAAGGCCTTTGCCTCGTCAATGCCATGCACATCTCCGCGAGCATCTTCATCAACGACGACGAGCGCGGCCTGCACGCCGACTTCGATCGATGGCTGGAAGGATTGGCGCCGCACGAGCCGGTGAGTCAATACCGGCACAACGACACCGGCGAAGACAACGCCGACGCCCACCTGAAGCGCACCATCATGGGCCGCGAAGTTGTCGTAGCGGTCACCAACGGACAGCTCGACTTCGGCCCGTGGGAACAGATCTTCTACGGCGAATTCGACGGCAGGCGAAAGAAACGCGTGTTGGTGAAGATCATCGGCGAATAGCGCGAATTCGCCTTACGAAGCAAGCAGTGCATTGACGAACGCCGGGACATCATTCAATGTCACGTATCCATCCTTATCCAGATCGGCAGAGCAACGCTGTACCGCAGTCTTGGACGCGGGGCTGAGCACGGTATCCGTGAATGATTGAATATCAGCGGCATTGACAACCGTGTCGCCGTTGCAATCCCCGCGCGTGCAGGCCACGCTCGCGAAGTAGAAGGTGAATGGAGCCGATTCGGAGTAACCGGTGCTGCCTGTGTCGACGAGCTTAAACGTCGCCCGCCAAAGCACCCTCAGTGGGTCGTACGCAGGATCATCCGATTGCACTAACCATGTGAGGTGCGTGTGCAGGCTTTGATTGCCGAGCAACGCACGTTCACCGGGAACATCGATCACTGCGAAACTGGCGGTTACCGCTTTGCACGCCGGATCGACAGCGACTAGTTCGAGGCGAACCTGAGTGCCCGATTGCAACGTCAGGAAGTCGATTCCAGGCATGTCCGCGACAATATGGTCGAATCCGGGGTTGTTATCCGAGAAGCCATTGAACAGGCCGGTGACCGGGGGAAGCACTTTGATGTTTGAATCGGGAATGTATCCGCCGCTACCGACCGGACTGGCCTTAAGCTGATTGACCGCGGAACGGCCGAC
>CAZSBF010000151.1:0-6748 GCA_964605185.1 uncultured Planctomycetaceae bacterium
AGTTGCCTTGTCGGCCGGTACAGCCGTAGCGCTGTTTGCCATTGAGGCCCTTCCCTCAAACTGCAAGATCGACAACGTGTTCCTGTGCGGAGCCTCGGTCAGCGCCGACTACGACTTGACCCGCGCACTGCAGCATGTTCGCAATCGGCTGTACGTGTTCACATCGGAGAAAGATGCGGTGCTGGCGTTTCTCGTGCCGATGGCCGGGACCGCCGACCGGAAGGAAACTGAATCGGCAGGCTTGCGCGGGTTCCAGACGCCAAGGCGCATGACGGCCGAGACTCGCGCCCAGTATGCCAAGGTTGTGCACATTCACTGGAAGCCAGAATTTGCAATGTACGGCGATCTCGGCGGGCATACCGATGCCCTCAAGGCTCCGTTCGTTCAGCATTACATGGCGCCCCTGATTATGGCGGGAATGGCTCGACGTGTGGAGACGGCATCCTCAGGCGGAAAGGTTCGCAATCCGGATTACGAGCGCTGGGCCCGATTCAACACAGGGGCCTCGACGACATTTGAAGGCACCCAAACCGTAAACGGTGAGAAGCAGCCGATCCGGATGATCGCGACGCTTGTATCAAAGCATGAAGACCGGCTGGTGGTTGAGCGGCGCTATTCACCGCTTGATGGCGATCCCAATGAACCCTCGCGCGTGCAGCAGTATCTCGTCGAAGCCGAAATCAATCCCGCCGACCATCCGATGGCAAGCCCGAATGCCAAGACGGTGAACGATCCGGATGAGACTTTGACCATCAACGGCAGGCGAATGATCTGTCATAAGAAGTCAATACAGGCGGAGGGTGATTACCCGGAGTATGGCCACGGCGTTCGCGCCACGGTCTGGCAAAACGAAAGCCTCCCGGGTGGCATGGCGCGCGTATGGCTAAAGTCCAACAAAGGCAATCAGCCATTCGAGTTCCGCGGCGACGTCGTCGCGTTTCGTGCCCGATAGCGTCAGATTGAAGCGAACGAGCGAGCGACAATCACATTTGGAAGCTCGAATCCCTCGATTCGTATTCGTTGGGTCTCATGTGCAATGCACTTGGGGCACAGGCCTCACGTTGGAGACCTCAAAACCTGCTTCGGTATGGATGATCGAAGAAAGTCGCCCCCTTTGTAGGGGGCCGCGTATGCATCCGCAGGGGGTTATGGATTTACCACAGTTTCGCCACAACGGCTGCCCTCAACATTCCCATCTATCCGTAATTACCGCCATTTACGTTCGAACGCCGATTCGACCCTCCCCGGCATGAATCTTGCTAGAGGATGTCCGGGCGGTCTGGTCCTTGGCCGAGGAATGCGCCTTGGTTCTGGACGTAGCTCGTTCCCAGGCACCGTCGTATAGCGGAGCTGATTAATGAGGGAATTCCTGACAGGAAATCAGGCGGTCGTCCGCGGCGCGATCCGTGCAGGCTGCAATTTCTTCGCCGGCTATCCGATCACGCCGGCGAGCACGATTCTCTCCGGATTTGTCGAACAGTTCTCGGGCAACGGTCGCATCGCCGTGCAGACCGAGGATGAAATCGCCGCGATTGGTCAGTGCATCGGCGCTGCGATGGCCGGCGCAAGGGCACTCACGGCTACTTCCGGTCCGGGGCTGAGCCTCTACAGCGAAAACATCGGCCTTGCGCAGATGGGCGAAGTGCCGTTGGTCATCGTCGATTGTCAGAGGATGGGGCCCGCGACTGGCGGAGCCACCGCCACCGGCGAAGGAGACGTTTTGTTCGCCGCTCATGTGACGTCGGGTGGATATCCGCTTCCGGTACTCGCGGCAACCAGCGCGGCGACGGCGTATCGATTGACATACGAGGCGTTCAATATTGCTGAAACGCTTCGTTCGCCCGTTATCTTGCTGATCTCCAAGGACATTTCGCTGACACGACAGACCGTCGACCTCGACGCAATCGAATTGCCGGCGCTGGTGGAACGACAAATGGCAACGGGAGATGGGTATCGGCCATACGCTGTTGAATCGCTGGACGATGTTCCGCGCTTCAGTCCCATCGGTGGCGAGCGCCTTGTTCGGTTCACGGGGTCAATTCACGACGAGAACGGTGTGCTCACGATCGATCGTGCGAAGATCCAGCGCAAGCTGTCGCACCTCGCCTGCAAGATTCGCCGGCCCTCGGAAGCACTCGAACTGACCGAGACGGAATTCGTCCCCGATGCCGACTCGCTGGTGATTTCATACGGCACGAGCGATGGTTCGGCTCGGGAGGCGGTGATGATGGCGCGTTCTCGTGGCGCGCGGGTCTCACACCTGACGCTTTACACACTGTGGCCAATGCCGGAGCGGGCGATTTGCGAAGCGCTGGGGCCGCACGTGCAGAGGGTTGTGGTGCCGGAGTTAAACGTGGGCCTCTATGCGGACGAATTGCGCAAGGTGCTGCACGGGGTCACGATTGAGTCGATTGCACGGTTCGACGGCGGACTCATTCACCCGCAAACAATTGCCGACGCAGTATTGAAGGAGAGTCGCACATGAGCCCCGGCGTCGCGAAGCGGCTGTCCATCCTCACGTCTCATCGAGGGGAAATGTGTTATTGCCCGGGATGCTCTCACGCCGCGGTGTTGGAGCAACTGGCATTGGCGATTGACCGAATCGGCCTCAAGCGGCATGAAGTGTGCATCGTGTCGGACATCGGTTGCATTGGAACCGCGGACAAATACTTCGACTGCCACACCTTCCACGGTTTGCATGGACGGTCACTGACCTATGCCGAGGGTATCAAACGCATGCGGCCGGAGATGACGGTCATCGTGCTCATCGGCGATGGCGGATGCGGCATCGGAACGGCCCACCTCGTTCATGCGGCGCGCCGAGGCATCGAAATCAAAGTCGTGGTCTGCAACAACTTCAATTTTGGCATGACCGGCGGACAGCATTCACCGACAACGCCGCCCGGCGGCATGACCGTCACCACGCCGGACGGAGCAGGCGAATGGCCGTTCGATATCTGCCGAACCGTCATGGTGAATGGTGCAGCGCACGTGGGGCGCTACAGCGCGCTGGACGGCTCATGCAGTGAGCACCTTGAGACACTGCTGCGCTCCCCGGGTTTTGGATTGGTCGACCTGTGGGAACTGTGCGTTGCATATTACGTTCCGGATAACAAGCTCACGCCAATTGCGCTTACCCAGATGTCGGAGCATCTTGAATTGCCGTTCGGACTTCTTCAAGACCGATCTCCTCGGGCGAGGGAACATGCATCGGGCTCGTCGGCGGGCGCTCCGGGCACTCAGAATCAGGCGAGACTTGTGAATGAAGTGGCCATGGTGTGGCCGGGGCGGCGGGAGATTTCTGTTGCGGGTTCAGCGGGCCAACGAGTGCGGTCCGCCGCCGGAGTCATCGGAGAAATCGCCGTGTCGAGCGGCCTTTTTGCCGCACAGGTGGATGACTTTCCGATCACGGTGCGCAAGGGACATTCCATATCACAGTTAATTATCGCAAACGCGCCGATCCTCTACACCGGCGTGGACGCGCCGGAGTTGGTCATTTTGCTAAGCCCGGAAGGTGCCTCGCGCATCGGTCGGCTGGATCAACTGCCCGCTGGGGCGTGCGTTGTAGCGGATCGGCAGTTGAACCTTTCGTCGACCGATGCCCGGGTATGTCGGGTCGACTTTGCACGAGTGGAAAAGCAGGTATCGAAGGCCGGCGCCGCGTTGGCGGTGTTGACAGCGGGGATCGCCGCCACGGGGTGGATCGATTCGCAGCGATTGCTCGATGCCGCGCGGGATTCGCTTCGCGGGAAGTATCGCGACGAAAACATGCGGGCCATGGAGATCGGCGTCTCGCTCGAACTTTTCGAGGACATGCCCAAGGCACGCGTGACCGCCACCTAAGGAGTAAGACCAATGATTCGCGAATCTGATGTTGATGAATCCGTCAACCGACTGTTGGCCCACTTCAAGGGTCGTGTCGTTGTTCGGCCGCCGGCGAAAGCAGCCGACCTTGCCAAGTTGGAACAAATGTCTGGTACGCTGCCGCGGGACATGACCATTGTCTTTGCCACGGCGAATGGAATCTGCGTTCGCCTGGAAGACAGCAAGGCCGATGAGCACATCGCGTGCCTGCACGACATTGAACAGGTCCTCGAAGATCACAGTTCGCGCGCGTCCGCGGCGGGGCTGGCAATCATTCGCGGGAATCCATCGGGGAATGCCGACTGGCTCGTGCTGGATCGGTCGCCGGTTTATGGATGTGTGATTCGCTGGAACTGCTCGGCACCTGGTGCCACGTTGATGGCATCGTCGCTTGGCCGTTATTTGCACGGCTGGACGGATTACCTGATCGAACGATTTGATCATCAGGGGCGGCAGCGACTCGATCGCGTGGTCAGCGCGTTTGATTCGGCATTCATGAGGCCGCGCGATTCGGATCTTGCTCGATTGGAGAAGGTCCCAGAGGTGAAGGCGTGGTTCCGGGAGTTGGATTCCACCGTACAGGGTGGCGTTGATTTTGAATAACAGTCCTGCCGCAGGGAACGTAGGATTCGGCGTGCATCCTGCGGCCTTGCCCTCGACCGCGTTCTCCATTCTACTAGTCCCCTTCATGGACACCGCGCCAATGCGGTGCCTTCGACGAGTGGGAGCAGCAACCCAATCATGAAACTGACCGATCATCTTCGCCTTCCCCTTGTGAAGGTCCCGCTTGCCGCGAAGGACAAGATCGCGGCAATCGCCGAGTTGGTGGATCTTGTCGTTGCGTCGGGGGCAACGAAGGATCGCGAAACACTCCTCGCGGCGGTGATGGAGCGCGAAACGCAGCGCACCACGGGTATCGGTCGGGGCTTTGCCATTCCTCATGCCAAGTGCGACGCCGTTTCAGAGTTGGTCATCGCCCTCGGTCGCACGTCGCAGCCGCTGGATTTCGGCGCGATCGACGGCAAACCCGTGGAACTCATCGCGCTTTTGGCCAGCCCGACGAAGGCCACCAGCCTGCACATCTCGGCCCTTGCCAAGCTCAGTCGCCTGGTCATCAACGCAACCGTGATGGAGAGCCTGCTCTCCGCGAAATCCGCCGAACAAGTCTTCAAGATCATCTCCGACAACGATCAGAACTCCCAGTAAAAAGGGAACGACGCCGCGTGCTTCGACGGAGAAGGCAGGTCGCGGCGTCGTCCGAGACAACCCAATTTCAATTCATCATCGACCGCGGAAGTTCGGGGGCATGCTGTTCGACCACGTCTGCCCGGTAACCTTGCCGCCGAAGGTCGTTCGGCCGCCGACCGTCGAGCCGGCGACTGCGCCGCCGAAACCGTTTCGGGCGAATCCGCCGGCGTTGACCGTTCGCGAAACGCCGCCCTGCGCTGTGCTGAGTCCGCCGCTGCTGGCGACGCTGCCGTCACGACCGATGGTGATGTTTAAGTTGCTGGCGATCGCGGGGCCGAATCGGCCGGCGAGCGCGTTGCTGGCGGAGAAGGTCAGGCCGCGATCATCGACGCCGATGGCCACGCCGCTGGCGAAGTTGACCTGGCCGGTGCGCGTGTCGGTTCGGGCATAGCCCTGGCCGTTGCCGGTGTAGCCGGCGGTCGCGGCGGCGGTGCCTGCGCCGAAGCGGTTGCCCGTGGCCGTCGCGTTTGAGAATGCCTCACCCGCCATCGCGATCTGTCCCACACTCATCATCACGCACATTGTCGCAATCGTTCGAATCATCCTGGTTGTTTTCAAAGCGTTCATGGCTGTCTCCATTCCTTCGTTTGGTTTCATATTCGTTGGCCGTTGTCGACTTGCCACCAGGCTCGCGCCATGGTGCTCGGATTTCGACGACGGGTCTCGTTCCCGGTTCTGGTCGGCGGGTCGCCTTCGTTGGCCGGACCCACCGACCAGCTTGATGCATCGTTACGGTCGGACCTCGACGCCCACGGCATCGGATCGGCCGTGTGAACCGCGCTCTGCACGGCTGATGGCCGTGACGTTCGCGCTGCTCCATCGTCGGGGGCCAGACATGCTGACGCCCAGACCATTCGAGTAGGCCGAGCCGTGGCTGCGGGCGCCGGCATCGGCGCGGACGCGGCTGTGCGACTCGCCCCAGACGGTGTCGGACACCGAGTCACTGATCGCGGTGGCTCTTCCGCCGAATCGGCCGTTGCTGGTCGCATGGCTGTCGCTGGTGGCGACGCCGTGGTTGCTCAGCGAGAGCGCCGAGGATCGGCTGTCGGCCAGAGCGCGGAAGCGGGCATCGGCGTCGGCGCGGCTGTTGCTGATGGCGATGCCGCCGATGGTGGCCGCGGTCGAGTCGCTGGTGGCGATCGCCACGCCGCCGCGATATCCGCGGGCGTCGGCGGTGGAGTTGCTGATCGCCAGGCCGTGATCGGCGATGGCGTTGGCGCGGCTGACGGCGAACCCGTTGCCGAGGCCGGTGGCCTGCGAGTTGGCGACGGCTCGGCCTCCGTTGGTGGCGGCGGCGATGGCTTCGGCGCGGGCGTTTCCGGTGGCGACGGCCGTGGAGGAGGCCGATCCGCCGTTGGAGGCGATGGAGGTGGCGATGACCTCCGCGGCCCGGACGCTGACGGTGAGGGACATTATCAGGACGGTTGAAAGTAAGGCGACGCGTTTCATGGCACTGCTCCTTTTTCTGGGCTGTTTTGTTCGTTTTTTCGTTCCGTCGAAGCTTCGAGCAGCAATCACAAGAAGCCAGACACAGGGGGTTTGCGGGTGGTAGTTACAAAGCGGGTCGAGTTGTGTAAAAGGGTGTAAAGAAGTGTGGGGGGCGGCGGAGGAAGGGAAAAGGGAACGGGGAACAGGG
>CAZSBF010000152.1:0-6658 GCA_964605185.1 uncultured Planctomycetaceae bacterium
GAGGTGGAACTCGGCTGGCGGATACGTCGCGACTTCACAGCCTCACTCGCCGACTCGTTGCGAACCGATGCAGCCACCACTGATTCAGCTCGCCAATCTGCCTAGCGCATCCAAAAAAAAAGACGCCGCCCCGGGTTGCCGCGTCTCCCAATCAGACAACTTCGGGACGGCGCCAAAGATCTAGTACAAACCCTTAGGCCGCGCTTTGGTTTTGACTTACCCGTGGACGCCGCAGAATCGAAAGCGTCTCGATAGGGAACTCCCGTGCACCCACACTCACTTTCACGCCCCGAACGGGGGTGTTGAACTCCCTATAAGCACGACTTATGCCACAATCCATGCACAGAATCGGGTCCAACCGTAAATCTCTGTGATTTCGGATGTAATAACTCAGGATAAATTAGTCTGCTGTGAGATTACGCACCGTAAGCACCAGTCGAGATGGTCGTTTATGCACAGGGGTGTGCATAGAGATACGCCTCCCTCCGAGCGATGCCGCCCGGTGAGAATCGGCCATGAGCGGCATACACTTGATACACGGGGAGACGCCTCCCCCACATGCCACCGGGGAATTGGATGCCGAATCGCACCAGCATTTCAGAACGGGTCTTTGAATCGGACCTGATCACCATCGGGCGGTTTCGCTGTCCGTCGGATCATCGCGCTTGGAGCGAGGAGAATTGCATCGGGGATTCTCCGCTCATCGTTTTCCCACGAGTCCCGGTTCGGATCAGACAGTCGGGCCACCATGAAGTCGTGGCCGACGCGAACTGCGTGATGTATTACAACAAGCAGCACATGTATCGACGCGGGCTGCTTCACCAACGGGGCGACCATTGCGAGTGGTTCCGAATCGATGAGAGGATTCTCGCGGACATGGTCGCGGCGTATCGACCGTCGGTGATGGACCGGCCCGAGGCGCCGTTTGAGTTCGCTAACGGGCCGAGTGATGCCACGACGTATCTGATGCAGCGGCGTGTTTTTGAATACGCGCTTTCGGCGGAGGAGCCTTCCCCCCTCTTTATTCAGGAGACCATGCTGGGCGTCATCCGTCGCATTATTTCGCTGGCGTTTGAAACGCGCGGACGGCGGGAAACGCGCGGCCGGCGGAGCGCGACCGCCGGCGTCCATCGCGACACGGCCGAGGCGGCCAAGGCGTATCTCGCATCGCACGTCGGCGAGTCGATCCGGCTCAGCGACCTGGCGCGTGCCGTTCATGCATCGCCCTACCATCTGTGCCGGGTATTTCGGCGTGAGACGGGCATGACGATGCACCAATACCAATCCCAATTGCGGTTGCGAAGCGCGCTGGAATCGCTCTCGGCCGGCGGGCAGGATCTGACGACGTTGGCGTTTTCACTTGGCTACTCCAGCCATTCGCATTTCACGGCGGCGTTTTCTCGAAGCTTCAAGTGCCCCCCTTCCCAGATTGCTCAATCGACGGGCACCCGACGAAAACGAGCAAGATCGTGATAGTGGCTCCCAGATTTCCCTCGTATCAATAAGGGACGCGCAACACCGGGCGGGGCCATCCTGCTTCGACGGTGGCGCTATGGGAGCGAACTGTTATGCCGTCTCGAAGAAATCCTTGCCTGGACCTTTCCGTTTGCACTGCGTTCATTCTGATGGTGATCGCTTGTCAGCCCGCCGTTGGGCAGTTTGTCGAACCGGGGGTTGCCATCCTGCAGACGTTCACCGACACGGGGACGTTTGGCTGGGCCGTCGCCGACTTGCACGACATTGATGCGGACGGCGTCACTGATTTGATCATCGGTGCCCCGGGATTCGGTGTGAACCCGCGCCGGATCGGCAAGGTGACGGTTCGCTCGGGTCGGACCGGCGCGTTGCTTCATGCATTCACCGGAGTGGCACGCGACTGGCAGATGGGGTACGCGATCGGTGATGCCGGGGATGTCGACGGCGACACGATTCACGACATCATCGCGGGCGGTCCCATCGATGGGGCCGGTCGCGCGCGGGTGTATTCGGGGGCGACAGGGGCGATTCTCTGGCATTTCGACGGCGAGGCGCTCGGCGACAATTTCGGCGCAGCGGTCTCCGGTGCAGGCGATGTCGATGGCGACGGCCATGCGGATGTCGCAGTTGGTGCGCCGCTAAACGACGCGGCAGGAACGAATGCCGGGAAGGTCTATGTGTATTCAGGACTCACTGGCGCAGTGATTCGCACGCACCTGGGCGCGTCCACTGCGCTCTTCGGTTCGGGTCTGGCCAATGCCGGGGATATCAACGGTGACGGAAAGTCGGACCTCATTGTTGGGGCTCCGGGCGCCGGACCCGCGCCATTGGGACGCGCCTATGTTTATTCCGGGCTCGATGGCTCGCTGCTCTTGCCCGCGCTGGCGCCGAACGCGCCGTTCAGTTCGACCTTCGGCACCTTCTTTGTTGCGGGGCTGGGCGATGTGGATGGCGATGGCGGGCGCGATCTATTCGTCGGCGATTACGGAGACACCACCAACGGGGGCGCATCGGGTAAGGCCTACATTTATTCCGGAGCCAGCGGTGCAATCGTGCGGACCTTCATTGGACCGTTCGCGTCCGGCCTCGGCCCTGGGCGTGGTGCGGGCGATGTCAACCGCGATGGCCGCGAGGATGTGATCCTCGGTCTCTACACGAGTGCACTGGGCGGCGCGAACGCCGGTCGAATTGAAGTACGTTCGGGGGCCGACGGAAGCCTGCTTCGTTCGTTTACCCATACCGTGGCCGGGTCGCAACTTGGTTTCGACGCCGTGGGCGTTGGCGATGTGAACGGCGATTGCGCGGTGGATTTCCTCTGTTCGGCCGCGAACGGAAACCTCGTGTATGTGATCGCGGGGAATGATGCGCCGATTCCCGGCGATTTGAACTGTGATTGCGCGACGGACGTTCTCGATGTGGACGCCTTCGTAACGGCGGCCCTCGATTCGACGGCGTATGCACTTGCCCATCCCGGCTGCGACATTCAACAGGCCGACTTGAATGGCGACCTTGCCATCGACGGGCTCGACGTTGCCAACTTCGTCGCACTGCTCACCGCGCCGTAAAAATAACGACGCCCGCCGGTCTTTCGACCGGCGGGCGTGTTCGCGGTGTAGGAGCAAGGTGTGTGGCCTTGGGTGTGTTCTATTTCTGACTCGTACCGACTCGATAGCTTTGGAAGTTTCGGTACGGGTTGTTTCGTTCGTTTGCGGCGTTGCCGGTGAAGTCGCGGTAATACTCCACGTAAATCATCTGTTCCGGTGACTCCACTCGTCCGCTGGTCGCCGGCCACTCACTGCGGCCGATGTGCGTCGCTATCCCCGACGACGCTTCTTTGCCGAGCAGAAGGCTGGTCGATCGCGGTCCCCCCGGACGGATCGACTGACCTTCTGAACAAGCACCGACAACCAGCGGAAGAGTGCAGATCGCTGTCATTACGATTCGCTGACTCCACCGTGCCATCTCTCTCCCTCCCCCCCTCGTACGCTCTCGCCTCTCCCCAGGGCAACGGCCGTGCCAAGGCGACGGTTCGCGAGGGACGCTATCCAGCGATAACCGGCGTCATGGGGCGATTGTCTCGCAAACCCTTGTCAATCCGGGGGTTCACGCGTCGTCCCTATTTCACTTGGTTCCGAAAACCGATGAGGTCTGTAACGATTGGGAAACCCCGCCGACCTGTGCGGCCGGCTCCTGATTGGGCGGATGTCGCACGCAGGCAACATTGTCCGTTGGTTTGTCGTTGTCGTGTTTCCCACGATCAACAGGGGCGGATTTGCTACGGCGAGAAACCGCCGTTTATATGCTCCACTGGGTCACCATCTTCGGCGGAAAGTGACCGTGGTCGGAGGTCACGACGGCAACGATAGCGGCGCCAAGCCCCGAGATATCGAACCAATCGCAAGCACGGGCATCAACCGCGCGATACACTTTGGATGATCCGGGCTTCCAGCACCGTTCCTCGGCGGGACGACTCAACCCGGCGGAGATTCCATTGCCGAAGCCGAAGCTCGATATCCCGTCGCTCGTTAAAGAAGCACGCACGTTTGCTAAAAAGGAATCGGCGCACGCCGAAGCGACACTATTCGGCGTAACTGACGGAAAGGCGGTCGGAACTTACTTGGAGTTGAAGTTCCGCAAGTACCTTGTGGACCGCTACAAGTTCGAGCAGGGCAACGCGGCAAAGGGCATTGACTTTCCTGACATCGGCGTGGACATCAAGGTCACGTCCATCAAGCAGCCGCAATCATCCTGCCCCTATCGGTCGGCGCGGCAGAAAGTCTTCGGGCTGGGCTACTCCTTGCTCGTCTTCGTATATGAGAAGACCGACGACCCAAAAGCCAAAACGGGCAGGCTCAACATTCAGCACGTCATCATGGTGGACGCCAAGCGCACTGCCGATTTCCAGTTGACGAAAGGGCTGCTCCAGATTCTCGATAATGAAGGCAACGCGGATGATCTCATCGCCTACATGACCGACAAGAACCTCCCCGTTGACGAAATCGAGGCTACGAAGATTGCCGAGGATCTTTTGAAAAAGCGGCCGGTGCAGGGATACCTGACGATCTCCAATGCACTGCAATGGCGGCTCCAGTACGCCCGCGTCATCGAGCATGCGGGCAAGGTGGACGGCATCATACGGGTAGGGCGGTAGGGCATGGGTATAGCATCGCGTCCCAAAGCGAAAGTCGAGTTCGGGGACTTTCAAACCCCGATGGATTTGGCGCGCGCTGTCGCCCGTCAAGTGGCCGCATCCGGCTTTGCGCCAAACACGATCATCGAGCCGTCGTGCGGTGCGGGGGGACTGCTCTTTGCGGCAACAGACGAGTTTCCGGCGTTCTCGACGGCGCTCGGGCTTGAAATCCAGTCTCGACACATGGCTACGGCGCTGGAACGGCGCGCCGGACGTCAGGACGCGGACCGGATCATGATCGTTGAAGGCGACTTTTTCGCGCGGGACTGGGTCGAGACCATCGGCACACTCCCCGATCCACTGCTGATTGTCGGCAACCCGCCTTGGGTTACCAACGCCGAGCTTGCTGCGATTGGCAGCAGAAACGTCCCGATCAAATCCAACTTCCAAGGTCGATCCGGGCTTGATGCCCTCACGGGTAAGGCCAATTTCGACATCTCCGAGGCCATGCTGTTGCGCCTCATCGACACGCTTTCGGGCCGCGACGCTGAGGTTGCGATGCTTTGCAAGACCGCGGTTGCCCGCAAGGTGCTGGAGCATGGCTGGCGAAAAGCAGCGAGAATCGAGTCTGCTGAAATGTTCCGAATCGATGCGGTAGAGCATTTCGGCGCGAACGTCGATGCATGCTTATTGATCGTCCGATTCGGCCGAGCGCTTGGTCGCAACGAGTGTCACGTGTTCCCTATGCTGGGCGCATTCGCCCATGAGCAAACGCTGGGCTTCCGCGATGGCCGTGTGCTCGCGGATGCAGCTGCATACGACCATTGGCGGCATCTGCATGGTGCGGGTCCATACCGCTGGCGTTCGGGGATCAAGCACGATTGCTCAGAAATCATGGAATTGGTGGCCACATCCGAGGGCTTACGGACACGGGGCGGAGAATCTCTTGAGTTGGAGAGCGAAGCAGTCTTCCCGATGCTCAAGGCGTCCGACCTTGGCAACGGCAAGGCTCCTGCGCCCACACGTTGGATGATCGTGCCGCAACGCACGACCGGAGAGGACACCGCGCGGTTGGCCCGAGTTGCGCCCAAGACATGGGCATACCTCGTGCGCTCCGGGGTGCGGCTCGATCAACGTGCAAGCGTGATCTACAAGGGTCGGCCGCGTTTTTCCGTCTTCGGCATCGGCGAGTACTCTTTCGCTCTATGGAAAGTCGCAATCGCGGGACTGTACAAGAAGCTCAACTTCCACGTGATCGGCCCGCACATGGGGAAGCCGGTGGTGTTTGACGACACCTGCTACTTCGTGCCGTGCCGGACCGAACAAGAGGCCAAGATCGTGGCTTCGCTTGTCAACAGCCCGCAGGCCAGTGAGTTTTACTCGGCGTTTATCTTTTGGGACGCCAAACGGCCTATCACGGTGGACGTCCTTGGTCGCTTGGACATCGCCAAGATCGCCGCTGAACTCGGTCGCTTGCCCGAACTGCTGGACGCGATGAGCGATGTCACCACCGACTCGCTATCGGCGCCCGCCGGTTCGCTTTGGGCGAAGTGATCTTGGCCAAAAGTGCCGGAACTCCTCAAGTGGCCACGTTGGGCTGTCGATCACGCTGGGAGTGCCTTCCGCGTGCCAAATGACGGCTTGGGTAGCGGGCCTGACGGTTCCACGACCGAGCCCGCGAATCCAGAGCATGAGGATACTGAACGATCGCTGATTAAATCCCCGGCCCCGATGCGGACTTTCATTAGTCGCGTAGGGCGCGTTCTCCTGAACCCGCCAACTCCGACCAAACCCAAACTGCATCCAATTCCAAATCCACATAAATCTGCACAATCCGCCGCTCCAACCCCTTACCGAACAATTACCTACAACAATTCACAGCCGCGCGCGAAACGGCGAGCAAGATTGATAGGCATATGAACCAGACCCCGGAGATTCCGCGCCCGTGCCGCGCCAATCCGCATTCGCGCCCCCGTCATCGCGATATTCGGACAAAAAGGGGCTGTTGAAAAAGGTGTCTGGATTGCGTGCTTATGCGGCGAATCGTTGGCT
>CAZSBF010000153.1:0-6558 GCA_964605185.1 uncultured Planctomycetaceae bacterium
GCACCAGAGCGGCCCGTAGGCGTTCGCCGCCCACCCGGTTGGCACGGCCGACTTCACAGTAATAGTCCCACTCATCGTCGGTGAACTCGCGACAGCAGCCGAAGTCGATGACGCCGAATCGACCATCGCGAAGGAACAAATAATTGCCGGGGTTGGAGTCCGCATACCAAAGCCGGGCCGCGTGTGCGATTCGAAACGACGCCCGCATCATCAATGTGCCCATGCGGTCCCGTTCGGCTTGCGACCGATGAGTGCTCAGGTAGTCATCCAGATGTACACCATCAAGCCATTCCATGGTCAGAACGCGCTCCGACGAGTACTGCTCGTACGGAGCGGGAATGACGATCCCCTCGTCGTCGCGAAAGACGGCTCGGGCCTTGCGTAGATTGGCGGCCTCGCAGCGATAGTCTGCCTCAAGAAGGAGCATTTGGTGAATGTCCTTCCATTGAGCACGAAGGCTGTCCCATGCCCGCGTCAGACGCATCGGGGACATGATGGCGAGCAATGATGAAATGTCGGAGTCGATGGTGCGGGCGATACCGGGGTATTGGATCTTTACTGCGACTAACTCTCCGGACTTCAAACGGGCACGATGTACCTGTCCCAATGACGCGGCGGCGCATGCTTGCGTGTCAAACTCCGCGAACAGGTCTTCCGGGTCGGCGCCGAGTTCGTTCCGTACCATTTCGCGCAGCAGAGCAAAGTGCATCGGCGGCGCTTCGAAATTCAACTGCCCAAGCGCGTCGGCAAGCTCCGTGACCAGTACATTCGGATAATTCGCCATCGTCTGGCCGATCTTGATGGCGACTCCGCGCAGGTATCCCATGGTCGAAACAAGATGCAGGGCAGCGCGCAGCCGGGCCTCGTTAAGTGAATGCGCCCTGGCCTCTGGTGAGGCGTACCCACTGCGTACCCAATAAGCGAAATAGGCCAGAGCAATCTTTGCCTGAAGCGTGCCGAATGCCCAGAATCGACGGAGTCGCCTAACGGGGACCGGTTTACCCGCAAGCGACTGATAGATGATGGACAGTTCGTCTTGGGGCATGGTCTCGCTCTGCATCTCCGATGGTAGGGCGGCAACCAGTTCTTGAACGTTAAGCGACATGGGTGTCCTCCGAAGTGGCGCTCGATTCCAGCGAATGAACAAAAAGCTTCATGGAGCGGTCGAGCAGGGCCAGCGTGTCCTCTTGATGCGGCGAATCATCCCGCGTCCAAAAGGTCAAAACCGCGACGTACAGTCCCCAGTAGAGGTGCAGCGTGGCCGCATCCACGTTGACGTGCCCGGCGGCATGCAATAGACGTCCCACCGTTTCAAGATGAAGCGATCGAAAGGACGGACAGCCATCGCAAACATTTGTGAATGGAGAAAGAGATCGCTCAATCACTGGATGAATGTACGATCGATGCTCCTTTAACACTCGAAGTCCGGAGGCGACATGCGAAAACAGTTGCTCCTCCAGTGATTGGCCCTTGCCGCATAGCTCCTCAAACGAGGTCTCTCCGCCGATCAGGGCCTCGGATACCAAAGCCGTGACCAGTGCCTCTTTGGTCTCGAAGTAATTAAAAAGCGTTCCTGAAGCGATGCCCGCTTTCGACGCGAGGTCGCGGGTGGTTGTTGCTTCAAACCCATTTTTTGACAACAACTTACGCGCCGAACTGACAATTCGTTGACGGGTCGCATCGCGTTGTGCCTGGGTGACTCTCATGTTGACCCTCTAATATGACTGTGCTCATATTATGGATCATAAAGACCCCGAAGTCAAGAAGAAACTGAGCATGCTCATAATAAATTTTTCCAGGGCCGATTCGGTGCACGACTAGTCGTCGCGTTGGTCAGGACGGGTACTCGGCGACTTTCCGGCGAATTTGTCCCCCATCTCCTTCATTATCGCCCGAAACGGCTTCGTAAACATGATCGTCCCGTGGTCCTTCCCCGGTACGATGATCACCCGTGCATCGCTTCCCAGTTTCTCCAACTCGTCCTTAAGGATTTGCGTTGCGCCTTCGAGGAAGAAGTTGTCCTCATCGCCCATGATGACAGTCAGCTTGCCCTTGAGCTTCGGGCCGATCGTGGGCCACTCTTTTTTCAATTTCTCCACGATGTCGTAACGCTTCCATGCTTCCATCGTCTTCCTGTCGAGTTCGCCGGTCTTGCGATCCCACAGCTTCCGGGGCATACGATTCTTCCCGCGCGGGCTGAACACCGCCTCAAATGAAAAATACTGATCGCCCGGCCCCAGCACCTCCTCGGCCCTGCACGAATCGCGAACCACTACGATGGTCTTTCCGCCGCGCCTCATCATTGGGCGCAGTTCACCATCCGGCAGCGTATAGAAATTCGTCTTGGGGTCATAAAGGTCCATCCCGCAAAAGTCTTTAAACGTCACCGGATCGGGCGACGTCGACCACACGCCGCCGAAATAGTCGGGGTACGCCACCTGCAGCCACAAACTGCTCCATCCGCCCGACGAATGCCCCGTGAGAAACCTCGCCCGCGATTCGGGGATCAGCCGAAACTCCTTCTCCAGATGCGGGATGAACTCCTCCGTCAGCGCCTTGCCCCACGGCCCGTTGTTGTCCGAGTCGGCCCAGACGTGGTGCCCCAGGGCCCACATGCCGTCGAGTCCGATCTTGACCATCGGCACGCCGGGCTTGCCATACATCGACGCCATCATGGCCGATTGCGTCTCGTCACCGCCGAATCCGGGGATGACGTAGATGGCTGGAAAGGTGGCATCCTTGCCTTCGTCAAACTCGACGGGCGGCATCACGATCGCGCTCATCATGATGTCGTGATGGTGAAAGTCGGAGAGTAGTTTGCTCTTGAGTTCGACGTGCTTGGCCCGCGGCGGCAACGGCTGATCCTTCGACTCCTTTACCACCTTGGAGATGGACAGTTCGATGACGCCGCCCTCATCAGGGTCAAGCTCCATCTTGATCGGCTTGGAATACAAATTGCCGACGGCCTTACCCGAGTGCGGCGCATCAGGGTTGACGTGCATGACCGCCTGGATCGCGTACTTCTTCGCCGGCAGATCATTCAGGTCATAAGGAAACCCGGTGACATCGGTCAGCGTGAGAGCTTCGCCGGGTTTCCAATCCTTAACGTTGGCCCCAAACATCGGCTGCCGGCTGGTCCACGATTGCTGAAGGCGCGGCTGCTTGCCGAAGTCATCGGACATGAAGATCAACACGCGGCCGCTAAACGGCTCGGACCGGACCTTCTCGTCAAATGTGAGTTGAAACGAAAGCCCATCGCCGGCAAGTGCAGCCGACGGCACAAGGAACAGAACGGAAAGGCCGAGGGAGCGAATGAAGGTCTTCATGGCACAATTGTAATCGACGGATTGCGATCCGGGTGCTGTTGGGTCAGCCTCCTTTCTCCGTTAGACTAGGTAGCGTCGCGTCTGTGAGCCGGACGCCTGTTTCATTCGGGAGATACCCATGGTCCGCCGCGTCGTACTTGCCGTTGTTTCCTGTGCCGTCCTGGCGACATTCGCCCATGCCGATGAAGGCATGTGGCTGCTTAATAAGTTGCCTAAAGAGGAATGGAAGCAAAAGTACGGCTTCACCCCAACGGATGAATGGACAAACCACGTGCGAATGTCCTGCGTCCGCATCGGCGCCGGCGGCTCCGGCTCGTTCGTGTCGCCCGACGGCCTGATTATGACCAATCACCACGTCGCGTCGGATGCCATCGGCGACGTATCCGACGAAAAGCACGATTACTCGCGCGACGGGTTTTACGCCCGCACCAAGGCCGACGAACTAAAGTGCCCGAACATGGAGATCGACGTCCTCATGCAGATCGAGGACGTTACCGCGAAGGTCAACGCCGGCATCACCACGGACATCGCGCCTGCAGACGCACAGGCCATGCGAAAAAAAGCCAAGGCCGAAATCGAGAAGAGTGCGAAGGAGAAAACCGGCTTTCAGCCCGAGATCGTCACACTCTATCAGGGGGCACGTTTCAACCTCTACCTATACAAGCGTTACACGGATGTGCGACTTGTCTTCGCCCCCGAGCAGCAGATTGCATTCTTCGGCGGCGACAACGACAACTTCGAATACCCGCGTTTCAATCTCGACTGCGCGTTTCTCCGTGCCTACGAAAACGACAAGCCAGCCAAGATCGAACACTACCTTAAGTGGAGCGCGTCCGGTCCGAAGGAAGGCGAACTCATCTTCGTCGCCGGCCATCCCGGCCGAACCCAGCGGCTTTACACCATGGACCACCTGCGCTTCCTGCGTGATGTCTATGCCCCGATGGTGCTGACGGCCCACAATCAGCGCGAAGTCGGCCTGATCAACTTCATGGCGCGAAGTTCCGAAGCCTATCGCATCGGCAAGGAAGACTTGTACGGCGTGCAGAACAGCCGAAAGGCCTACTGCGGCATTCACTCGGGCCTCCTCGATGAGCGCCTGATGATGCGAAAGCAGGCCGCCGAGGACAAACTGCGTGCCTTCGTGAACGCCGATCCAAAGCGCAAGGTGGCATATGCGTCCGCATGGACCGAGCTTTCAACCGCGATTAACGACGTCCGGCCGTACTACGCTGAGTACTTCCTGATCGAAAATCGCCGAGCCAACCTCTGCCGCCACTTCGACATCGCCCGCAAACTCGTCCGCGCCGCCGATGAAAAGCGCAAGCCCGATGGCGAACGTCTGGAGGAGTATCGCGAAGCCAACCTGGCTACGCTGGAACTCGGCCTGTTCTCCGCTGCCCCGATCTACGACGATCTGGAGCAATTCAAGTTTGAGGACGGCCTGATTCGGCTCGGCCGCTTCCTCGGCGGCGACCATCCGTTCATGAAAACTGCGCTCGCCGGAAAAGACGCCCACACCCGCGCGGTCGAATTGATCGCCGGCACCAAGCTCAAAGACATCGCCTTTCGCAAGAAGCTATACGAAGGCGGCAGTGCGGCCATTGCCGAAAGCGATGACCCGATGATTCGATTCGCCCGCGAGGCCGATGCCCCGGGCCGCAAGGTGCGAAAGCAGTACGAAGATCGCTTTGAAAGCGTGGAGCGATCGGCCTACGCCCGAATCGCCCAAGCCACCTTCGACATGTCCGGCGAATCCGTTTATCCCGATGCGACCTTCACCCTGCGACTCAACGATGGCACAGTCAAGGGATTCGACGACGCAGGCAGTCGCGTCCCTGCCATCACCACGTTTGCCGGGCTCTATGAGCGCGCCGCCCAGCACAACAACACGCCACCCTTCGATCTGCCTAAGCGCTGGGCAGATGGCAAATCAAAGATCGATCTCTCCAAGCCGTTTAACTTCATCAGCACCAACGACATCATCGGCGGCAACTCCGGCAGCCCCATGTTTAATGAAAGGGCCGAGGTAACCGGCCTGGTGTTCGACGGCAACCTTCCCAGCCTGGTGTGGGATTTCATCTTCGACATGGAGAAAGGCCGCGCTGTCGGCGTTCACTCGGCGGCCATCATTGAAGCCTTGACCAAGCTATACGACGCCGCGCCGCTGGCCCGCGAAATTATCGGGAAGTAATTAATGTCCGAGCCGCAGCCTCCGACGACGGCATGGAGCAGTCCGTCGCGTCCGCCAATCTGGATGTATTTCGCGTTTTGTGCGCTGGCCTTATGCGCCTATGCCAATTCCTTCGGTACGCCGTTCCATTTCGATGACCACGATTCAATCATAGCGAACAGGTCGATCCGTTCTCTATCGGAAAGCCTATTTCCACCACCGCAGATTGGAACCGCTGGAAGGCCGATTCTGAATCTAACGCTCGCCCTCAACTACGCAGCGGGCGGTCTCAATGTCGGCGGCTACCACGCAGTTAATTTGCTGATCCATGTGATCGCAGGTTTGTTGCTCTTCGGGCTCATTCGACGCACGTTGCTGCTGCCAAGATTGGCGTCGTCGTTTGGCGGCGCGTCCCACTGGATCGCCTTTGTTACCACAGCGCTTTGGCTGGTGCATCCGCTTCAGACAATGTGTGTGACCTACATCGTGCAGCGGGCCGAGTCGCTGGTGTCGCTGTTCTATTTGCTCACGCTCTACTGTTCGCTTCGAGCTGCGACCGAACCGCGTCCACTGGCCTGGCAGATCGGGGCAATCACAGCCTGCGCGCTTGGCATGGCCACCAAAGAAGTCATGGCCACGGTCCCTGTTGCTGTCCTGATCTATGATCGAGTCTTCCTGTCAAACACCTTCCCGGATGCCCTTCGTCGGCGGTGGGCGATATACGCAGGCTTCGGATTCTGCTGGGCCTTTCTGGGGTTTCTTGTCATCGGCGGACCGCGATCAGATACGGCAGGGTTCGGCCTGAAAGATTGGTCGCCCTTGGAATATGCCCGAACTCAGCCTGAGGTCATCCTTCATTACCTGTCGCTCGTCTTTTGGCCAAAACCATTGGTCATCGACTACGACTGGCCTATCGCATCGTCGGCAGTGAAGATCGTTCCAGCCGCCACGGTGATCGCAATCTTGGTTTTCGTGTCAATGCGGGCGGTCCTGCGCGGGTCACCAGCTGGGTTTCTTGGCGTCTTGTTCTTTCTCATTCTCTCGGTCACGTCAAGCATAGTC
>CAZSBF010000154.1:0-6465 GCA_964605185.1 uncultured Planctomycetaceae bacterium
TGTGGAGCCGCGATGAAAGTGACCCTCGAAGCACAATGCGTGGCTCTGAACAATCTTCGGTTTAGGCCCTGTAACTCTTGATCCGAGCCTCAGTTGCGGATACCATTAGTCGATGTAAGTCTGGGAGGATATTGGAGTTGGGAAACTCCCTCCGAAAAACGAATAGCCGCTTGCGGTCTGACCTGCACTTCGTGCGCGCGGCCGGTTCGGTCGCATTGCCGCCGCTCGTCGCCTTGTGCGGCGTGCTGATGGCGATCAGCGTCGGCGCGCCCGGGCAGGAATGGCTGGCATGGATCGCGCTAACGCCGCTGCTTGCGGCTGCTCGCGCCTACTCACCGCTTAAGGCGGGTCTTGCCGGCGCGGTGTGGGGGCTTTGCTTCTACTCGGCAGCGGCGGCGGGCGTGGCCCCTTCGATCGATGTCGGGCCGATTTCATTATCACTCTTGGCGCTCGTACCTGCTGCTTATGCAGCGCTCGGCTCGTTAGCCACGCGGGCTGTCGGTTTCGCGCCGGTCATCATGGCCTTGCTTTGGATTCTTGCCGAAGTCGCCTTGCGGCCCCTCGGTTTGCAAAGCGGCCTGCTCGCGAGTTCGCAGGGCGACGGCAATCTTGCCGGCTGGATCGCCGGGCTTCTCGGTTATGTTTTTGTTGCGTCGGCGATCGTTTATGCCAACGCCTGGCTGCTCAACTTGGTTGATCGCATCCAGTTGCCGGTCCCGGCCGTGCGACGTCTGGGTGTTGTGATTGGCAAACCGCGTCGTGTGGCGCTCGTCGCCGTCCCGGTCCCGTCAAACCGTTCCATCCGGCTTGCATTCCCCCGCGGGCCTCCCAGCTTCTAAATAAACCTTGTTTGCTTTGTTTGCGTTGTCTTTTCGCGCTGGTGGAGTGTTTCCACGTGGCGCTTGTTTTGGTCCCCCATAGAACTTTTTCATAGGAGAACATCATGTTTCGAAAGTCACTGCTCGCCGCCGTTGCGATCGCGTTTGTCGCCGGCTCCTCGGTCATGGCCGCCGACACCAAGGCCTGGCGCGTCGCCAATAACAGCGCCGCCGCTGCTAAGCAGCTCGACCTGACCTTCGGTGGTACGGGCGGAAGTCTGCTGGTCACCGTCTATGGCCAGGACAGCACCTGCGCCGACCCTCAGGCCGTCAACGTGAATCAGGGCCTCGGCACGGCGTCGATCGTGTATGCCGATGACTGCGTTCGCATCAAGGGTCTGATCCTCCTCAAGGCCTCGACCACGAACGGTCCGCTCAGCATTACGAGCGGCTTCTGGACCGATGACCTCAACAACACCAGCAACATCGCGACCGGCGTTGACGATGTCCAGATTACCGTTCCGACCGTCAGCCAGTGGGGTCTCATCGTCCTGACGATCGCCCTCCTGATTGCCGCGACGATCATCTTCGCCCGCCGCAAGCCGGTCGTGGTCAATGCCTAATTAGGTGAAGGGACGGATACGCGTGAACCTGTTCCACCTCGGCTTGTTTGCCAAGTCGCTCGCCGTGATCGGCTCTGTGGCCGTCATCGGCTGTGCGGTGGCGCTGCGAGTGCAGGGAGAACTGGCGACGCGGGACATCGTGGGTACGGTCATCAGCGTTCCGATGCTGGCGTACCTCGTGCACCTGTGGATCGCCTTGTCAAAGGAAGAGGCGTCTCGCTAAGTCCGTGCTTCGAATGTTGAATCAAGCCCGCCGTTGGCCAACCGGTCGACGGCGGGCTTTTTTTATGGTCCACTATGCCGCCCATTGCGGCATGAATGTTCGCAGGCGCAGGCGGTCACTATGAACGAACCAAATCGGAACACTACGGGAGTTACGCCAGCTCCCGGTACTACGACCGCGACGCCAAAGGGTGGCCGTCCGATTGCCCGCTTTGTGGTGACGTTTGGTGTACTCGTCGCGTTGTTCTACCTTGGCACGGCGACAACATTTTTCCGCGACACATTTGTTCCCGGGTATTTGGGGGCCAACGCCCGGGTGACCGCTGCCATCCTCTCGCTCTTCGGACAGAAGGCCGAGGCCGACGGAAAGATGATTCAGTCGGCCAAGTTTGGCATGGAGGTCGAACGGGGGTGCGATGCCGTGGAGCCGACGGTGCTGTTTCTCGCGGCGGTACTGGCATCGCCGGTGGCGCTTCGTGCAAGGCTGATCGGCATGGTCGCGGGCGGGCTGGCGTTGGCAGTGATCAATGTTCTGCGACTCGTGACGCTTTTCGTAACGGGCATCTACTGGCATGAGGCGTTTGAGGTGATGCACGTCGACGTTTGGCAGGCGATTTTTATCTTCCTGGCGATTCTATTTTGGGTGCTCTGGGCCCTATGGGCACTGGGGCCGAAACCGGCAACGAAGCATGTCCCCGCGTAAGACCGTCCTTGGTTTTTTCATTCGCCTTGCGGTGCTTTACACCGTGCTCATTGCATCGTGGCCGGTGGTCCGAGCCGGATATTGCGGCGCGTTCAGGAGATTGGGATCGGCATGCTTCTCCGATTTGGGAGAAGGCGGTACGGCGACGCTTGAAAACGATCCAACCGAGGATGCGGTGCGCGATACCGTAGTTGTTACGGTGAATACGACGTTCCCCGATGCGCGGATTGAGAAGCGGATGCCGATCAGCGCGCGTTACACGGGCTACTTCCCGACGGTCGTGGTTCTTTCGCTCGTGTTGGCGACGCCGCTGGCATGGCCGAGGCGGCTGCGCTCCCTGGCGGTGGGGCTCTTGCTCGTGAATGTGTTTATCCTTGCGTGGCTGGGTGTTTCAATTTGGGACGACATCAGCGAGCCGCTGCCCCAGGTGCCGGTGCATGGATTTGTGTTGTCGCCATGGGCAAAGTCGGTGGTTCATTTCCTGGTGGTGAACGTGGTGGAGTCGCTGGTGGCGTGTTCCTATGTCGTTCCAGTGTTCATCTGGATCATCGCGTGCTTTGGGGCAGCGAAGGACCGGGAGTCGCTTCTTCGGCCGTTTGTTGAAGGCTCAGCTACGGAGCCCTCGTCGCCGACAACAGCGCCACCAACCCCATGAGGTCGGCGAATTCGTGATCGGGCGTGTGCGTGCCGATGTCGTGAATGCGATGGGCGCGGTTGACCCAGCCTGAGCGGATTCCGGCGATGATGGCTCCGCCGACGTCGCTGTGCAGCGAATCGCCGACGTGAATGACGCGATCCCGTCGCCAGCCGGTTTCTCGCAGGGCCATTTCAAAAATCTCGCGGTCGGGCTTGTAAGAGCGGGCGTCCTCCGACGTGACCACATGGTCTAGCGTGATGCCGTTGTTTGACAGGGCGGCGACGGCGTCGTCCCGATCTGCGTTTGAAACAAGGCAAATCGGAAAACGAACGGCGGCGAGAAACCCCTTCACGTCGGGCTGAAGCGGCGGGTTACGCCAATAGTGCATCAGCGACGCGACATACGGCTCGGGGTCGACCTTCGCGCCAAGCGCTGACATCGTATCGGTCAGTGTTTTTCGTTCGAGGTCGGCCAGCGTCATAAACTGATCACCGTTGGCGAAGTCGAGGCAATGGAAGAATCGTTCGCCCCAGGTGATGGAAAGTTCGTGGGCCGAGAGCGCGATGCCGGTGTCGCGAACAATGGTCTCGCAGACCGATTCGACAGCCTGCCGATCACCGGCGGTGAGCGTGCCATACATGTCGAGGAAGATGCCGTCGAGTTCGATCATGCCGCGGTTATAGGGGAAAGGTGTTTGGCGGGAAAGTTCGGCCGTCACTTGCCGACGCAAAAGCGTGCGAAGATTCGACCAAGAAGTGACTCCGTGTCGTCGCGACCGGCGAGCACGCCGAGTGCGTCGGCGGCAGTGTGGAGTTCGATGGCGACAAGGTCGGCGTTCTCCAACTCATGTCCGGCACGTTTAGCCAGCGCGATCGCGCGGTCGAGTGCGTCGGAGACGCGGTCGAGGGCTTCGCGATGTTCCGCCATGAGTGCAACGCCGACGTCGCGGGTGTCCGTATCCGAGTGAGCGAGCAACTCGGTAATACGCATGCGCAGGGAGTCGCATCCTTCGCCGGTGCGGGCGCTGATGAGCAGGGGAGAATCGTCGAGACGGTCGCTCAACGCTGCCACGCACCTAGTGCGATCGGCAGGGGAAATAAGGTCGCTCTTGTTCGCCACGCGGATGGAAGCCTTTTGGACAGCGGCATTCGATGCATCGCCTGTGGCATCGACTACGAGTATGACGACGTCGGCGTGACGCTGTTTTAGAGATGTGGCCGCCTGCACAGCAGCATCGAGCGAGTCCGTGGTGTCATCGATCCCTGCGGTGTCGATGAGAAGGCACTCTGATTCGCCCAGCGACATGGGGGCCGAGATGGCGTCCCGCGTTGTTCCGGCGATGGGGGTGCAGATTGCGCGGTCCATTCCGGTGAGCCGATTGAAGAGGCTCGATTTCCCCGCGTTCGGCGGGCCGATCAGCACCACGGTGGGCAGACGCGCCCAACGCTCGGTACGGACGCTGGCAGACAGAGTCGCTGCAAGCAGGTCGCGTACCTCGCCAAGGCGCGTGACAAGTTGGGTGGGCGTGATGAACTCGATCGGTTCGTCGGCAAAGTCCATCGCGCCTTCGACGAGCGACAGCAAGTCGGCAAGCGACTCACGTGCCACGTTTGCTGTCTGCGAAAGGCTGCCGTGAAGCAGTCGCTCGGCGGCGCGGAGTTGGCGATCGGAACGAGCGGCGATCAGGCCGGCCACGCCGTGAACCTGCGAGGCGTCCATCGCACCCGCGAGGAACGCTCGGGCCGTGAATTCGCCCGGCTCGGCCCGTCGGGCGCCGTGTTCCAGCAGGCGCTCCACGATCATGCCCAGCAACGTTGGCGAGCCAAGCAGGTGAAGTTCGACCATGTCTTGGCGCGTATAACTTCGAGGCTTGGGGAAATAGCACGCGAACGCGGGCAAGTCATAATTGTCCAACGCGAGACTACCGGATATGCGAACGGCCGTGGTCGGTGGCTGGTGAGTATTGCTCGAAGAATGGAACAGATTCCCCGCCAACTCAAATGCACTCGGTCCGCTGAGGCGCACGATGCCCCGCGCCGACGCTCCTGGCGGTGAACTCACTGCGACGATGGTGTCGTCTAAGTCCATGGCGACGTGGCACGCCTAACGCGAGAGACTACGCTCCGTCCGTCGCGCCCTTTTCTGCGGCCTTCCAGCGGTTCTGGGCCCCTGTCGACATGGCGATGGGCGGCAGGCCGTGGGGGATGGAGCGGCCCTTTTCGTCAACCGTGCAAAACAGAAACGTCCCGGTGGCGACGGGTTTGCGATCGCTGCGTGGTTGGAGGGTCTGGGCGTCAATGCGCACGCCGATGGTGCTCTCGCCGATATAGTCAATCCGGCCGACGAACTCGATCATGTCGCCTAGTCGGGCCGGCATTCGCATGGAAAGACTGCGGATTGACATGAAGACAAGCGGTTGCGGATGGTCGAAGAGATTTTCCGCGGTGAGGTAGGCAGCGTGAACGCACCATTCGGCGCAGCGGCCGCCGTAAAGCGTCTGGTGGTGGTTGAGGTCTTCCCCCTTGACCAAGTGGACGGTGGAAAGCTCGCGCGGCCTGTCGGCGGATTGCATACGGTCCTCGTGTGGAAGAGTATAACGGGAAGCGGCGACGTAAGACACGGATCAATGCGAGGTAAGGAAGACTCGGAGCCATTGTTCAGGGGAAAGCGTCGCGGGTCGTTGAGTAAGATCGATATGCAACGATTTGCAGGCTGCGACGACCGCGTCGGAATTGGCCACGCCTCGGGCGATCTTGCCGATCATCTGACGCCGATGCTG
This sequence comes from uncultured Planctomycetaceae bacterium, assembly GCA_964605185.1. Lineage (GTDB taxonomy): Bacteria > Planctomycetota > Phycisphaerae > UBA1845 > UTPLA1 > JACRIM01. The sequence goes on from CAZSBF010000154.1 coordinate 5,783, forward strand.
AAAAAAGGCGCGAACAAACTCGGCGAAATCGTGCGCACGTCCCGGTGAGACTGGAGCGTTGGGCTTTACCCTTAGTTCGACCATCGAAGAATGCACCTTCGGCCGGGGCCAGAATGCCTCGGCCGGCGCCTTGCAGATGCGGCGACCATCCGTAAGAGACTGTGATACGACGCTTACCGGGCCGTAGTCCGAGGTATCCGTTTCCGCGAGGAAGCGATCTGCAACCTCGGTTTGCACGGTGAAACAAAATCGCTCAAAGGGAAGATCGCCGGTAAGCAGGTTGACGACAAGGGACGTGGCGATGTCGTAGGGGAGATTGGCCACGAGTTTGAGCGTGCCGTCGGAGTCCGTGCTGTGATTGCGCAATGCATCCAGAACGTCCGGCGCGACGGCGGACTTGCGGGCAAGTGCATCGCAATGCAAGAGCGTCACGTTGGCGTGTGGCTGGGTGGTCTCCTGCAGAAGCGGGAACAGGCCACGATCGATTTCCACGGTTACTACGCGGCCCGCACGTTCGGCAAGAAGTGTTGTCAGGCTTCCCGTTCCGCCGCCGACTTCGAGGATGGTGTCGCGACTTGTAATCTCCGCGGCATCCACGAGCTTCATCATCAGATTGCGATCGACGAGAAAGTTCTGGCCGAACATCCGCCGGGGAGACAGGCCGGCGGCCTCCAGGCGGGCAC
>CAZSBF010000155.1:0-6288 GCA_964605185.1 uncultured Planctomycetaceae bacterium
TGACCGACATGATCAAGGGCAAGCAGGGCCGCTTCCGCGAGAACCTGCTCGGCAAGCGCGTGGATTACTCGGCGCGAAGCGTTATCGTCGTCGGTCCGGAGTTGAAACTGCACCAGTGCGGTCTTCCCAAGAAGATCGCCCTTGAGTTGTACCAACCCTTCATCATCCGCAAGCTCAAGGAGCGTGGCCTCGCTGACACGATCAAGAGCGCCAAGAAAATGCTGGAGCGCCGCGACCGCGAGATTTGGGACATTCTCGAAGAAGTGATTTACCAGCACCCCGTGCTGCTCAATCGCGCCCCCACGCTTCACCGCATGGGTATTCAGGCATTCGATCCGGTCCTTGTTGAATGCAATTCCATTCGCATTCAACCGCCCGTTTGCAATGGTTTCAACGCCGTCTTCGACGGCGATCATATGGCCGTCCACCTGCCGCTCTCAATCGAGGCCCAGGTCGAGGCCCACGTGCTGATGATGTCCACGAATAACATTTTCAGCCCCGCCAGCGGCTCGCCCATCATGTCCCCCAGTCAGGACATCGTCATGGGCATTTTCTATCTCACTTGCGAACACGCCCACGAGAGCCAGGACAAACCGAAGATGTCCTTCGCCGATTCGACCGAGGCCTTCCTCGCTCACGAACTCGGCAAGATCACCATTCACGAGCCGATCAATGTTCGCGTCGAACGCAAAGAAATCGTCGAAGGCCAGAAGAAGATGCCGACGCCGGTCGCCACGAACAAGCTCATCGTCACGACCGTCGGCCGGCTCATCTTCAACGACATCCTTCCGAAAAAGATGCCGTTCTACAACTACCCGCTCAGCCAGAAGGGCGCAGCCCGCGTAATTGCGGACTGCCACGCCATGTGCGGCCGCGATGTCACCATCGACTTCCTCGACGGCATCAAGGAACTCGGTTTCAAGCGAAGCACGCTTGCCGGCCTTTCGTTCGGCCTGACCGACATGCGCATCCCCGAGCGCAAGAAGGGCATCATCGACGAAGCCCAGAAGAAGGTGGATCGCATCACCAAGGCTTATCAGCAGGGCGCCATCACCGACATGGAGCGGTACAACGCCCTGATCGACATCTGGGTGCACGTCCGCGAGGCCGTCACCGAGGCCATGATGGTCGAGTTGAAGGCCGATTTCCGCGATGACAACAACCAATACGTCAAGCCGAACACCCCAGGCACGAGGAAGTACCTCAACCCGATTTACCTGATGACCGACTCCGGCGCGCGAGGCAGCGTCGATCAGATTCGGCAGCTCGCTGGTATGCGTGCTCTTATGGCCAAGCCATCCGGCGAGATCATTGAGACGCCGATTCGTGCCAACTTCCGCGAAGGTCTCTCGGTGCTTGAGTACTTCAGCTCAACGCACGGCGCGCGAAAGGGTCTGGCGGACACGGCCCTCAAGACGGCTGACTCCGGCTATCTGACGCGCAAACTCGCCGACGTCGGACAAAACGTCATCATCACCGGTCAGGATTGCGGCACCATCCACGGCATCACAAAGAAAGCGCACTACAAGGGTGAAGAGGTCGACATCACGCTGGCGGAGAGCATCACCGGCCGAATCGCCCGTGACACCATTCGCCACCCCGTGACGGATGAAAACATCGTCAAGGAAAACGAAGTCATCACCGGCGAAATTGCGCGACGTATTGAGTCGCCTCCGGCCGAAGGCGGCCTTGGTTTGGAAACTATCCGCGTTCGCAGCCCGCTCACCTGCGAAGCAGCCAACGGAATCTGTGCCCGTTGCTATGGCCTCGACCTGTCCGCGGGTTCTCTCGTGGAAGAGGGTATGGCCATCGGCATCATCGCGGCCCAGTCCATCGGCGAACCAGGTACGCAGCTGACCATGCGGACCTTCCACACCGGTGGTGTCGCCAGCCGCGCCGTCATCGACAACGACTATAAGGGCTCCAACACTGGCTTTATTAAGTACTACGACCTGAAGGTTGTGAGTTACGAAGACCCCGAGACCAAGGCGATGCAGCTGGTCGTCCTTAATAAGAAGGGCAAGCTCGCCATTGTTGACGACAAGGGTCGCGAATTGGAAAGCACGCAGGTTCAGTACGGTGCGCGTCTTAACGTCAAGGAAGGAGACGCAGTAAAGCCGCGACAGATCCTGTGCAGTTGGGATGCCCACATGACCCCAATCCTCGCCGAGGCGTCGGGTTTCATCCGCTATCAGGACATCGCCGAAGGCGAAACCGTCCGTGCCGAAGCCGACAGCAAGGCCTCCACGGCCAAGTTCGTCGTCGTCGAACACCGCGGCGACAAAAACCCGCAGATTGTCATCGAGGACAAGAACGGCAAGATTCTTGAATACCACTATCTGCCGGCGAAGGCTCGTATCGAAGTCTCCGAAGGTCAGGAAGTGAAGGCCGGTCACCTGCTTGCCCGCCGACCGCGAGAACTCGCCGGTACGCAGGACATCACCGGTGGTCTGCCCCGCGTCACGGAAATCTTCGAGGCCCGCAAGCCGAAGGAGCCCGCCGTCCTTGCTGAAATCTCCGGCACCGTCGAAATCCGAAGCGACAAACGCCGCGGCAAGATGACCCTCGTGATCCACCCGGATACGAAGGATCTGGAACCGCGCGACCATCACGTTCCGCAGGACAAGCACCTGCTCGTCCACGCCGGCGACCGCGTCGAGGCGGGCGATCCGCTGTGCGACGGCCCGCTCGTGCCGCACGACATCCTCGCAGTCAAGGGCAACGAAGCACTGCAGGATTATCTGCTCCGAGAGGTGCAGGCCGTCTATCGCTCGCAGAACGTGAGCATCAACGACAAGCACATCGAAATCATCGTCATGAAGATGTTGAGCAAGGTGAAGGTCGATCAGCCCGGCGACTCGAAGCTTCTGCCGAGCGAGGTACTCGATAAGTTCCGCTTCAAGCATGAGAACGAGCGGCTCAACCGCTGCCTGAAGATTGTCGATCCCGGCGACTCGAAATTCGCCGAGCATCAGATCGTCACCAAGGAAGAGCTGAACGCCGTGAACGAGCAGCTCGAAGAAGCGGGCAAGGCACCGGCCAAGGGTCGAAAGCCCAAGCCGGCCACCGCCACCACGGTGCTCCTCGGCATCACCAAGGCCGCCCTGCAGAGCGAGTCGTTCATCTCCGCAGCCAGCTTCCAGGAGACCACGAAGGTTCTCACCGAGGCTTCGCTTGCGAGTGGCATTGACCGCCTCAACGGCCTCAAGGAAAACGTCATCCTTGGCCACCTCATACCGGCCGGCACAGGCTTCAAGCGGTTCCAGGATATGGGCCTGCAGCACTTGGGTCAGCCGATCGAAGAGGAGATCATCGAGGTCAAGATGCCGTCCCTACCAGGCGGAATCAGCGAAGAAGAAGCCCAGGCAGAGGCCTTGGAATCCAAGCTGATCGCTGAGGCGACAGCAGCCTTGGCAAATACGCACCTTCCCCCGAGTCTCGGCGGCGAGACCGGTCGCGACCTTGAACCCCCGGCCGAGATCACCAGCGGCCACTAATTGACTTTCCGGGCCGGTCGCTTGCAGGAAAGGCGACCGGCCCCTAAACTACGCGGCTCGACTTTGGCTAGGAAATCGCCAAGCCGAGCGATAACAGAGGTTTACATGCCAACGATCAATCAGCTTTGTAAGCGACCGCGGCTCTCCGAGGCTCGCAAGAGCAAGTCGAAAGACTTGGAAGTCTCCCCGCAGAAGCGCGGTGTCTGCCTCATCGTCAAGACGATGACGCCCAAGAAGCCGAACTCGGCCCTCCGAAAGGTTGCACGCGTTCGTCTCTCCAATGGCCGCGAAATCACCGCTTACATCCCGGGTATCGGGCACAACCTTCAGGAACACTCCATCGTTCTCATCCGCGGCGGCCGCGTGCGCGACCTCCCCGGTATTCGCTATCACATCGTCCGCGGCGTGCTCGACTGTGCCAGCGTTGAAGACCAGGATAAGTTCGGCGTCCGCCGCAACAAGTCCCGCAGCAAGTATGGCACCAAGCGGAAGAAGTAGCATTCGTATTCAATCCAAGGGCTTGGCGTGTGGCCGGCCCAGTATGGCGTTCGGTGATTGATTCACCGGCAACGTGCGGCGATTTCGTCGCACACCAGAAATAAGGAAATCAGACATGGCCTTTAAGAAGTGGACCCATTCAGGCGAGCAACTTCGCCCCGACTCGCGGTACAACAGCCGCCTCATCTCCAAGTTCATCAACTGCATGATGTGGTCCGGCAAGAAGACCGTTGCCGAGAAGATTTTTTACGACGCTCTCGACCAAATCAGCAACAAGGTGAAAGACACGCCGCCGAACGAAGTGTTCGAACGTGCCTTGGAGAATGTTCGCCCCAGCGTACAGATCCGAAGCAAGCGCGTCGGCGGAAGCAACTACCAGGTCCCCATGTCCGTCAATCCCCGCCGTGCCCAGTCCCTGGCAATTCGCTGGGTGCTGGATGCCGCCCGCGCCAAAAAGGGCCGCCCCATGGCCCAGCGACTCGCCTCTGAGCTTCTCGACGCTTACAACAACTCCGGCGCCGCCGTCACAACCAAGGAAAACGTCCACCGCATGGCCGATGCCAACAAGGCCTTCGCCCACTTCGCGTGGTAATTCGATAGCCGACTATATGCCCGATCGGGTGGGCTCCACGGACCCCATCCGATCGGGCTTTTTTCTGCGCCCAATAAACGCGAGCCGCCCCCCTTTCGCGGCATGGGCGACCGAATAGACTCCACGCTCCGGAGCATGTCCGCCATGTGGTCCATTCTCAACGGAACGCTCGTCAACACCGCCACGGTCGCCATTGGCAGCACCGTCGGCCTCGCGGCATCCACGCGGATCCCCGAACGCTATCAACGGATTATCCTCGACGCCCTCGGCCTCTTTACCGTCCTGCTCGGCCTCGACGCATCCATCGGCGCGATGAATAAGATCGTCTCCATGTATGGCGGCGACATTCCAACCTACGGTGCCCGGGTCGGAATGGTTGCCATCGGCTCGCTGCTCGTCGGCGCGATCATTGGCACCGCCCTGCGCCTTCACGAACGCCTGGAAGGTCTTGGCGGCGTGATCCACCGCCGCTTCGGCGGTCACGGACAGGGCGGTCGCTTCGCCGAGGGCTTCCTGACGGCTAGCGTCATCTTCTGTGTTGGACCGCTGACGCTTCTTGGATGTCTTAACAATGGCACACAATCCGACCCAAGCCTTCTCTACATCAAATCCTTCCTCGACGGCTTCTGTTCAATGGCCCTTGCAGCCTCAATGGGATTGGGCGTGCTGTTTAGCGTTCTCACCGTGCTGATTTTTCAAGGCGGTCTTGCTCTCGCCTCGCACTACGGAGCAAGCGGCTTGCCGGAGGTGTCGATACAACTCATGAACGTCGTCGGCGGCGTCATCCTCATTGCCACGTCGCTCATGCTTCTTGAAATCAAGAAGATCCCCGCAGCCAACCTGTTGCCGGGTGTGTTCCTTCCTCCGCTTGTGGTGCTGATCGTTGAGGGAATCTCGAAAGGTCTACTGATTACTAAATAGAATCAGCCCTGAGCCTCTGGTCGAAGTAGCGGTCTTGGACGTACGGTTGACGACGGTTCCTCGGTCGGCGTCGGCGGCACAGCGTCAGGCGACTCCACCTCCACCACCGGCGTCTCAACCACGCGCGTCATCTCGCATCGACCCTCAATCAGCCCGCCTTCCATCACGGTAATCCGCGGCGCTCGAATATCGCCGACCACATGCCCCGTGGCCCCCACCGTCACCGATACATTTGCAATCACCGGCCCTTTGAGCTTCCCATGAATCTCAACGCGATTGCCATAGACGTCGACCTGCAATCGCGCCGATCGCTCAATGCGAATATCCCCGCAGGTCATCAGGCTCTTGCCGGGGTGCGAACCGACGATGACCAAATCTTCAAGACTCGCCCGCTTCTGGCAATGGGGACAGAACACGGACAACGCCCGGGCAGCGACCTTCATCATGCCTTTGCAGTGCCAGCACCGCACGATTCGAGCGTTTGCAGTTTGACTCAAGGGGATTCTCCGCCAGCCTGGTTCAAACAATGGACGTACGAATTGTAACGATGCAGTCACATCGCGGGGTTTCCTGAACCCGTGGACCGCCAGGAACGTTTAACTACTATGACTCAGCGATTGTGCGCGCCCGATAACCTCCGTGGAAACGAGAGCTTCATCGCCTGTGAGTTTGGGAAAAGTTTGGAAACATCTTGAAAGGCAATCCATCGCATAACCTGCGTCAAGCTAACGAGTTACGGCGACATGTTTGCCTCGCTAATACTCTCGAAACCCCCCACTT
>CAZSBF010000156.1:0-6241 GCA_964605185.1 uncultured Planctomycetaceae bacterium
GCACGGGCCGCCCACTTCATGTACGCCTCGAACGTCGGCTTCTTCGCCCCGGTTCGAAGGTCGATGGATTCCTTCAGTAACTCGCGGACGTCCTTCTCATGCAACTCCAGAAACGCAAGGGTGCGCTTCTTGAGCAGCAATCGTGTGTAGTTCTCTTGTGCCGTGCTCAGGTTGTAGCGCCGGGCGATCTGCGACACCGCCTCGTCCATCATGGCCTCGACGTTCCACATCTCCGGATTGTTCGGGTGCGACTGGGCCGTGGGTGGTTTCTTTGCGGCATCCGACCCCTCAGACGCAGGGGCCTGGCCCTTTGCAGCCGGGCAAAGACCCAGCCCAACGAGCGAAAAAACCAAGGTAAAAGCGATTCGACGTGTTACGTGCATATCTCGCGAACTCATTCGCATGAAGTTTATCCGATCCAGATCGGCGGTGTGAGGCATGGCAGCTTCGCCGATGCCTAATTCTATGATTCACCGCCCCCTAGGTTGCAGATCGGCACACAGAACCTACGCGGCTGACCACAAAACCGGCCTGCCCCGTTGATAAAACGTCGATTCTCACCCAGTTGGTGCGACGTGGCAATGCCAAAACCATTGGGACACGCTCGTAACTCATTATATGGCATATAGTTAGCGAATACCGCGCCGCGATTGCCTCGGGTCATGAAATCGCCCGTTGGCCCGCCCTGCCGATTCGAGACGGTGCAAACCCGCACAAGACAATCTCACACCACAGTCAGGCGCATTTTGCCTACGAGGAATATCTGCCAATTACCAACCGCAACGCGTGAATTGCGCGGAGTTTCGTCCCACTTTCTGCCGAGAAAAACTAACCGAATCACTGTGAATTCGGTCATTCTTCATTGACCCCTCGCGCGCCAATTGCTACAAAGAGTTTAGCGGGATCTCAGCCGATTCAACGGCATCCCACGACGGCAGCGAAGGTAACAACCTTGGATGAGGCCTTTACAGATCCGGACCGAGTGACGAATGGGACTGACCACGGCCATAGTTCTTGCTCTTCTTTCCGCACTGGGTCAGCCCGGCCGGTCGATCCCTGCAAGTTCTCAGCCTGCCGGTGAATCCCGCCTTGAAACCGCCAAGGAGCGTCGCGTTCGCCCCTCGGCCCTCAACGCACAGCAACTCGCCGACCACTACAACCTCATCAAGAGCAACAACACCCCCGAGGCCCGAAGATTCGGCGCAACCCGCCTCCTCGAAACCGCCACCGCCGATGCGATCGCCAAGCTCACCGAACTCCTTTCGGCCCGCCCCGGCGATCTTGCCGCACAAACGGCCATTTGCGAGGCCATTGCCGACTCCAACGCCCCGTCGCGCGACCTCATCCCCGCGTTGCTCGCCCTGCTTGGCGATAAGCGAAGCCTGCTAAACGACGCGGTCACGAACGCACTGCTCCGCTTCGAAACGCGCGACGTTGTCCAGCACCTCAGCCCCATCGCATCCGACGCCTCGATCGACCTTGACAAACGCCTTGCCGCCATCAACGCCCTCGGGGCCATGGGCGACAACCTCGCGGCCATTGAAGCCCTCATGGCCCTGCTGAACGACCCCAGCCAGACCGTCCAGGCCTTCGCCCTCAACGCCTGCCGGCTCGGCACAAACCTCGACTTCGCCGACGGCGACGCCGCCCTCGCGTGGTGGAAGGAAAACCAGAACGTCACCGACCTCGACTGGCTCAAAATGCGAAATGACCAGCGGGCCATCCTACTGCGCAAGGCCGCAAACGAGTCCACCGCCCTCACTACGCGGCTCGTCGCCGCATATCGCGAAGGTTTTCACAAGACCTCCGAGGCCGAACGCCCCCGCCGGCTTCTCAGCCTTCTGCAAGATGCCGTGCCGGCCGTGCGACTGCTCGGCATCGATCTGGTAAACGACCTCATCACCGACCGGAAAGACATCCCGCAGGAGACGAAGCTCCGCCTTACGGAACTCCTTACCGACCCGAACTCCGCCGTGCGACTCGCCGCTACCAAGATCATCGGCGACCTGCGCCTGCCGGGCGCGTTCGCCACGATGTCGCGCGCCGTCATGCAGGAATCCGACCCGACCGTGCGCGTGGCACAAGTGAACGCCATCGGCCGACTGGAAGACCCCGCCGCCATCGGCCTGCTCTTCGAAAGCCTGCACGATGATGTTCCTGCCGTCGTGGGCGAAGCGGCCCTCTCGCTCGCTCGTGCCAGCCGTCGGCCCGAATCGGCCAAGCTCGCTCCCACCGACCAGATCGCCGCGATCCCCAAGGCCCTCGCCGACCGGTACTCCGAAATTCGACAGAATCAGGATGACCTCCGCGTGCAATTCCTCACCGCGATGGCCACCATCAGCGATGCTCGATTTCGCAGCGTGTTTCGCGCGGAAATGAACGCGTCGCAATCGATCCGCACGCGCCGCGCCGCGATCGCCGGCCTCGCGGCATTTGGTGACAACGACGCAGCCGATGCCATCCGTGCCAACCTTGGCGATCCCGAAGCTGAAATTCGTCTTGCCGCCGCTGAGAGCATGGCCAAGTGCGGTCGACGCCGCGGCGACCTCGGAGCGCTCGCCGAACGCCTGAATCAAACAACCGAGCCGGACGCCAATGTCCGCCAACGCGCCTGGGCCAGCTACCTTCAAATCGCCGCACAGCTTCCACCAGAGGAGCAAATCAAGGTCAGTGATGAATTCGATCGCCCAACCGACAAGGTCGCCCAACGCCGACGCCTGGAGATTCTCAAGCCGCTCGCCACCGACACCCGCCCGGCCGGCGCGCCCGGCGGCAAATCGGCCCCGGCGAAGTTCGAGCAGCTCTCCAAATCTCGCAAGGCCGAAGTGCTCGAGCGAATGGCCGATGCCCAGTGGAACCTCGGCGAATTCGCCACAAGCTCCGCCAGCTTCGAGCAAGCCATGACCCTCCTTGAAGAGACGGCCGGGCCTCGCTTCGTGCAACTCGCCACGCGTTGCATCGCCGCCCGGCTCAAGGCCCACGAAGATGCCCCTGCCCTGCAACGCCTCCGCGAACTCCTCGAGCAATCCAAGGGCGATGCGGCCGTGGTATCCGCGCTGACTGCGACCGTCTTCAACGAGATTCGCCAGCGCACCGAATCCGCCGGCGAGGCCGCCATGTTCGCCGACGCAATCAATCTCATTGAGTCTGCAAAAGCCGCGCTCGCGTCGGGACCTGTCCCCGTGGATGAGCCAGTCAAAGCGGCGCTACGCGACGTGACGGATCGCCGTAGTGCGATGGTCGACAAGCTCCTCGCATCGCTCTCCACCGAGGACGACGCGGAATCGCGATTGCTCACCTTCCCGCGCGAAACCGTCATCGCCCGGCTACACGATCGGCTGAAGTCGAGCATCAACATCCAAAATAATGATGCCCAGACCGATGAGCGCTTGATTCAACTTGCCCGAAAGCTCGCTCCCAACTGGGTTGGGTTTGCCCGCGACTCATCGCCGGAAGAACGCGCCGCCGCGCTTGAAAAACTTCTTAACGCAGCCGCCACAAAGGCCGCCAACGGCACCGGCCTCACGCGCCCGACGGCCGACGCATCGTCGGCAAAAACCGCCGCGGATTCGACGGTGCCATAAGTCGCGCCGCCGCCGGATTTTTTCATTTTTCGGTTGCCCATTTTGATTCCTGTGCTATGTTTTAATTGGCGACAGCGAACGCCCCAACGCTAAGCGGGAACCTTCGGGGGAAGCGTCCCGCAACCCGACTGACGAGCACCCATGTGTGCATGTCGAGTCAAGAGCCATCACACTCCGTGTGATGTGCCGACCGACAACGTCTAACGGTAGGGTTGCCGTGCGGCGTTCGCTGCCGGCCTTTTTTTTGCGCGGGCTCTCCCTATTTCACTTGTCGTTCGATGAACCAATGCCCGACCCGGCTTGCAGAGAGAACCTGCAGAGAAGTGGAGCGGGCGTACCTACATGTTTTTCAAGTCGGCTGTTAATGATCCACTTTTGTGAACCTCGCATTCGTAAGTAATGCGACCCCAAGAACACTACCATCAACGGGCCCAACCCTCACCCCCACAACCACTTACCAACAATCTCCGAACCGCGTGAAACGCCGAGCAAGATTGATAGACGTATGAAGAAAACCCCGGAGATTCCGCGACCGCACCGGGCCAATCCGCATTCGCGCCCGCGTCCTCGCGATAAAAAGACTAACAACCGCAAACCCATTTGTAACAACTCAGATTTTCTTGCCGCTGCGCGGCAACGCCTCCCCGCCTGTTCCCTTTCCCCCCTCAGCCTCCAGATCCCTCAACGCCATTACAATCCCCTCCGCATGAAAAAACCCCCCTGGTACCACGCCGGACTCAACTTCTCCTGCACCCAATGCGGCAACTGCTGCACCGGCGCGCCGGGATACGTCTATCTCTCCCGCGAGGAGATCAGGCGCATCGCCGCCTTCATCGGCCGCACCGACGGCACGCTCTCCAAGGAGCACCTCCGCCGCGTGGGCTTTCGCTACTCGCTCACCGAGAACAAGAAAAACGGCGACTGCTGCTTCCTCAAGACCGAGGGCGGAAAGCGCACTTGCTCCATCTACCCTGTGCGGCCGCTGCAATGCCGGACGTGGCCGTTCTGGGATTCGTTGCTGGACACGCCCGACGACTGGGCCGACGCCGCCAAGGGCTGCCCCGGCATGAACAAGGGCAACGCCTACGACTTCGTGCAGATCGAAATCCGCCGCACGGCCAAACGCGTCGAGGACTTGCCGACATGAGCGCGATGGGACTACCAGAGTTGATGCGCGAGCTGTACCGCGATGTCGATGCAACGATCACCGCGCACCAGCCGGTCTGCACCAATCGCGGGGCCTGTTGCAAGTTCAAGCAGTTCGGCCACCGGCTCTATGTCACTGATGTTGAACTGGCGTATTTCAGCGACGGAATGAAACACGCGTGGAAGCCCGTCGTCACCGATGAATCATGCCCGTACCAGGTCGATGGTATGTGCACGGCCCGCGAGCATCGGCCGCTGGGGTGTCGAATCTACTTCTGCGATGAGAATGCCCAGTCGTGGCAGAGCGATGAATACGAGCGCTTCCTCCGCCGGCTCAAGGCGATCGGCGAGGACGCCGGCATTGCTTATCGCTACCGCGAGTGGTTATCGGCATTGTCAGGCGTCGCCACGCCCGAATCCGCAGCGCCCGCCGCCCCGGAAGCCGGGTCGTCCGTTGACGGCATCCGCCTGCCGGTGATAGAATAGGCGTCGCCGGTGGGGGGATTCCCGCCGACGCATGCCCTCCGCACGAGTCGCCTCCAACGCGACCCGTCGAACCGCCCTGCCGGGGAAGTTGATCCGTGAAGGAAAGGTGCCCAATGGCCAAGCGAATCGTCTTTTGTCTCGTGCTCGTCGCCATGTGTCTGCCCGGCTTGGTCGGCTGTGGCGTGGGAAGCACCGTGGAAGATAACAACCGCGCCATCTCTCGCACCTGGGACCTCGACGCCCGCATGTTGACCGACGACCTTGGCGAGCTGGTGCTGGCCGAGCGGCCGTTCCGCGGCTCGAAGCACCCGATCAAATAACCCGCCCGCAACCCGGCGCCCAGCGCGGTTCCGCGCCGGGCTATCATCTCCACCTGTGAACACAGACCCCTGGACGAAACTCGCCCGCGTGGAGGACTGCGCCGTCGGCAAAGGCCGATTCGTGGTTGTGGGCGATTTGGAACTGGCCATCTTCAGACTGGCCGACCCCGAACGATTCATCGTGACGAAAAACAGTTGCCCGCACGCCGGAGGCAATCTCGCGGCGGGAGAAGTCAACGGCGCGGTCGTTACCTGTCCGTGGCATCAGTGGCCGTTCAGCCTTGAGACCGGCACCTGCACGCTGTCCGACTCGGTGCATCTGCGCCGATACGAAACGACGGTGATCGATGGGTATGTGTGTGCGAAGTTGGATCGGCCGACGGCGTGAAGACTAATTGGCGCCGCCGACACGCTCGATGAATGGTCGGACGGACTGGTCGGCATCGCGAAGGGCCAGATACTTCTCAAAGACGGCGGTCGCTCCGACGGGATTGCCGCTGCAGGCCTTAATGAAGCCGAGCAGGAAGAGGCCGTCCGCATCGAACGGATGGGCGGCGACGAAGTGCTCAAGCTTTGCGACGTGGGCGTCGAACTCGCCGGGCTTGTCGTAGGCTTGGCGAACATCAATGGAATCGGGGTCAAACGGCGCCTCGCCGGCGGCGGCCTGTCGCATGCCGGTCACCCGGCAGTTGCCCTACCAGTGGT
>CAZSBF010000157.1:0-6222 GCA_964605185.1 uncultured Planctomycetaceae bacterium
AGAGTTGATTGACAGACACTTAGCAGATGCCTAGACTCTTATTAGATTCGGCTGCCAAACTTCGCCACGTCCGCCGTTGAATATTAATAGAGTGCCCCATGGCCGACGTACCACAACGATTTGACCACATTCGACGACGCTCTCTGATCGGCCGATGGCTCGGTTCGATGGGTCTTATTGCGCTGGCCGGTGTGGGGCTGCTGTCATTGGTGGGCAAGACAGGCGGTTGGACCGGCCAAGCTGTGGCAGGACTAACGATTCTGGGCGGGGGGCTTCTGACAGCATCGGCGGTGGTTTTCCTGTGGAGCCTGATCGATCTGGTGTTGAAGATTGAGGCGAGCACGTTTCGGATGTATGACGTGCTTCGCGATCTGCAGGCGAACGTTCAGGAACACACTCGGCAGCTTAATGTCATCTCTGAGAATTCCGTGCTGTCGGACATGGCTCGATCCATCACGCATCGTGTGAAGGAGCGGAATGCCCTGCGTCTGGCGATTAACGAAGAGATCATCAAGGGGGATTATGAAGCGGCGAACGCGCTGGTTGAGCAACTGGCGTCGCGGCATGGCTATAAGAATGAGGCGGCCCGGTTGCGCGAGGAAGTGGATCAGTCGCACACGCGCGAACAGGACGAGAAAGTACACGAGGCCGTGCAGCGGGTTCATGTTCACCTTGAGGCCCAACATTGGGACGCTGCTCGGCGCGACATGGATCGGCTCCTGGCACAGTATCCGAACAACGCCGAGGTGCGCGGGTTGCCGAAAGCATTTGGCCAGGCGCGCGATGTGCAGAAGCGCCGGCTCCTGAAGGAATGGGACGAGTCGGTGCAGCGGAACGAGGTCGATCGCGGGATTGCGCTGCTCAAGGAACTGGATCAGTATCTGACTCCCAACGAGGCGGCGGCGTTGGAAGAGAGCGCTCGCGGCGTCTTTCGGGCGAAGCTGCACAACATGGGGGTTCAGTTCTCGCTGGCGGTGTCGGAAGGGAACTGGCCCGGGGCGCTGGAGGTTGGGCGGGAGATTGTGGCGGAGTTTCCTAACTCCCGCATGGCACAGGAGGTGCGCGAGCGGATGCATGTTCTGGTCAAGCGGGCGCAAGAATCGCCGCTCGAGCCTGCCATGGCACAAGCTTGATCGCCACCCCTGCCGTTAGTTAGAGTACACTACGAGCGATACGGACGAACGGAGGTCACGGATGATCACGTCTGCGCGGTTGAAACAACACGTCGAAACTTCGAAACTTCGAAAAGTCGAAATGCCGGGGCGCTTTTTTGCAAGGCTGCCGGTGTTTGCGTTCATCCTCGTCATCGTGGGGGCGATGGGCGCGATGGTGCTTTCCGGCGGGTGCACGTCGGATGGATATCCACTTGAGAACTCGTGGCACACGCAGGGGAAGGCACCGTCGTCTTCGCCGCAGCCCGCGACGTTTGCCTATCGGTATCCTGACATTCCGCCGGTGCTCAATGCGCGCGACCTAAAGGAGTTCGCGGCGAGATTTCGACATCGGGTGATCCTGATTGATTTCTGGGCATCGTGGTCTCGGCGAACGCGCGAGGAGATGACGATGCTGGCGCGGTTGCAGGATGACCTGGACGACGAAGGATTCCAGGTGATTGGTTGCAGCCTCGACCCCGAGGAGAAGTGGGGGAGCGTGATCGTGCCGATGCTTCACGCGTCGAACGCGAATTTTCCGTGCGTGGTGATTCCGGAAGCAGCGAAGGCCGGAATTCGGGAGTGGCTGGCGCCGAACTGGAGCTACGACCTGCCGGCGCGGTTCATCATTGATCGAAATGGGAATGTCGTGGCGCAGGAGCTTTCGGTTGCGTCGCTGTCGGATGTGGAGCAGCAGGTTCGTAAATATGTGAACGGTGTAACTGGCCGAACGTATTCTGCGGCGCTGTCGGAATCGGCGTCGGCCATTCGGGCGAAGCTGGTGGATGTTCATGCTGGCAAGGGCGAATCGATTCCGGAGATGACGGCCGACCCATCGTCGGCGAAGCGTCTTGCGGAGCAGGTGGCCGATGCGATTTCGGTGCGGGCGGATCGATCGAAGAATCCGCGACTGGCGATTCTGCCCTTTGGCGATGCGAAGGATCGGCGGCGGGCGACGACTTTGGGGCGCGAGACGGCGGATCAACTGGCGGCATTGCTTAAGGAAAAGGGGTATTTTGACATACTGTCGCCGGAGCAGACGCAGAAGGTGGTCGACGAGATGGGGCTTTCGGCGATGAGCATTGACTACGAGGCGAGCCTGATCAAGGGCAAGCTGAGCGCGGATTATCTGATCATGGGATGGATTCGCACGCAGACATCGAATGACGCGCGGCCGGTGCAACAGGCGGTCGCAAAGCCGGCGCGGCCGGCACCGTCGCCGGCGTTTCGGGAGATTGTGGATGAGGAGACGCCGGAGCCGGAGCCTTGAGGCGAGTGTGAACTCAGCTTGGGGTAAGCTGAGTTGGCCAAGGCCCTGACGGCTGCAGGGCCCTGTAGGGCATGGCTACGAAACCCTGCTCAGTCGTGAATAGACTTGGGCCGGTCGAAAAGGACTGAGCCGACTATTAGCGGGCCTCTCTCATTGTTTGGCTGTCAGCATTGTGACCTGATAGAATTAGGGCATGACCGTCAACCTCTCGGATAACCTGATCGAATCGCTGAGAAAGCTGGCTGACGCTCAAGGTCGAGACATGAATGTCATCGTCGACGAGGCGGTGCGCGAATACCTTGTGGCGAGCTCGATTACGGATGTGACTCCGGAGCAAGTAGCGGCAACTCAACTGGGGCTGATTCCAGAATTGGGGGGCGTAGAGCCCTACGAACCCGACACAAAAGGGCAGTAATGTGAGGCGCGGCGAGGTTTGGTGGGTCGAACTCGCTCCGCCGGTTGGTTCTCGACCGGTGGTCATTCTTACCCGCGATGAAATTGTCAATTCGATCGGGGCGGTTGTAGTCGCCTTGGTTACTCGCACTCAGCGGGGGTTGTTGAGTGAAGTGCCAATTGGTCGCCAAGAGGGACTGCCCCGCCCCAGTGTAATCAATTTGGATAACATTTTGACGGTTTCCAAGCATCGGTTACTGCATTTGATGGGGTCGCTGGGCAAAGAGCGAATAATTGAACTCGATCGAGCGTTGCAGTTTGCTCTGGGATTGAAGCAAAGTTAATGCGGAACGAGGTAAAGTCGAATGATGGGCCTCACTTTGTACTGCGCAGCGCCTTGAATTTCTCCAAGTAGTCGGCCATCGCTTTTTCATGGCCGCGGTCGGTGGGCATGTAGTATGTCTTGTCTACGCCGAGGTAGTCCTGGCCGACCATGCCGTCTTCGAAATCGTGGGCGTATTGGTAACCTTCGCCGCTGCCGAGGCGGGCGGCTCCTTTGTAGTGCGTGTCTTTCAGGTGGCGCGGCACGGGGATGGTGCGGCCTTTTTTCACGTCGCTGGCGGCGGCCCAGATGGCGACGGCGCTGGCGTTGCTCTTTGGGGCGCAGGCGATGTAGATCGCGGCCTGGGCGAGCGGCAACTGGCATTCGGGCATGCCGATGAACATGGTGATCTGTGCGGCGGCGTTGGCGAGGATCAGGGCCTGGGGATCGGCGTTGCCGACGTCCTCGGCGGCGCAGATGGCGATGCGTCGGGCGATGAAGCGCGGGTCTTCGCCGGCCTCGAGCATTCGGGCAAGCCAGTAGACAACGGCGTCGGGGTCGCTGCCGCGCATGGATTTTATGAAGGCGCTGGCGGCGTCGTAGTGCTGATCGCCGGTGCCGTCGTAGACGATAGCTTTTCGCTGGATGGAATCCTGAGCGACATCGAGGGTGATGCTGAGGGAACCCGTTCCCTCACGGTCGCGGCTCGGATTTTCGGGGTCGCGGCTCGGATTGGTGTTTGAGAGTACGGCGACTTCGACGGCGGTGAGGGCACGGCGGGCGTCGCCGTCGCTGGTAGTGGCGAGGAAGGCACAGGCCTCGTCGGTGATGGTGGCGCGGTGCTTGCCGAGGCCGCGTTCGTCGTCGGTGAGGGCGCGCTGGATGAGTGCGCGGATATCGCCCTCGCTGAGCGGTTCAAACTGGAAGATCTGGCTGCGCGAGACGAGCGGGGCGTTTACGCTGAAGAAGGGGTTCTCGGTGGTCGCGCCAATGAGGATGACGATGCCGTCTTCGACATCGCCGAGCAGCACGTCCTGTTGCGCGCGATTGAAGCGGTGAATTTCATCGAGGAACAGCACGGTGCGCCGGCCATCGTCGGCAAGGCGGTCCTTGGCGCGGGCCAGGATCTCGCGGACGTCCTTGACGCCGATAGTCGCGGCGTTGACGGATTCGAAGGCGGCCTTGGTGTAGCCGGCGATGATCTGGGCGAGCGTGGTTTTTCCGGTGCCGGGGGGGCCATAGAAGATGGCGCTGGTCAGCCGGTCGGATTCGAGCAGGCGGCGCAGTAGTTTGCCGGGACCGAGGAAGTGCTGCTGTCCGCAGAACTCGTCGAGGGTGCGCGGGCGCATGCGCACGGCGAGCGGCTGCACGCGTTCCATGGCCTTGCGGCGGTTCTCGGCGAAGAGGTCCATTTGTGGGAGCGCAACGCAAATAAGGGGAGTTGTCAAAGGAAGTGAAACATGGCAGCGGCCTGTTAGAAAGATTCGCGCGTTGTGTAATGGCCCGGGGGGTGAATCGTCCTTATGCTTACCGGGCGGCGCATAGATAGCGCCGATTGAGGGTATCTCCATGAGTGCCGCCGTATTACACGTTACGCCGAGTGTTTCACCCCGGTTACGCGGGCCACTAGATCATTTGGCAGGGCTGTTGTCCGGGATTTATGGCGACGGGTTCCTGGGGCTGACGGTCTTTGGAGCGGCATTGGATGATCGCGCTGGTGGGGACGACGAGGGAATCGAAACTGTTGCGGTGTTGTCGCGCGTCGAGCTGCCGTTGGTTCGGCGATTGGCGGAGCACGGAGCGGAGTTGGGCCGGCGAGGATTTTCAGCACCGCTCCTGATGACGCCGGAGTACATCGCGGCATCGCTGGACACGTTTCCGCTGGAGCTGTTGGAGATTCATCAGCGGCATGTGACGGCGACGGGGAAGGACTATTTCATCGATCTGACATTCGCCGACACGCATGTGCGATTGCAATGCGAGCGGGAATTCAAACGGGTTCTTCTGCGCATTCGACAGGGTTTATTGTCGTCGGGCGGCCGTGCGGAAGTACTGGAGGCGTTGGAGGTGGACGTCGGGCGGCACCTGCTACGAGCGATGCGGGGGTATCTGTGGCTCAACGGCAAGCGCGATTATCACACCGCGGATTCGGTGATTTCCCAATGTGGGCAGTTGATCGGCCGTTCACTTTCGGGTTTGGCCAATGCGGTGCGCACGGGTGGCGAGCATGGGTGGAACGAACTGATCGCGCTGAATGAGGACGCCGAGGCGCTGGCTGCGGCGGCGAACTGTGAATAATCGATGAGACGATTCTGCAGGACATTCAAGGCTCATGCATGCCTTGCCGTGGTGGTGGCCGTGGCATCCGCGTCGGGCATGGTGCGCGCCGACGACACGCCGCGAACGGGTGTCATCGACGCTGCGGGCGTTATCGACGATGCCACGGAGTCCAAGTTAAACACGTGGTTGCTTGAGTTGGAGCAGAAGACCGGGGCGCAGCTGAAGGTGTGGACGATGGAGACGGCGGGCGGGCGCGATCTGTACACGCTGACGATCGAAACGGCCCGTAAGTGGCGGCTGGGGGCGAAAGACAAGAACAACGGCTGCCTCGTGGCGGTCGCAGTGAAGGATCGCAAGTGGCGAATTGTGACGGGGGATGGGGTTGAGGACGTATTGCCGGATCTACTGACGGACCGAATTGCACAGTCGTACTTTGCACCGTACTTTCGGAAAGGCGATTACTCGCAGGGCATCATGCTCGGCACGGTGGCGATGGCGCAGGCGATCGCAGGCAAATATCAGGTGCAGTTGAGCGGCGCGCCGAACGTCAGTATTCCGAAGCAAGGACGAGGCAAGAGGGGCCAAGGCGGGGCGCTGAGTGCCTGCTTCACCATGTTCGTCGTGTTCATCATTATTGCGGGCATTGCGGGCGGGTCGATCACGCGAAATCGGCGTCGCTATTACAGCCGTTGGGGCGGCGGACTGGGCGATGCCTTGATCGTCGCCAGCATGATCAGCAACATGAGCCGGGGCTCGCGCGGCGGCGGTTGGTCGGGCGGGTCAAGCTGGGGCGGAGGAGGCGGATT
>CAZSBF010000158.1:0-5975 GCA_964605185.1 uncultured Planctomycetaceae bacterium
CGAAGAAGGAAAAGGCGGATCGCCGAAGCGGCCGTCGAAAACCGGTACGGAGAAGTGCGAGTTATTAGGTGACTGTCCCTAATTACCTTGTGCCGCACACGCAGGGCAATCAGGGTGTTATAAATTCAGTGGCTGTGACGGATTTAGGTATTGTTGCCCACCATTCCCACCTACATCCAAAAGTTGCACGGCCTTTATCGATCTCGAGAGTACACTTTGCCAATAGCCGAGCAAATGTCAGTTGTACATGGCCATATTCCTTGTGTTAATTGCGGCTACGATATGAGTGGCAATGAGTTCGACGGTAGGTGTACCGAGTGTGGAACGCCTCTTTCCTTTTCACTCAGACCTGAAAGACTGAGTTTCTTGTCAGATTTGATCCTCATGCGCAAGCTACACGTGGCATTATGTGCATGGGCGATTTGCAATTTAATCATAGTCCTAGGGATTCCGGCAATACAGTTGTGTATATACGCGATTTTACAGTTGGTTGGGGGTGACGTACGATCGCTGGCACCCATTGGACAACACATCTGGTGGGGCTTGATTTTCGGCTTTGGTCTTTTCGGAGCACTACCACTGGGTATCAATAGTGCTCGAACTTCTGGACCTCTGGGGCTTCGCGTTCTTGGAGGGCTAATGGTTGTATCCGCTGTCTTATCCCCATTGGCATCATATCCAATCGTAATTAGCCCAGAACTTGAAAAGTTCCTATTGGCGCACCAGTACTGTCAAGTATTGCCGGCCATGTGCTGTTTTGTTTCATTTAACCTTGTCGCGCGTCATCGCATGGTTCAGTTGCCAAGCATGGTCGCGGCTCGATTATTTGTAGTACCAATCATCATGCTCCCATTTATCTGCGTTGTTGGAGCCTTTGACAGCGGCAAACTGTGGGCGATATTCTTTGGGGGGCTAGCCGCGATGCATTCCTGTTGTGTAGGCGGAAGCATATTGGGAAGCAGAGCGATACGTAACATGATAATACGTGTTCACTATAATAATTAGGGACAGCCAGCCATTTCTTAACTTAACTTTTGCTGTCCCGCATTATCCCATCCGTGAGCACCAACGGTGCGCTCCAGCCCCAGCCCGGTGCAACGCACCAGGAAAGAATCGCCCATCCCAATAAAGCCCTGAATGGGCGTCCTATGACTGTCTCGCATTATCATTGCCGTCCCTAATTACCGTTTGCCCCCCACACTAACGCTTACGTCAAGCGGAGAGACCAAATATCTTGTCGGCTGTTTCAAGCCGAAACCATTCAGCAGATCTCCAAAATCAGCGAGGCCAATCGCAAACGGGTTCTTCCACCGCTCGTCATTCAGACGTGTTGATCGGTCATAAAACCAAACGTTTTCTGCGAGTTGAGCAAGCATTGTCTCGCATCTGTCCGCGCTTGCCCACCGTATTTCGAGGTGTGGGATATTGCTGTCGCCTTCAAGGTAGTGACCAAATCCCGACGCGGCATTTGGTACGTGCAGTCGCGCGACCAAACTGTCGGATTTTTCAAAGATATCCTTGGCAAGCTTGAAGTAGCTCTGCGTGGCATCGAAAGTCAGTCCAATGAATTCTCTGTTCACGGCGTCTAGGAGAACATCCGGTTGAACAGGCCAAGGCGGCATAAAGCCTTCGACTAGCGTTCCATCAAGCATTAGCCCATTGTCGATGGCAGCTATGTCAATCTCGCCGACATAGATCTTCGCCGGCGGCGCGATTTTTAGCAGCAGTGTTGACATGCTCTCTCAGAAAAGGGGTCATTCTTGCTCTGTAGAAAACCAAGTCTACAGTTTCATTTACTGGTTTGTCGATAGATGGTCATGAAGACCACCAAATCGCCGCGGAGGATGATGGAGGTCGGCTACGCCTGTGCCCGGCGGGCCATGCCTTCGTTTTCCCATCGCTACAGCCCCAAGAAGTTCACCCAGCATCAGCTTTTCGCCTGTCTGACGCTCAAGGAGTTCATGAAGCTCGACTATCGCGGCGTCATGCAACTGCTCATCGACTCGCCCGACTTGTGCCGCGTCATCGAACTCGCCGAGGTTCCTCACTGGACCACCCTGCAAAAAGCCGCAGACCGGCTTCTTAAAAAAACGGCGCTCACGCCCTCCTCGATCAAACGCTGGCCCTCGCCGGCCAAGCGGGGCTCCTCCGGGGCCGCGCGACCCTGACGGCCGTCGACGGCAGCGGCTTCGAGGCCCATCACGTCAGCCACTACTTCGTTCGCCGACGCTCGCGCGGCGCCGACAAACGCCCGCAATCCATGACCTATCGACGATTCCCCAAGGTCGGCATCCTGGCCGACTGTCGCACCCATTTGATCCTCGCGGCCGTGCCGGGGCGCGGGCCGGGGCCGGATCACCTTCATTTCAAACAGGTGCTTGGTGAAGCGCTGGCCCGGCGACCGCTCGGCACCCTCGTGGCAGACGCCGGCTACGACGCCGAGTGGGTCCATCGTCATGCGCGGGACGACCACGGCCTTCGCACGCTCATTCCGCCGCTGATCGGCCGTCCCACCGACAAGCCACCGTCCACCCCGTACCGCCGCCAAATGAGTGCCTACTTCAAACGCCCGCCTGAACGCCGACAATACGGCCAGCGCTGGCAGGTCGAAACGGTCATCAGCATGATCAAGCGACGACTCGGCGAGACGCTCAACACCCATTCATTCCACCGCCAGAACCGATCCCTGCACTTGAAAGTCATCACCCACAACCTGATGATCGTCAGGCGAGTCTTGGTTTTCTACAGAGCAAGTCATTCTTACTTCTCCAGTTCTCATCCCTCGCGTGGAATGTCTACCCGGCTTCCATATCATTGGCCTGGAACCACATCTCGATCGAGTCGGCGATCTCGGCGGGGGACATGGTCATGGTGTCGATGATTTGCGTGGCGATGGATTCGTAAACCGGTTCGCGCTGGGAAAGAACGGTTTCAACCTCGGCCAGTCCGCCCGATGCCGTCAGGTTCGGCCGTGTTCGCGAGGTATGCGGGTCTTTGCAGATGCGCGACCACAGCACGGCCGCCGGGGCGCGAAGCCAGACAATCTTTCCGAGTCGACGGGCGAGGGATCGATTGTCGGGGTCCATGACCGAGCCGCCGCCAAGGGAGATGACCCGGTTCTGGGCCTTGCGCAGGCTCTCCAGAACCTTCTTCTCCATTCGCCGAAACGCGGGCTCGCCTTCGCGGGCAAAGATGTCCGCAATGCTTCGGCCGGTCTGATCGATGATGATTTGATCGGTGTCGGTGAATCGCCAATTAAGCCGCGTGGCGAGCATCTGCCCGACAGTGCTCTTGCCGCTGCCACGATGACCGATGAGGAGGAGATTCACGACTGCTGCCCGAACTCCATCCCGCGCACGGCCTTCGCGGCAACATCGATGTCAATGATCAGGTGATTGAGCACCGATCCCCCCTGGCCGGGGTTGGCGGCGACGGTGTTTCCGATCTTGGTCTGGTGCTGCCCCGTGACCTTCGGCGATTCATGAATGTGGCCGTGAAGGCTGAGCATGGGTTGGTGTTTTTCAATGGCAGCGCGGATGGCCTTCGAACCGACGGATAGCTGCGAGTACATCTTGTCCAGGCCACTGTCGAACGGCGGGGCATGGGCAACAAAGACCCAGGGGGCCGCAGGCGGCACAAACCCCGCGAGTTCATCGGCCATGGACGGACTCGAGTGATAGATATGGTTGGCCCCATGCGTGCCGGGGCGGGAAAAGCGCGGATCCCAGCGGGCACCGCCCAGAAGCGGGGGAACATCGCCGGTCTGATCGAGGCGTTCGAAATCCTTGACGTAAAAGGGCGTCGGCGGCGTGCAGGAGTAGCCCACGAAATTGACGCCGGAGATGGAAACCGGAGTTTTCAGGTCGAGCATGGAGAGCAGGTTCTCGCCGGCCAGCTCTCGCATGGCCGTCACGCTGCTACTCCAATCGTGATTGCCAAATATGACGAGGATGTTCTTGATGCCGGTGGTGTCGCGAAGGGTCGTAACGGTCTTGCGAAACTCCTTGCGAACCCATTGTGGCTGCGTAACGCCCATCTTCGCAGGAAGCGTGGATGCCTCATCCGGGAGCAGGTCGCCGCCGAGAACGACGATATCGGGTCGCGCGCGGGCCGCCACCGTAGCCAGCCGGGCGTAATGTCCCTCGTTCCCATGAAGATCAGAGCAATAGAGTAGCTTCATCGGTTCGGTGTCGGCTTCCTGACCAGAGACCCATCCTCAACGGTGAGGTCCGTGACTGGCAGGGTGAAATGATGCGGGGAAAGGGCCAATAGGTCAAACGGCGATCCGCCCGCCAGACACGGCATGACCGCGAAATCCGCTTGAAAACGCATAATGGCCGTCGATTCCCTGTGTTAATGTCCGATGGCACCGGTTTCCAGAGCCTTCGTTGCCACCGCCATCATGTGTTCTTCCGGCGCGGCGAGCCCTGTCCAAACACGGAATTGCCGTTGTGCTTGTGAAATGAAAAGGCCCAATCCCCCGTCAGCCGGGATTCCGGCAGCGCGGGCCTCGCGCACCAGCCGCGTCGGATCCGGTCGGTAGATGGTGTCCAGCACGGCGCCATGGTTTGCCAGTCGCCCGGTCGGCATGGGGGAGTCGCCATCCTGTGGCGCCATTCCGCAGCTCGTGCAATTCACCAGCAAATCGCCGGACACTTCGTCGCGCCGGCTCCACGGTTCGATTCGACAATGCAACTCTTCGGCCAGTTCCCGGGCGCGATCCTGGGTTCGGTTGAGGACGGTGACGTCGGCGTTTTGTTCCATGAACGCGCTCACCGCTGCGCGAGCCACGCCGCCGGCGCCGAGGATGGTGATGCGTCGGCCCGCGAGCTGCGGCTTCGTGTAAGCGAGAAGGCGACACGCAGACTCGACAATGGCGGGTAGATCGGTGTTGTGGCCGAACATGCGTCCGTCATTGCGAAAAGAGAGGGTGTTGACCGCACCGGCGCTGCGAGCGGATGGGTCGATTTCTTCGCCGCGCTCGACGAGGAATCGCAGCGCGTTCTCCTTGTGCGGAATGGTGACGCTGAGTCCGCCGAGATCCAGCCATGGCCGTGCGATCGCCTCGACCATGAACGCCTTGAAGGATTCGTATCCCGCTGCAACGCGAAACGGCAGATAGACGCCGTCGAACGCAATATGTGTGAACGCCGAGTTGTGAACCAGCGGGCTGAGCGAATGCGCCACCGGGTCTCCGATGAGCCCGAAGATTTTCGTGCGCGCGGTGATCTGCTCCCAGCGATACAGCGTACGCATCTGCGCCACCGTCGCCTGACCGGCCGCCGTCGCGGTGTCGGATGTGAGCGATGCAAACGTGCCGAACGCGCCAAACTTCTTCGACAGTACGCGCGAGGCGATTCCGACGTCACCCATGCAGATCACGATCGGCGGCTTCGGGCTTTCGCGCATCAAATCGAACGCTTCGAAATTGTCGCGTACCGTGCGCGACCGCCAGGCGAGTTTCGGCGCGTCACATTCTGAGGCGGCGAGCATGTCAACAAGATTGCTGTGCAGATTGGTTGGTCGTGTGGTCGTGTCGTGCCGGGAGAGAATCAAACGGCGTCGGCAGCCGCCTTCGATGACTTCTTTGCCACCCGCCTGTGAAATCACGCCGACGCGCGAAAGGGCCAAACCGATTTTTTGCCGGATATTGGCGGATCGGCTCCACAAATCCAATTCGACATCGATCATGTCACACCATGGACCAAGTTCGATCAGCCGGCTTACACGATCAGCATCGTCACCTTCCCACGCGCCGCCTTCGCCTGCCGAGCGAATCGTTAGAATCAGCGGCTTCGTCAGCGCGCCCGTTTCGCGAATCCGGCGGACGTCCTCGTCCGTCACGCCGTCGCAGAGATCGAGGCGTAGCTCGACGGCATCGGCCCCCTGCTCGATGGCCGATCCGATGGCCTCGCGCAGTTCCACTTCCGTGTGGCCGAATATGGATGCGATGAGGAGGGTCATTTGACGTAGCC
>CAZSBF010000159.1:0-5780 GCA_964605185.1 uncultured Planctomycetaceae bacterium
CACCGCACAGTCTCCGGTTAGGAGGACGTCCCATGCACGACTCACCCCCACCACTAGGTCGATTGCCCCGGTTTCTGTGGTTTCGCCCGCAAGGCTTTGCTGGGTCCTTCGTCACGATACTGGTTCTCATCTCCGTGTTCTTTTGGTTTGTCGTTCGCGTTGAAGTCCCGTCCAACAACATCCTGATCCTCGTGCGAAAGTCCGGCCAGAATCTCCCGACCGAGTTGCGCTCCGACTTCAGCGATCAGGTCATCCTCTACCCCGAGCTTGTCGCCGGCATTGCCAGGAAGACCGGCGAATCCGAGGCAGACGTCCGCGACGGCTACAAGGGTATCTCCTTCGAAGTCCTCGGCGAGGGTCGCTATTGGTTCAACCCCTACACCTATCGGCGCGAAATCGTGCCCGCCACATTCATCAAGCAAACCGAGGTCGGCGTCCTCATCAGAAAATTCGGCAAGCCCCTCCCTTTCCCGAAGACCGTTGCCACCCTTCCCGACGAACGCGGACCCGTCGCCGAGGTCCTCATGCCCGGCCGACACAATATCAATCCGCACGCCTACGAGGTTCAGAAGTTTCCGGCCATCGCCATCCCGGAAGGACACGTCGGAGTAGTCACGCTACTTTCCGGCACGGACCCGGTCCGGAAGAACCGCTATGCCGTCGAACCCGGGGAGAAGGGCGTCCAACGCGCCACGCTTCCGCCCGGATTGGAATACATCAACCCCTACCTGAAGCAGATCGACATCGTCGATGTCCGCAGCCAGAAGTGCGACATGGTCGGCGATGATGCGATTCACTTCCCGTCGTCGGACAGCTTCACCATCACCATCGAAGGCACCATCGAGTGGGCCATCCGCCCCGACCACGTCGCCGAAGTCACCGTGGCCTATGGTGACACGCGCGATATCCTCGACAAAGTCATCCTGCCAAACGTTCGCAGCCTCGCCCGCATCCAGGGCTCAAAACTGCAGACCGGTGAGTTCATCAGCGGAAAGACCCGCGCCGCTTTTCAGGACAAACTGCTCTCCGAGCTGAAAAACGATTGCTGGACGCAGGGCATCGACATTCGCTCCGCCCTCGTCCGCGATATCAAGCCGCCTGCCGAAATCGCCTCGCTTATCAGCCAGCGCGAACAGGCCGACCAGGAAATCGACCGCTATACGAACCAGATCGAAGAGGCAAAGTCCGAAGCACGCCTCGTTGAACAACAAGAATTGCAAAAGCAGAACAGCTCCCTCGGCGAAATGCGAACCACGGTCGTCACCGTCACAAAAGAGGCCGAACAGCGCAAGAACGTCGCCGTCACCAAGGCCAACCGCGAGTTCGCCGTCGCCAAGCTCACGCTTGATGCCGCCGAAAAGGAGGCCGCCGCCATCCGTTCCCGCGGCGAGGCCGAGGCCAACGTCATCCTCTTCAATTACAAGGCCCGCGCCGAACCGCTCAAGTCCGCCGTGAATGCGTTCGGCGACGGCTACCTCTACGCACAGCATTTCTTCTACCAAAAGGTCGCGCCCTCCATCCGCGAAATACTCACCACCACCGACGGCCCGCTCGCAGATGTCTTCCGCGACTTCCAATCGAACGATGCCACCGGAAAAGGAGGGCGACGTTAATGTCTCTCAAACTCCGACTCATAATCGCCACCCTCGTCGCCGCATCGAGCGGCCTCACTGCCCTCGTCTGGTTCACCTGTCGCATCTCCGTGCCGCCGAACAAGTGCGCCGTGCTCATCCGAAAGATGGGTGACTCGCTTCCGCCCGGCCAACTCGTCGCCACGCAGCCGGGCCAGAAGGGCATCGAGTTTGAAGTGCTCGGCCCCGGCCGACATTTTCGCGATCCCTATCGCTACGAGTGGGAGTTGAAAAACCTCACCGTCATTCCCGCCGGCAACCCTACAACGTGGGAATGGATTCATACCATCAGCAGCAGAGCCCGCGAACGAATTCGCGACGGCAACTTCCGACCCAACGGTGAGTTCCCCATGATCGGCGTCGTGACACGGCGCATCGGCAAGGCTCCACCGCACGGCCAGGTTCTCGTGAAACGCGATTCGGACTACGCCGGCATCCTTGAAGAAGTCCTGACGCCCGGCACCTACAAATTGAATCCTTATGTCTATGAAGTCGAGCTTTACCCGGCAACCATCATCCCCGCGGGTTTTGTCGGCGTCGTCACCAATCTTTTTGGCAAAGCCCCCGAAGAGCGCGTTACAGAAATGCTCCCCGAATTGGATGATGACAACACCGCAACATCAACGCCTCCTGCGTCGACGCAAGCCATCAGCTACGTCCGCCCCCTCGCCAAGCCCGGCGAACGCGGCACGCTGGAGGACGTCCTCCAGCCCGGCGTCTATTTCATCAACCCCAAGGTCCAGAAGATCACCCTCATCGAAATCGGCTTCAACGAGTTCTCCACCTCCAGCGATCCCAAGGAGTCGAACTACCAGATCTCCTTCCCCTCCGACACCGGTTTCCTCATTCGCGTCGGCGTCACCGTCGTCTGGGGCATCGATCCGCGCCACGCCGCCCACACCATCAATCAGTTCGGCAACACCAACGGCGTCATCGACAAGGTCATCGAGCCACAGCTTCGCTCCATATGCCGCAACATCGGTTCGACCTACGCCGCCCGCGATTTCATTCAGGGCGAGAAACGCGAAAAATTCCAGCGCGATCTTAAAGTCGAACTCCAGCGGGTCTGCCGTCAGAAGAACATCGAAGTCCTCCTCGCGCTCGTTCGCGAGATTGAGGTGCAGCCCCCCGACGCTCGCGGCGACCACGTCTCCGACGACCTGAAACGCACCATTCAGGAAAGCTACATCGCCAAGGAAAAACAGATCACCAAGGAGAAGCAGCGCGACGCCGCCACTGCCAAGGCGCTGCTCGAAGAATCCAAGAAAAAGGTCGACATCGCCCGCGAGACTATTCGCGCCGAGACGCGCATCGGCGTCGCCAACATCGAGGCCGAAGGCGACAAACTCGCCGCCGAGATTGCCGCCCAAGCCAACCTCGAGGTCGCGACCATCCAGCAACAGGTCGCTCAACTCGATGCCAAGCGCACCGAAATCATGGGCCAGGCCCGCGCCGACATCGAACGGATGAAAAAATCCGCCGATTCGCAGGGCTACAAAATGCTGGTCGACGCCTTCGGCAGTGCCAAGGCCTACAACCTTTATACCTTTGCCGAGAACTTCGACCCCGCTTCGATCAAATTCTTCCACGCCGGCAACGGCACCCTCTGGACCGACCTGAGCCGCATGGAAGACGTCGCAGCGGCGAAGATCATCGGCGATTCCGCGAAGCAAAAGGACGAAAAGCCGGGGAAGTTCGCCCCGTGATGGCCGATATATTTGATTGATTGAGCCGGCGCGATACACTGGTCGCGAAATTCAAACCCCTTCGAGGACGACCCATGACACGGACGTTCATTCTCCTCGTACTCTTCCTTTCGCTCGGCTGCGCTTCCACCTACCGTGCCGCACCGCCGATCGACCTCAACGACCGCCTCGCCCGACTCGAAGAAAAGCGATTGCAAACTACGCCTATGCCGACGTACGCGTCGATTGACTCGATGCCTTCTGACGAGTCGTCCCCCGCATCCCTTCCCGCTGAGTCCTTCGGGGTCGCTCACACGGAGTCCCCCACATCCCCTCCCCTTAATAAGGGGTTGAGACGCGACCAAGGCGGGAGCGTCGAAAGGGTGGGGTCTCTGAACGTCGACACCCGCGCCCAACGCGCACCAATCTCCGACTCCTGGAATCGCGCCCTCACCCTCTCCGACATGGACGAGCCGCCTCCCGTCAGCACCGGCGATGCGCACCAAAGCGACGAACTCGCCACCGAACGAGAAGAAAAATATCTCCGCCGCCCGCCGCTCAAGAGCTTCTGGGAAACCGCCAAACGCGACGTCAAGAACGCGCCCTCCGATCTCTGGCGTGATACAAAGCGTGTCTATGCCAATCCGTTGAATCTCGTCATCCTTGGCACAGCCTACGGCGGCAGCATCGCCCTTCAGGAAACCGGGCCGGACGACACGGTCGAACGCCGGATTAATGTGGATAACGACTTTCGCCCACCCGATCACATTTTCAACAACGACGACCTGCGCGACGCATTCGGCGCCATCGGCAATCCCGCCACGCACTTCGCCCTCGCCGGCGCGTGGTACCTGCTCGGCCAGCAGACCATGGACGACAAGACGTATGAAGTCGGCAAGACCCTCTTCTCCGCCCTCACCATCAACGGCCTCACCGTCATGGTTGGCCAGGCGGCCTCCTGGGATCGCGCCCCCAACGGCGAGTACGGAACCTTTCCTTCCGGCCACACATCCAGCAGCTTCGTCTTCGCCAGCGTCATGCACGAGGCTTACGGCCACATCGTCGGCATTCCGCTCTACGGACTCGCCACCCTCGCCGGCATCGAGCGAATCGACGACGGCGAACACTACCTCAGCGACGTCGTAATGGGCGCGGTGCTCGGCACCGTCGTCGGCCACTCCGTCGCCCAGGGCCGCGACCCCGAGTTCTTCGGTTGGAAGGTCGCCCCCTTCGCCAGCCCGAACAACGGCAGCGGCATCGCATTCATTAAGACGATGGAATAGATATCAATTTGTATTACTGCCTCGACTGGGGCATCGGATCGTAGCCACGGGCGCGAGCCCGTGGTGAATTCACAGGAAAGCCCTAAGCCCCGGCGGGGCGACGGAGTCGTTCGCCGCACGCATTGTTCGAGTCGAACCAATCGGCCCCCCAAAACGATTCCCGATCACGCCTCCTGCAACGACCAACTCGGCTGCCGTTTCTCCAAGAACGCCCGCAGCCCCTCGCGCGCCTCATCATTGAGAAACGCCTCGCCAAACGCCTCGGCCTCGCCGGCCAGCCCTTTCTCCAACCAGCTTGTCTCCTCGGTGCAGAACACGCGCTTCGCCAGCCGCACCGCGCCCGGGCCGTTTGAAAGAATCTGCTTCGCCAACCGCTCGGCCGTCGGCACCAGCTCGCCCGACGCCACGGCCTCATTCACCAGCCCATAGTCCGCGGCCTGTCGTCCGTTGATGTGCTCGCCGGTGAAGAGCATGTGCCGCGCTCGCGCCGGGCCCATGAGTGCAAAGGCCCGCTGCGTTCCGCCCCACCCGGGAATCAGCCCCAGCTTCACCTCGGGGAATCCGATCCGCGCATCCTCGGCCATCACGCGAAGGTCGCACGCCAGCGCCACTTCGCATCCGCCGCCCAGCGCCGGTCCGTTGATGGCCGCGATGGTCACGCAATGCTCGAACTTGGTCAGCATGTTCATGCACCGCTGCCCGCGCTGCGAGAAGGCCCGGCCATAGTCGCCCGGAGCGGTCGACATCTCGGCGATGTCCGCCCCCGCGATAAAGGTCTTGCCCTCGCCGGTAAGGATCAGCACGCGCACCCCGGGCACGTTTCGCAACTCCGCCAGCTTGGCCTCCAGCTCCACCATGAGCGGGACCGACAGCAGGTTGATCCCGTTCGGGCTGACAAACGTAATGCGGCCGACCGGGCCGGACTGCTCGTAGCGAATTTCAGTGCCCATGCGTCATCATTCCTTTAGGCAACCGCCCGCCGGCACACGGCCGGCCCGGACAGTCCACCATCCACATCGCCCACCCCGCAGAACGCGGGGTTTCAGAGGGGACCAGTATAACAAATCGGCCCCGCTGATATAACCGGATTCGGCCAGGGGTTGGCTGAAAAGGGATTGCGGCAGTTAGGGGCTGTTGAAAAAGGTGTCTGGATTGCGTGCTTATGCGGCGAATCGTTGGCT
>CAZSBF010000160.1:0-5717 GCA_964605185.1 uncultured Planctomycetaceae bacterium
GTTTGACCAAAACCAGCTTTTTCGCTAACATGGTACCTATATGGGACGATCAGCAACCCTCAATCGTACTCCTGCCGCAAAAGCCAAGCCCTCCCCGGCAAAGCCAAAAAACGGCAATCCAACCAAGGACGCCAAGGCCCCGGCGCTGCCCATGGGCATCATTCCGCCTCGGCTGACCATTAAGTCCCTGCCCCAGGTGCGGACCTACAAGTCGGCCCTCGATTACCTCAATCATCTGCCGAATTACGAACGCCGTACCATGACGGCCCGTGACCGTGGGAACTTCACGCTTGCCCGCATCAAACGAATACTCGGTGATCTTGAAAACCCGCACAAGGCCTATCGCAGCGTCCACATTGCCGGAACCAAGGGCAAAGGTTCGACTGCCGCCATGCTCGCCCGAATGCTTCAGGCGAACGGGCTCAAGGTCGGCCTCTACACCTCGCCCCACATCGTCGATGTGCGCGAACGTATCACCATCAATGGCGAGATGATCACCGAAGCGGCCTTCGCAAAGGAAGCCGCCCGCATCGCCCATGTCGTGGAAAAAGCCAAGGCCGACATCCCGACCTATTTCGAATTCCTCACCGCGATCGCGTTTCAGTATTTCAAGGATCAGAAGATTGACGTCGCCGTTGTGGAAACCGGTCTCGGTGGCCGCCTTGATGCGACGAACGTCCTGAAACCCGAAGTCTGCGGCATCACCAGCATCAGCTACGACCACATGGCCGTGCTTGGCAACACGCTGGAAGACATCGCCACTGAGAAGGCCGGAATCTTCAAGGAACACGTGCCCATCGTCAGTGCGCCTCAGCCGCGCAACGTGAAGGTGGCGCTCAAGAAAGCCGCCGAGAAGCTCCACGCGCCGCTCATCGTTGCCGGTGAGGACATTGAGTTCAGTTACCGCTTCGAATCGTCGCGTGCCGCCGGCCCACAGGCCCGCATCTGCGTCACCACGCCGACGAGCCACTTCGACCACCTGCCCGTGCCGCTTGTTGGCGAGCATCAGGCCGTCAATTGTGGCGTGGCCATCGGCATCCTCGATCAGCTCAAGAATCGTGGATTCAAACTGGACGACGAGGCCTCAATTTCCGGCCTTGCCAAGGTCTCCCTCGAAGGCCGCATGGAGATGCTCTGCACCAAGCCGCGCGTCATTGCGGACGGCGCTCATAATGCATCCAGCGTCGAAGCCCTTATGCGGGCCATCGGCCAGAACGTTCAATACGACTCCATGGTCGTGATCTTCGGCTGCTGCTCCGACAAGGATGTGGAAGGCATGATGCGCCTGATTCAGCTCGGCGCCGACAAAGTCATCTTCACCAACATCCAGTCCCCGCGCTCGGCCACCGCTGCCGATCTCGCCGCGAAGTTCGTCGAAGTCAGCGGCCGCATGGCCCAGACCGCGCCGACGCTGGCCGAGGCGATGGTCATTGCCGAAAAGGCCATCACCCGCGACGACCTCATCTGCATCACCGGTTCGTTTCATCTCGTCGCCGAAGCGAAGCAGCTTTTCGCAGATCATCCTCATCGCGCGGCGTCCACGACGAGTCCCGTTTAGGCGGCGGGTGGCGCTGCAATTCCTCGGCAGAAGCGCCGGCCAACAAAAACAACACGATCCAACCCCCGGCCAATGCCAGCGAAACGGGTGTGCGCCCCCACCCCGGGAACGAAATAATGCACATCAAGGCGTAGGCGGTGAAAAACGCCGCCACGATTCCGGTGAACCACTTGGCGAATCGTCCGCTCTTCGACATGTCATGCTGCAGCGCGATCCCGGCCGCGACCAAGACCAGTCCCCCCACGAATAACACGCAGACCGCCGCCATTCCCCAAAGCTGCGCCGCCGTCGCGTCCGGCGGCGGATTAACCAGCAGATTGGGCTGCGTCGAACGAACATCAGAACCGACGCGGCCGACGAAAGACCACCAGCAACACGTTCCCAACGTCAGCAGAAAACCGACCGTTTGATACACAAACCCGGTCGCCTGGCAAAATGCTCGCGGCGGACGGTCCGGTATCGGCGATTCTGACATGGCGCGCCACCCCGCGTTTATCGCGACTTCTTCGGCTTACCCATGCGGCGAATTTCGTCCGGCGACTGGGCCTGACGAATGTCCTCCACGCGTTTTTGCATTTTCTCGAACCACGACTGCTTTCGTGGGCCGCCTTTGGCCGCGAGCTTCGCCGGGTCGAAGTCCCCGCGCTCTTCGCGCACTTTGAGATGCGTCTTGATCCGGTACTGCTCGTACATTCCCATCAGGTTGCTGCAGAGAATGTAAATGTTCAGGCCCGCCGGCATGTTGTAGAACATCAGCCCGAAGAACAGCATCATGAAGCCCATCATCTTCTGCTGCTGTTCCATGGGGTCGGGGATCGGCCGTCCTTCGGCGTCAAGCTTTTTCGGTGGTGGTACGGCCGGCTTGGTCAGCTTTTGCATGAACTTCTGCTGGGCGTACATCGTCGCCGTCATGATGAAGGGCAGCAGATTGAACCCGTTGATCGTGCCCGTCAGCGAGCCAAGCAGCGGAATGTGAAGGTTCCACGGCGTTGCCGGAGTGAACAACCCGTCCGGGATCGAAAGATCGTGAATCCACCAGAAAAACGGCTGATGCCGCAGATCGACGTTCGTGTTTAAGCTCGTCCACAGCGCGACCCAGATCGGCATCTGCAGGAACATCGGCAGGCACCCAAACATCGAACTGGCCGGGTTGATGTGCTGTTCCCGGTAGAGCTTCATCGTCTCTTCGTTGAGCTTCTGCTTGTCGTTCTTGTATTGCTCCTGAAGTGCATCGAGCTTGGGCTTCAGTGCGGCCATGCCTTTCTGCATCTTCATCATGCTGATCTGTCCGCTTTTGGTTACCGGGTGCAGGATGAGCCGGACGATGAACACCATGATGATGATGGCGATGCCGTAGTTGTGAACGAGTTTCTGCAGATTCGTCAGCAACCAGAGCATTAGGGTCGTAATGACCTGAAAAGTGCATCCGGCACGGTCTGCATTGCTAATGCGCTGATACTGGCGTCGCTGAATCTCCGGTGGCATGGACGCAAACACGCTGTCGCTTTTCGGCCCGCAATAAATCTCGCGGCGCATTTCCACCGTCGCCCTCGGCGCGATCGGCGTCACCGGCCCGATCGCCTGCTCAAAGGTGACGTCGTTCATACGATTTACATCCGAGGTCAGCGTTGGATCGTCCACGCAATAGCGCGCGACCACCTTGGCCAGATAATCGGCAATGGGCGACGCGCTTCCGGTCGGCAACCAGGTCACGATGCAGCCAAAATACTTATTGCCAAGCCCCGTCCATAACACTCGATTGCCTTCGCCTGGCTTGATTTCGACGCCGTCCGCGCCGGCCTTTTCGATGTCGGCCCGCATATGCGACGGAGCGTCAGTCACCACCATCGCCGTCTCCCCATTTGCATCGACCTTGGCGGCGCCTTTTGCATCCTTCTCGAACGACGCCAACGTCGTCACCACGCGCCGGCTGTCTCGCTGCGGATCCTCATTCTTGAATCCGATCGGCCCACGCTCGGTCAGTACGACGCGCCGTGCAAGGGGCGAGAGGTTTTCAATCGCGATCGAACTTGCAACGTGCGGCGACCCCTTTTCCACGCGATAGGTCTTCCGAATCGTCAGAATCGGTTTGCCTTCTTTGGTAATCGTCGTGCGTAGTAGTGCCGTTTCGCCCTTGTCGTCGCTCTGTTTCTCGACCGTCCAGTCGGCCCGCGAAAGGTCAACCGACTGATTCTCGTCCACCAGTAGTGCCTTCACCGAAGCAAACGAAAGTAACGCTTCGCCGTCCGTCGTGGCGGTAAACGGCTGCACCAAGTCGTACGGATCGGGATCGGGGTTCCGCTTGTCCTTCGGCACATGATTGCGATGCCGCGACAACCTGATCTGCTCAATCGCCCCTCCGCGCGGTGCAACTGTCACGGCGAATTCATAGGGATTGGTGTAGCCTGCGCGTTTGTCGTTCTGCCGATCATTACCCAGCACCACCGGCTTTGCACCGGTTGCATTGGTCACTGCAAACGCCCCCGCCGAGGCCGATGGTGTCGAAGCCACGGGCGACGAGGTCGGTGCGCCGGTGTCGGTCGTCGATACTTCCGTTGCCGCATCCGGCTCGGTCGTTGCCTGCGGAATCGGCGGATTCAGAATCTCCTGCAATTTCATCCAGCCGAACAGAACCGCGAAGCACAGCGCGATCGCGATGACAGTACGTTTTCCTTGGGAATCCATGCGTTATCCAGCGGCGAGTGTCGTTGATTGGGAGACGATTGTCGAGTAATTCGTCTTGAGCGGCCGCGCCGAACCGGTCTGCTCATTTGCCTTCGAAGAGTCTCGTGCCGAGAAAGTCATCCAGATGGGGGTTGTCATGAATCTTTCGCGCCGTTACGTCGATGTCATACTCGATCCGCACGAACTGCACCTCATCCTCGTTCAGGATTGCATAGGCCGCGCGCGGATCGCGATCGCGCGGTTGCCCCACTGAACCTACGTTAATGATCGCCTTCTCGTCGCCGATTGCATACGATTGCGAATCTCCCAACTCGTCCGGCGGCTCAAAATACGGATCATCCACGAATACGCCGGGCACATGCGTATGGCCGCAAAAGCAGGTCATCTGGTTCATTCGCTCAAAGTTCTGCAGCAGCTTTTGCGGATTGGTATAAACATCATCCGGAAAGAGGTATTCGTTAATCGGCTTGCGCGGCGAGCCATGCACGAAAACCAACCCTTCCATCTCATTTCTCGGAAGCAGCCCCGCGAGAAATTTCCACCGGCGATTTCGCTTGGCCGCATCCGGCTCCTCTTCCAGTGCCATTCGCGTCCAAAACGCCGCCCGCTCGGCCGCCACATTGAAATTCGCCGGTTCATAGAACACAGCGTGATCGTGATTCCCGCAGAGGCTGAAGTTCGCCCGCTCCATGACCAGATCGAGGCATTCGCGCGGGTCGGGCCCATAGCCGAGAATGTCGCCAAGGCAGTAGATCGTCTCGATGCCCCGCCGGTCAATGTCGGCCAGCACCGTTTTCAACGCCTCGTGATTCGAGTGAATGTCCGAGATGATCGCGATCATCGTCCTGCCGTATTGCCGATCGGTCGGGAATTATCCTACGCCTTGGCCGGAGCCGCCTCTTCGACCAACATGATGGGAATGTCGTCCCGGACGGGAAAGCGCAACCCACAGCCCGTGCAGACCAGCCACATTTGGGCATTTTCCCCCGCCGCTGCGTCCTTCGGCTCCACCTTCTTCTTGCAACTCGGGCACACGAGAATGGCAAGTAAGTCGTTGCTGATCATAGGGATACCGAATTCATGGCCCACTTGTGCCGTACAACTGCGGCGCCCGCGCGCCACAACTCTCGGCGATCCTAAGGGTTACGTTTCGGGGCGTCAATCAGAACCGCCGGAGACCGGCTAACCGTGGGCTGCCCGAATGCCCAAGCACGACTTCATCAGACCCTCAAGCTCGGAAACCGGAAACACAGTCGCAGGGTCAGACTTTGCCTCGTCGGGACGATCATGAATCTCCAGAAAGATGGCATCGGCCCCAGCCGCGACTCCACACCGAGCGACAAGCGGCACGTACTGCCGGAGGCCGCCGGATTGGGTCCCCTGCCCACCCGGAATCTGGCAACTGTGCGTCGCGTCAATCACCACTGGGGCGAATTCCTGCATGATCGGAATACACGCAAAGTCATTTACCAGT
>CAZSBF010000161.1:0-5667 GCA_964605185.1 uncultured Planctomycetaceae bacterium
GTCCGCGACTGCACGTTCTCGCGGGCGACGCCCATCGACTGGTTCAGCGACACTGATTCGCAATGGCAGACCCCCGGAGTCAGCGCCCGCCAGGCAACGCTTGTCCTCGAGAACTGCAATTTTCACAATGCCATCGCAGAGATCAACGACTCCCTGATCACTGTCAGCGGCTGCGACTTCGACAACAGCCGACTGCATGTCGTCAGATTCCCCATTGCCCAGACGGTGGCGATCGACGGAAACACCTTCCGGAATTCGAACGTGGTGGCGCCGTTTGAGTTGGACGGATACGACGCTCACCTCGGTCCGAACAACACCTTTATCAACAACTTCGCTCCGGTCTCATTACGAGGTGGCGGATTGACCCCCGACAGCGTAATTCCTGCGACCGGAAATGAATACAATCGCATCTTTTTTACAGGATCCGCCAATGGTGAGATCGTGGGGCCACTAACCCTGCCGCCGATGAGCGTGCCGTACCGACAATGGGCCGGCGTCACAATGGGACAGCAGTTTGACGGCCGTATCAACTACATGCCGGGCACGACTGTCGAAATGGACCCGGGGACCTATGTCTCATCGTTGGGCCCAGCGAGGGCGGAGGTTCGTGGAACACCCGAGGCGCCTGTACGATTTGTTCAGGCGGTACCGGGCGAAAGATGGATTACCTTTCAGACTTCCAACAACCCGCCGCTCATCATCCGCAATGCAATCTTTGATGGCGGGGAATTGGGTGTTGGCGGAGTCGACACCAAATTCACAGTTCATGACTGTGCGTTCACTAACAACGTCGAAGGGGTGCGCAGCGGAGATTATTGCGGCGCCAATATCAGCAAATCGCGCTTCGCAAACAACAGCATTGGCATCCATGCCATCTGGGGCGGCGGGCAGGGGGCTGGCGCAGAGGGTGTCTTTTACGAGTATGGCGCGACAAACGCCAACGCATTCGAAAGCAACGGTGTTGGCGCGGCCGTGGATTTCCCGTTCGCAAATCAATCCTGGATGCAGAACGCATGGTGGGACTCGCCTGCCGGCCCGGTTTCGCCGACCAATCCGGGAGGAACGGGCCAGAGTGCGACAGAAGGCGTGGATGTATTGCCATTCCTTTCCGCCCCCGTGAACTTCGACGACCACCCACCCGTGGTTCGCGTCACGCAAGTTGCGCACGGCCGCCGACTCCGCCTCGGTTCCAAAATCATCCTGCATTGGGATGCCCGCGACGACGGCGGCATTGTTTCGCAGCGACTTGAGCACATACTCGTGTATGGCTTCGGTGAAGCGGTAACTGTGATTCCGCAAATTCCCACAAATGCCCGCAGCGTCGAACTGACGCTGACCAACAACGAGTACGTCCGGCAGGTCTACCGCATCGTCACGGTAGATAACACCGGACAGGAGGGCTTCGACGATTTCGTCATGGAGATCGGCCAGGATCAGGCGCTGAGCCCTGTGTTTCTGACTGACTTGTCCGGCGGCTACCGCGTCGGCGAGAACTTCGACGTCGAAACAACGCTTGGAGCGACAACGATTCCGGTTGAACTGCACATCGATGATCTGCTCGATGACATGCAGCCGCGCGGATCGCTGGGCCTCGAGGCGATGTTCAACGTGATGCCCGCGGTCAGTACCGATCTGGCTCGATACGTGATCATCGTCGGCGACGAGCCGTTCTATAGCCCGTACTTCAGCATTCGACCGCAGGTTGGCTTCGGCGATGAGCCACCACAGGTCGCAATGACCACGCCGATGGCCGGATCGACTTACTCTGGCGGCACAGTTGTGCCGATCCGCTGGACCGCGAGTGATGACCAGGGATTGCGTTCGTTCGATTTGCAGGCAAGTTACGACGCGGGTGAGAGCTGGCACATGTTCGTGGCGGATCTCCCGGGCGCCGCGCGCGAATACGACTGGCAGTTGCCCGCGAGTACCGGCATCGCCGACGTCCGCGTACGCGTGATCGCCAAGGACACGCGGTTCCAGGTCTCCTCCGACGGCACGCTTCGAGTGTTTTCAATTCAGCCCGGGGATTGGCCGCCTGCGGTTCTCCCGGGCGACATCGACGGCGACGGCGACGTGGACGGAGCCGATCAGGTGATATTCGTCACAGTCCTGCTGGGTAACGACACCAACGCCTCACATGTGCGCGCAAGCGACTTGAATTTAGACGGCGCAGTCGACGGCCGCGATAATCAGTCCTTTGTCGATGCAATCGTCCACTGATACACCCGGAGTTCGAAATTGCGATACTGGATGACCCCAAACCCCTCGGGGGCCCCATACGGTTTTTCCCGGAGGAATGAACATGCGAGCTCGACAATCCATAAGCATCTTGATCTTGATTGCTTTCACAACCGCCAGTGCTAGCGCCGATCCACAA
The DNA here is from genome assembly GCA_964605185.1 of uncultured Planctomycetaceae bacterium. Taxonomy (GTDB): domain Bacteria; phylum Planctomycetota; class Phycisphaerae; order UBA1845; family UTPLA1; genus JACRIM01. The sequence goes on from CAZSBF010000161.1 coordinate 2,378, forward strand.
TATGCTTGGCGCTACTACCGCCCTGGCAACACCGGCATCCAGGGCGACTACAACGAGTCGATCTGGATCGCGCCCGACGGCGACCCCTGGATCGCCGGATATAACCCGATCGCCGAAGAGGGCGGCATCGCCAAGTTCATCCAGGCCGAGAACCGCTGGTTCAATGTCTCCAACATCGACTACGCGGCGTTCGGAAGTGCCAACGTCGTGGGCACCTCTCGTGTCAGTGACATGGTTGCCGATGGTCAGGGCAACCTGTGGCTGGGAACATGGGTGGGTGTGCTTCGCATGAACATCGCGGCCGGCCCGAGTTCGCTCGTGATGTTCGGCCCACAGAACTCGCCGCTACCGGGCGGGCGCACCTACGACGTCACCCTCGCCTCCGACGGCTCGATCTGGGTTATTGCGGACGGCGGACTGTACCGATTCAACCACGCGACCAACACATGGACAAGCATCGGCGGGGGTGGCGAGGGCAAGATCGCCGCCCAGGCCAAGCCGGGTGGAGGCTATTACATTTGGTCCTCGGGTGAGGGTTCTGCCGGCATGGACCGGTGGGACAGCACCACGCAAGCATGGTCCCACATCCCCTACGCCATCGGCAACCCCGTCGCGTTGGTTAAGAAAGACTCCGTGGACGACGCCGGCAACATGTGGGTCGTGCGGCTCGCCGACGATCAGGGGATGTTGACGCTCGACTGCATGCGCCCCGACGGCACGTGGATCACTCCGCCGCTGCCGCCGCTGACAAACCAACTCGCCGGACCCTTCCCCGCCATCAAGCCCTTTGGGAACTTGCAGGCATACCTTATCGTGATCGCGCCTGATCTGTTCTATCACCTGCACCGCTTCAATGGTTCGTCGTGGACTGACCTTGGCACCGTGCCCTTTAATGCAATCATCGATGATCTGGACTATGCGCCCGACGGCACGATCTGGGTCTGCGGCACCGGACAGGGCGGAGCGATCCGTCGCGACCCCGTCACCGGTTTCTGGCAGCGCTACCGCGTCACCAATACCAGCCAGTTCGACTTCTTCAACAATGACCTCACTATCGACCCAATCACCGGCGACGTCTACGCGTGCGCCAACGCTTCTTCGGACATCGGTGGCATGGTCAAGTTCGACGGCACGCGCTGGACGGATTTCGTGACGGGGCTTGACTACGGGCTGGGCGGGCTTTGGCCTTTCCCGGGCGCGCCGCAGAGCGAGGCGATCTATGTTCGCCCGTCCAACGGGCACGTCGTCGTCAATCCGATCAACAGTTTCACGCACGACTTCGACGGGACGACGTGGGCGTCGCTCCCGGGCGCGTACGACCAGATGAGCCAGTACCTTGAGGACTCGCTGGGCCGATTGTGGGCAGTCGGCCACTCCGGAGGTTTCTGGATCTTTGAGAACGGCGGCTTCACGCCGGTGGATGGTGGCGGCACCCGGCTTCATCGAGACCCCGATCGGCCCGGAACGATCTGGATGGACGATATCTATGGAGTTGTCCGCACGGATCGCACGTACGCCTTCTCACGCAGCGTCGCAGACTTCCCCGAGGTCAACGCAATCGGCCAGAACTTCACGGGCATGGCGGCCGATCACAACGGCGTCGCCTGGGTCGGGTCGACGGCTCAATGGTGGGACGGCATGGGCGGCACGTTGATCCGTATCAACGCCGACACTGGCACGCACCAGATGTGGCAGCACGACCTGGGCTGGCCCTTCCCAGGCGACCAGGTGACCCCGCTGCTGACCACGCCTGACGGGCGGGTGTGGATGTCCTACGAGAGTGTGTATCCGTCGACCGACTTCGGACTGCTCGCCTGGGACGGCACAAACGTCACCACCTTCCCCGCGCCGCCCAACGGCGCGTGGCAATGGGGCGGCCTGCCGCACGCGGGGATCCTAGATCTTGAGGTTAAGATCATCCCCAACGGCTACGAACTGTGGATGAGTTGCGTCAGCCGAGGCATCGCCGTGCTGACCGTCCTGAACACCGTTCCCATCGTGGGCGACATCGACGGCGATGGAGACGTTGACCTGACTGACCATGCCTTGTTTGTCTCCGTTCTTCTTGGTACGAACACCAATTCAGAACAGGTAAACCGGTCGGACTTAAACGGGGATGGACTTCCTAACGGGCGAGACCTGCCGCTCTTCGTTGCGGCAATGCTGGGAGGTTGAATTCGGAAGGATATTGCGTGCACAGGCGCGACTGCCAGGATGCGCAGTTTGGGACTGAGGACGGCTGTGCATCGATTGACTTGAAGAACGCGGAGTATGAGGTATTGGCAACTACGCATGGGCGGGCATGACGATCAAACAATTCGTAGTCCTTCTGTTGTAATGGCGCTTGAACGTGGCCCGCGCCGGGCAAGTGTTGCTACAAAAGTGCACATCGAGAATTGGACAGCGAAATCATAGCTCACGTAATTCCCGATGGAGCAATGCTTCACAAAATAGAGGGAACCCAACCGTGCGAAGGCGCAATCAGCGTTTCAATGTGCGACTTTTCTGACCCGTTTTCGTGTCGCGCGCTTCATAACCCGAGCTGGGCGAGTGTGATATTCGCAAACCAGTTCCAGTCAGATTCTCTGACCCGGTATCGTGCGGTGCCAACTGGAGTCAGCGCTGGTTCTTTTGGGCTGGCCGAAGAGTCGAACGCGACAATTCACTTCGGTACGATTTTAGTCCGTCGCCGTCGCAGCCCCAGACACCCTTGCCGGGAGGCAACGGCCGACGGCGTCTACGAGGCGCGAGTATCGGGTGCGCGACATTCAAATCGTGCAGAAATGCGATACAGGGAAACTGTGCGGTCAGTCACGCTTGCGCCGGTCCGCCGAGAACTAATAGCGTGGCCGCAGTAGACTATGTCGGCGTCGATGATGCATCCTTTGGGAATCGTTGGTCGTTTGTTTGGAGGTTCGTATCGGGACTTGTCATGAAAAATGGCCTTGGCACTAACAGCAAGGCAGTATTCGATAGTAGGAAACCCAACGGCCCTGTTTTCATCTAACTAGAATCAGCCTCAACGATCAGCACCCCCTCACACCCACATCGCCCCCCGGTACTCATAGACGCTCTTCTTCGGCTCCGTCACGGGCAAGCGCCACCGCCGAGCAGCTTGGCGATGAAACCGGGTTGGTCAGCGCCGTCGACCAGTCCATCGGAGTTGAAATCACCCGGGCAACAAGCGGGCTGTGCAGGGCAAGCAGCTCCGGCAAACAACGCGGCGATAAAGTCTGGCACATCCGCATTGGTGACGACGTTGTCGCCATCAAAATCGCCGGCACAGCACG
>CAZSBF010000162.1:0-5612 GCA_964605185.1 uncultured Planctomycetaceae bacterium
AGGATCGTTCGGGAGAATGCGCGGGCGATGTGGATGACGGTTGGCGTGCTGGCGAATTGGTTGCGGATGGTGTGACAAGAGACTGGCGAGGCCATCGCACCGACTGATAGTCGGGGCCACACCGGCCCGCTACACTGGCGACGAATGATGTCGGCGTCGATTCTTTTCTGGCTGCTGCTACCGCTACCGGGGTATGCGCTGGCGCGGCGGATTTCACGCGATGAGTTCGAGTCGGGATTGATGGGCATGCTCGGCGTGTCGTATTTGTACACGTTCGCGCTGTTGTCGCCCGTGTCGATCGCGTGTTACGTGATGCGGCTGCCGGTGGGGGTGTTGTCGGCGTGGCTGGTGGTGATGTTCGTCGCGGCGGTGGTGGACCTGACGCGGGCGCGCGGTTGGGGGGCGATGGGCCGACTATGGATGGCGGGACTGGGCGTCGAACTTTTGATTGTCATTCTCGATCTGGTGATCGGGGCACGGGTGGGGACGTTCATGGCGGGGGATGCGTTCGTTCACATGGCGCGAATTCGACACATCCTCGATCACGGGATGAACAACGACGATCCGTTCGTGGCCGTGAGGTATTTCTTCCCGGTGTATCACACCAATCTGCTTCACGCGCTCTATGCCGTCGGGACGCAGTTGACCCGGTGCGACCTGATCGACGTGTGGTTTGACAGCCTGCCGATGGGGAAGCTACTGATTGCGTCGGGGTCGTATTATTTCGTGTGGCAGGTGTTTCAGCGGCGATGGGTGGCGTGGGTGGCGGTTATGTTCGTTGTCGGGGTGCGCGGCCCATTTCAGTATGTGGTCTATCCGAATCAGTTGTGCCCGTATTTTCTGACGCCGATGGTGCTGGGGGTGCTGGTGTCGGCGGTGCGCGGACCCTGTGGTTGGGGCCACGCGGCGAAACTCGCGGCGGCGTCGCTGGTGGTCGGGCAGTTGCACGGGCTGTATGTGCTGTTCCTGTTGATGGGGGCCGGCCCGGTGCTGGGGGCTGTGGCCGTGTATCAATTCGTTCGGAAGCGGCGCGCGGCGCTGCCGTTGATTGCGTGCGCGGCGGCGATGTGGGTCGGCTTTCCGTTTCTGCTTGTATCGCGCTGGCAGACGCCGAAGATCAATCGCGCCCCGGTGACGGAGACGGCACCGATCGGCGACAGCGGGTACTTCGTTCGCGCCGGGGCGAACGACGTCGTTCGGGACTCAACCGACCTGGTGCGAACGCTGGGCGGCGGCGTTGGAAACACGATCGCGTGGTTTGTGGGGATCGGCTGCGCGCTGGCGGGGAAGCGACGGCGCGAGACGGGGTTCCTGCTGGGGATCGTCGCGGTGAGCCTGTCGATCTTCTTCGTGCCGGCGATTTGCTCGTTCTTCATGCGCCGACTTGGCGAGGAGTGGGTGCTGCAGCGTTTTGATTATCTGATCGGCGTGTGCCAGATCGCGCTGGTGCCGGGGGCGATTGCGGCGATGGCGGAGCGTGTCCCCATGCAGGCGATTGGCCGGTCGATCGTGAGCGTGGTGGTGTTGTTTCTCGCGGCCGGTTCGGCGGGCCATCAGAAGCCGGACGATTGGACGACGTGGCTCGGGACTGCCCGATTGCCGCACGAACAGCGCACCGGGTATCTCGGAAACATCAACAAGATTCGCGATTTTGTGACGGCCCACGTGCCGCCGGGGGAGACGGTGCTGGCCGATTCGGTGACTGGGATTGGGTTCGTGGCGATCACGGGGAATAAGCTGGTGATTGCGGATCGGGCGTGCAACGGCGTGTCGGATCAGTATGAGCGGCGGGACGATCTGGCGGTGATGCTGGATCCGCGGGTGTCGTGGGAGCGCAAGCTGCCGCTGCTTCGGAAGTATCAGACGCGGTATTTTTTCCCGGTGTCATTTCGCAATGAATGGGCCGACGGGCACATCGAGGCGCAGTGGAATGTTGACAGGCGGTTGTTGATTAAGTTGAAGATTGACTGACGCGTGTGGTTGCGGCGTTCAACTGCATTCGCAGACCCCACCCTGACCCTCCCCTTCTGAAGGGGAGGGAATCGGAGGGAATGTCACTCAGATGTCGTAATTCGTGGATGATTTGTAATTCGTAAAAAAAAGCCGTCGGCACGGGTGCCGACGGCTGGAGTGACATACTTCATTTCAATGGAGTTTAGCAGCTCGCCTCTTCCATTTGGGCAAGGAGCGGCGGGCGGCGGCGGCGGCGGCGCTTCTTGGGGCCGTTCATCTCGCGTTCCTCGGGCTCGCGGGCCTCGGCGGCGTCGGCCAGTTGCAGGGCCTCCAGCGCGGTCTCGGCGTAGAGGTCGGCCTTCACTTCCTTCCATAGGCCGGCGGCTCGATTGAAGACACCGCCTGAGACCATGATGTTCATGTTCGGGCAGACGTTGATCTCGCGAATGTAGTCGATCATCTCGCGAACGATTGGCGCATCACTGGGCTTCGAACCAAAGATGAGTAGGGTGTTGGGTCGAAGCTGGCCGACCAGTTCGGCAACTTCGTCGCGGGCAATGCCGCCGCCGACGAAGTAAACCTCCCAGCCGTCGGCCTCGAAGAGATCGGCGACCATCTGGGCGGAGAATTCTTCTGGTTCGTCGTGGGCGCAGGTGATGAGGATTCGCTTGTTGAGAGCGGGCTTGCGATCGAGGCGCGTCTGCACATGATCGGCTACGGTGCGGTTGATGCGCACGGCCATGTGTTCGCTGACGCGGTTGATGCGATCTTCGCGGTACATGGATTCGACGCGCTGCATCGCGGGGAAGAGCAAGCCGTCATAGAGGCTCTTGGCCGAGAGCCCGTTGTCGAGGGCCGAGAGGACCAGGTCGCGGCAGGTCGCCCGGTTGCCACGAAGGAGGGGATCCATGTACTGGTCGAGGAGTTTCGCAATCGCCATTTTCTCATTCTCCGTTTGCTTCCGGCTGACGGCCGTCTTGGCGGTCGTGGTGTCGCGGCCCGAGTCCATCGGGGCGGCGGCCGGTGTGGTCGCGTCTCGGTATAGCCCGGAATCCAACCGGGGCACATTGAGCAGGAATTGCCGATTCATCATTTGCACAGGCTCAGGGTTTCGTTGTTTCGGCTCGCGTATGTTAATATAGGTAATTTAGCGAACATAGGCAATATGATGTCGGCGCGCGGCTAGTGAAAACTTGAGGGCAGGTGCGAAATGTGCGTGTGGACCGGCCGAGAATGCGCGGAAGTGATCGGCTATAACGTGTGTATTGACAGTCGCTTATGGATTGGTGCGGCAGCTACTTCCCGCTGGTCGGCAATTGCGTGGGAGTCGTGTTGGTGACGGGCTTTCGGCCGCCCGGGGCGAGGGTAATTCGCGTGACCTTCCAGCCGTTGTCGGTTTTATGGAGGCGAAGGTCAACCGAGGCCGTGGCTGGGACAGTGAAACCGGCCTTGATGGCGGCTTGTCGAATCGCGGCTTGGTACTCCGCCGAACCCGGCGCGGCGGCCGATCCGTCGGGTTTCTTTGGCGGGTTTGCAGCGATGGCCGACTCGAGGCGTGCGAGTTGATCGCGGTCCACTGGCGACTCAAGCTCGATCGAGGCGGAGGCATCGGTCTTTGGCGGGTCGGGAACGATGCGAAGCGTGTCGAGTTTCGCACCGCCGGCGTAGTGTGCAATCTGCGAAATCCACGATTCGGCCATGACGGTCAGTGCGGCGTTGGGCGTCACATCGCGCGGAACCGCTGCCGATTTACCCGCGAGCAGTTGCTGGTGAATCTCATTTTTTCCAGCGAGGGTGTAGATGCGGGAGAGGGCCGCGTCGTAGGCGGTTTTCTGCTCCAGCGTTCCAAGGCCGCGGACACGGATCAACTGGGCATCGGCGAGGGCCGAGATCATGGCCTCTGCGACTTGTTTCGGCGATGCATCGGCGGGAAGTGACGTTGCAACGTGCGAGACGGTGACGGCGTCGGTGGGCAGGTGACGGCGTTTATCGTCGCAGGCGAGGGAAACCGTACACGCGACGAGTAGGGTCGTGAATGCAAAGAGCTTTCGCGGTGGCATTCGGGCCGAGTGTAGGGATCGGGCGATTGTTTCGCAACGGTTGCGAGCAATTGGGGCCGGGGATACCTTGGGAGGCATGAATGCGGTGCTTTCACGTCCAAGCTTTAATGAGGCCGAGTTGGAGCGGTCGATCCGGGAGATCGGTGAAGAGATTTTCGCGAAGGCCGAGGACGCCTCGCCGTCGCTGCTTTCCATGGAGCGGTGGCAGCAGACCGCGATGGAGTGGATGACGCAGGACGAAGACCTGAAGCTGCGGCTGTTTCAGTTTATCGAGAGCCTTCCGCGGCTGGCGACGTCGGCGGATGTGGCGGGGCGGCTCAAGGAGCTGCTGGTGCGGCCGGAGAACGGGCATGGCCCGCTGCCGGGCATTCTGCAGTTCGCGCTGGCGTATGAACGGAACGATTCGCTGTTTGCGAGCATTGTCGCGGAGATGGCGCGGTGGGGGTGCGGGCAGTCGGCACGGCAGTTTATCTGTGGATCGACGCCGGGCGAGGCGCTGACGTCTGTGATGCGAATGCGCCGAAGTGGCATGGCGTTCACGCTCGACCTGCTCGGCGAGACGGTGCATTCCGAGAAGGTGGCGCGGGGGCATCTGGAGACGTACCTTCGATTGATCGCGGAGTTGGGTACGGCGGCGCGGACGTGGAGCGATGATCCGATTCTCGATATCGCGCCGTGGGGACCGATTCCAAAAGTGAATGTGTCGATCAAACTGACGGCGCTGGCCGCGGGTGTTGAGACGATGGACCGCGCCTCGGCGGCGAAGGCCATGGCGGAACCGCTGCGAACCGTGCTCCGCGCGGCGGCGAAGGCGGGGGCGTTTATCAACGTCGATATGGAGCATTATTCGATCAAGGACCTGACGCTTGAGGTGTTCAAGTCGGTGCTGATGGAGAATGAGTTCCGCGACACGCCAGATATCGGCATCGTGATTCAGGCGTATCTGACGGATGCGATGAACGACATGCGCGAACTCATCGCCTGGGTGCAGGAGCGCGGCACGCCGATTTCTGTGCGACTCGTCAAAGGGGCATATTGGGATTCGGAAACAGCGCGGGCGCGGGCCGAGGGGCGCACGCCGCCGGTCTTTGCGGAAAAATGGCAGTCGGATGCGTCGTTCGAGGCGGTGGGGCGGTTGATGGTGAATTCGTGTGAGTGGGTGCGGCCAACAATCGGCAGTCATAACGTGCGATCGATTGCGACGATGCTGGCGTATTCGGCGGCGATCGGCCTGCCGTCGCGGACGGTCGAGGTGCAGATGCTGACGGGCATGGGCGATCCCTTAAAGCGGGCGATCGTGGCGATGAAGCAGCGGCTGCGGGTGTATTCGCCGGTGGGGGATATGGTGAAGGGGATGGCGTATCTGATTCGCCGGCTGATCGAGAACACGTCGAATGATTCGTTCCTGCGGCAGAGTTTTGGGGCGGGGAAGTCGGTGGGGAGTTTGCTGGCGAAGCCGGGGAAGTAATTTCGCAAAACGAATATCGTATTGCGCATTCGGGGCGGACGTGCGGAACCTTGGAAGTGGTGTTCGAGTACGCGGCCTTATTCCCTCCCCTTGCGAAGGGGAGGGTTAGGGTGGGGTCTTAGAATTTGAGT
>CAZSBF010000163.1:0-5561 GCA_964605185.1 uncultured Planctomycetaceae bacterium
GGCACTCCACCATTTTTTCGCGGCCCATGCCGGGGTCGATCAGCACCGGCACCGCGCCGATTTTGTACAGCGCGAAGGTCAGGGCGAAGAATTGGGGCGACGGGCGCACCATGAGGATCGTGCGCATGCCGCGCGTGACGCCGATGCGCGACAGCCCTTGCGCGAGGCGATCGGTCTCGTCGTTCAACTCTCGAAAGGTCCAGTGCGAATAGCCGGTGGGGGTTGTCCAGACGATGGCCTTGTGATCCGGGACGCGCGCGGCCATGGCGGGGAGATGGGCGGCGACGTTCACAAGTTCGTTCGACGCGGCCATCGTCATTCACTCGCGCGTTGGGCCACGAAATCGGCAATCAACGGTACGACCGAATCGCAAGCGTCGTCGAGCACATAGTGGCCGGCATCGGCGTAGGCTTGAACTCGGGCGTTCGGGAATCGCCGCTTCCACTCATCGAGGAAGAACTCGTCAAACACGAAATCGCGCATTCCCCAGCAGATGAGCATCGGTTTGTCGGCGAGCGACGACAGATTGTCGTCCACCCATTTTGTGAATGTGTAGCTCGGGTGTCGCGGCCGGGTGGGGATGTCCTGCACGAAGCGCAGGGTGGCGATGCGATTGGTCCACGAGTCGTACGGCGCCATCAGCCCGGCCTTGACTGCCTTGGGCAAACCCTTCGCCGTTGCCATCCACGTGGCCGGCCAACTGAAGAGGTTCAGCCCGCGCACGGCGAACTCGGTGATGCGATTGCGGCCGTGAAGCACGCGAAGCCTTAATGGGAAGCGTTTTCCCTTGGGGAGCAGGAAGGCGGCGGTGTTGAGCACGACGATCTTCGCCACACGCAGTGGCCGTCGTACGGCCGCGGCGAGACCGATCATTCCGCCCCAGTCGTGCACGATGAATGTGACACCGCGCTCGATGCGCAGTTTGTCGAGCAACGCCTCCAAATCCTCGACGCGCCGCTCGATGGTGTAGGGATATTTTTCATCGTCGGGCTTATCCGACAGTCCGCAGCCGATGTGATCGGGGACGATGCAGCGATGGGTGCCTCGCAGGGCGAGCACCAGGTTGCGAAAGTAGAAGGACCATGTCGGATTCCCGTGGACCATCACGACGGGTGGGCCCTTGCCTTCGTCGAGGTAGTGCATGCGCAGGTTGTCGCGCTCGAACCAGCGGCTCGTGAAGGGGTACAGCTCGCGCCAATCGGTCGATTTGTTGTCAGGCAACGGATTCTCCAACAGATCGGCGCGCGGCAGCAAGCGGGTTCGAGGCACAAAGGCACAGAGGCACAGAGGCACAGAGGGAATAAGGAACAGGGAACCGGGAACAGCAGGTCTTAAGCCTCATCAGGCGCGAAGCTCCAGCCCGCTTGCGGTAAGGAACTCACGGAAGCTTTGCTGGAATTGGCGAATGTCGTCGTCGGTCAGGGTGCGGTCGGAGTGGCCGATGTCGGCGCGAAGCAGCAGGCTGCGTTTTCCAGCCGGGATCGAGCCGCCCTGATAGGCTTCGACAAATGACAGCCGACGCAGGGCGTCATGCTTGAACGATTTCAATTTGGTGGACAGCGCGTCATAGCGGCTCGATGCATCGGCGAGGGTGCTGAAGTCGAGCTGCACCTGCGGGAAGCGCGGAACAATTGGCAGTCGCGAGTGGCGGCCGATCAGCGGCGTCAAAGCCGACAGGTTCACCTCTGCCAGGGCGATTGACCACGCGGCGAGGCGCTCGTCGATTCGCTGCTTTGCCGTCAGCGGCAGGATCGTAATTCGCCCGACTGCCTTTGAACCGATGTGGATTTCCGCAATGCGGTCGGCATCTTCCCATGGGTGTGTCGCGCTGGCGGCTTTGAACTGCGGGGACTCATTTAGCACGGAGAGGCCCCAGCCGTCGAGCGAGGTTCGCAGGCGATCCCAGACTGCCGTGTCGAGCTTCTTGCCTGATTGCGCCGCGACGAGGCCGAGGTGTCGTTCCTGCGACTCTTCGACGCTCTTTCGACCGGGGAAGAACACCGTTCCGATCTCGGCGAGTTGGAATCGATCGTGGTGGTGGCGATTGCGCTCGGCCATGGCGAGCAGCCCGGGGGTGAGGGACTGGCGCAGCCGCGAGCAGTTGTCGGCGGCCGGATTTTGCAGGGTGATGCACTCGCCGGGGGCGAAGCCGAGCGTCTTGCACCAATCGTCGTCGTACCAGATGTAGTCGTGAACCTCGACGAATTCGCCGGCCTCGCAGAGGTGCGCGAGCGTGCGCTGTTCGATGAGCAACTCGGGCATCGGCTCGAAGTAGCGTGCGGCCATTCGCGGGAGGCTTGGCTCGATGTTGTTGTAGCCGACGAATCGGGCGATCTCTTCAATGAGGTCGGCTTCGATCTCGATGTCCTTGGTGGCGCGCCAGGTCGGCGGCGTGACCAGGAGTTTTGCTCCGCGCGGCTCGCACTTGAACTCGAGCTTCTCCAGGATCTTTCGCATCGCGTCCTGTGTGATCGACTTTCCGATCATTCGTGCGGCGTAATCGCAATCGAGTTCGATTGGGGCGGGTGACTTTGGCGCGGGGTAGCAGTCGCTTAGTGTGCTCGTAATCTCCAGCGCCGGCAGCTCCGCTTTTGCGAGCTTATGGAACCGGGCGATGCCCAGTACGGTGTGCGCCGGGTCGAGTGATTTTTCGAATCGGGCGCTGGCCTCGGTGCGATGGCCCATCGCTGTCGCCGCGCGGCGGATGGTCGGGGCGTCGAAGTTTGCTGACTCGAGCAGCAGGGATTCCGTTGTTGTGCTCACTTCCGTCGCCGCGCCGCCCATGATGCCGGCGATGGCGACGCTCTTGCGATCGCACTGGATCATTAGCGTGCCCGGCGGCATGGTGCGCGCCACGCCATCGAGCGTGGTGAATTTCTCATTCGGCGCGGCCGTTGCGACTTGGATATTTCGCAGCTTTGCGCCGTCGAAGGCGTGCATCGGCTGGCCAAGTTCCAGCATGATGTAATTCGTGAGATCGACGGTCAGATCGATCGGCCTCATGCCGCACATGGCGAGGCGGACCTGCATCCACAACGGCGCGGGCTGGGCCTTGAGTCCCTTCATCAGAATGCCGGTGTATCGGGGGCACTTCGTGGCGTCGTCGATTTCGATCGGGATCGCGGGGAGGTTGTTTTTCAGCGATGCGGGATCGGTGATGTCGTACTTCCTGAGGGGCTTGTCCAGCATGGCCGCCAGTTCGCGGGCGATTCCGTAATGCCCCCAACAGTCGGGGCGATGGGTGATGCTCTTGTTGTCGACTTCGATGATCCAGTCGTCGAAGAGCTTCGGGTCAATCGCGTCGCCCGGCTTCATGGTCGGCGGAAGGAAGACGGCGTGGGCTCCGATGTTTGGGAAGCCCAACGCTCCCCATGCGACGATCATTCCCTCGGCGGGCCGTCCCGCGGTATCCGTTGCGCCGACGGGCTTGCCGCCCACGGTTGCGCCCGGGGGGGCGTAGGCCACGAGGTCGCCGACCTTTAGCTCCGGGGCGGTGGTCAAGGAGTTCAGTTTTTTGCCGCCGACGTCCACAACGAGGCTCTGCAGTTTTGCTTCACCGGGCTGCTGGCGAAGGGACTCGATCTTTGCGGCGACCAAGCCTGAAAACGCCGGTTCGTGATGTTCGACGCCTTCTACTTCCGCCGTTGTGATGGTGAATTGAAGGGCCAGCTCACGGGGGTTCAGCCCGGGCGGCACATCAACGAAGTCTCGAAGCCAATTGAGTGAGATCAACATGGGCCGTCCATTATCACCGTAGCGGCGGTCGTGTCGATGGGGCGAAGTCGCCTGATTGAGGCGGGGCAGGCGTTCATGCCCTGCCGGCGCGTGAATCGCCGTTCACGCGGCTTTTGACAATTCCGCCGTTTCCCGTTTCCCTTCGCGTCGTGTTACGCCGCCACCCACGACTAACTGGCGCCCTCGTCGGACTGGCCGTCATGACCGCCAGTTTGTCGATGCTGTTCAACACCGAGGCGGGTCGCATCGCTGAATACTGGACGTTTGACGCCCGCATGCGGTTTTGCAACAACGTCCGGCCGTCGACACCGATCGTGCACATCGATATCGACAACAGCGCACTTGAACGCGTCGGGCGGTGGCCATGGCATCGGCAGCATGTTGCCGAGATCATTCGCAGCCTGCACGAACTCGGCGCCGCCACCATCTTCATCGATCTTCTGTTGAGTGAGCCGGAGTCGGCCTATTTGGATGATCCGAGGATTGGCCAATTCGGCGAGTCCGGTGATCCTGCCACTGCGCTTGGAGAGTTCACCGAGGAGAATTACGTCTATCCTGATCTTGAGCTTGCGGCGGCCATGCGCGAGGCGGGAAATGTCATTCTCGGTATGGAGGCGCGAAACATCAGGGCGGCCGAAGTATCCAAGGAAAAGGCGGAGTTGCGCAAGCGGATGGAGGAAATGCTCCGCAAACGCTTCACCATGGATGAGCAAGAACTTTCCAAATCGTTCGGGCAACCCGTTTCGGAGGTTGCATCGATCATTGCGGGAGTCAAGACAAAGGTCGCCGAAGAACTGGTCATGAAACTTGCCAGCGGGAAAACGCTTCCATCCGAAGAGAGCGTGTTGACGGCAATTCTCGGGGACCGCAAAGACACGCAGAACGCGGATCGAAAGGACGTGCAGCAGGCCTATTTCACCATGCGCGGTCTGCGAGCTGTCGAACGATCCTTGATTCGCCCTGCCGCGCCGCTTGACGCGGCATTGCACAGCGCAACCGAATTGGTTCCTCCGTGCCATCGGCTGACCGATGCCGTCGCCACGGTGGCGGCCGTGAATTTCACGCCGGACATCGGAGGCACACTTCGGCGTGTGCCGCTGGTTCTGAAGTTCCATGATACTTATGTTCCACACATGGGCCTCGCCGGCGCTTGCAGAATCCTTGGATTGATGCCGGAGAAGATGACGATCGACGGCGATTCGACGCTTGTCTTACCGCGGTCAAATGGCGATCCCGTTCGCATTCCGCTGGATGAGGCTGGCGCGATGGTCATTCAATGGACCCGCACCGCCCCAAATTGGAGGGTGGGAGCCGATTTTCGGCACATCACGGCCGCGAAACTGTACGCATTGGTCGATGCCAAGAAGCAGCTCTCCAACAATGAGCGCCTTCGCGATTACAGACTGGCCGATGTCGTCGCCGTCTCCAAGGGTCAACTCAAAGTCACGACCGCGAGCGGGCCTGCCGAATCCGTTCACGCTGACCACGCGTTTCGTAAGCGCATCAACGAGCAGCTTGCTATTGCCCGCAGGGCCCATCTTGCGCGCCTCCGCGCCGATTCGCCGCCCGATCAGATCGCCACACTTGAGAAACAATCCCGGGCTCTCCTTGACGAAATCCATCGCGATCAGCGCCAAGCCATCACCGCCGTGCAGATGACCTGTCAGGAGATTGACGAGATTCCGCCCGACGAGCTGGCCAAGGATCCGGCGGCGATGGAAGACGCGAAGCGCTATCGGTGGGCCCGCGACCTCATTAACAATGACATCGCACAGATTGACGCCGCAAACAAGTCGCTGACCGACAGCATCGTCGCTCTGCGTGCC
>CAZSBF010000164.1:0-5451 GCA_964605185.1 uncultured Planctomycetaceae bacterium
TCGGGGTTGAGAATTACCCAGCCGCTGTCCTTTCCTTTTCGAGGGTCACGCCAGGATTCTCCTTGCCGAGTTTCCAGACGACCCACATCACCGCCGTGGTCCCTGTCGCCATCGTTTTTGTCGGTGCCGTCGCCGCTGATGGTCCATATTTTGATGCCTTCGGGAATGACGGCATAACGGATGGGCTGGTCGTCGATGGGGTCGAGCGGGATGGAGGCGAGGTACTTCGGGACGAGTTCATTTGGCGTTAAGGGCCAGCGGTTGTTGTCGAGGCGGAATTGCTCGGCCGCGAGGGCGACGAGCATGGCGCGTTTGAGGCCGATGGAGCGTATCCAATGAGTGAGTGCGCGAGAATTTGCCGGGACCATGATCTTGGTTAGCAGACAGTACCACGGAAGCGACGACACCTTGGAATTCCATGCCTGAATTCTTGCATTCAGCCCCCGATCACAAGACTCAACAGCGGCGATCAACTCCGTGTAGCAGTCCAGCCCTGCAATTGCATCTGTTTCGAAGACACCGGGTGCCAAACTCCAAGTATTCACCCTTCCGGGAATCAAGTCATGATGAACGTGCGTGTTTCCTACAATCGATAGGATGTCATCGAGGGAATCGATGCGCGTCATTCGCTCAACCCTATACGCCTTGCTCGTGTCGGGAAGGCACTCTACTGCGGCGATGGCGGATTGAATCTCAGCAAGGATTGACTTCTCAAGCCCGCATCGATTGATCGTTCGCTCGACACGATCCATGTATTGGCCGTGCAACGCGATCTGCACCAACATGTTGATCAGCACCGAATCGTCACCGAGCAAGTCAAGGTAATACAGATGTTCAACCAGAAGCCGGCCGGCGCGAGCGGAGTCTGATTCTTCGGCCGCCACCAAGACTTCAAGCACGTGGACTTTCGATACGGCTCGAACGTTCGAGAGGTCGGGTATGAGGGACTTAAGCAATGTGTCGGCCCACTGAATTGAAATGGTCCCGCGTCCTTTCTTCATTGCATCGTGCATCGCGGGGAGTTGGGTTCTCAGTTCATCGAGATACCAACGCGCGGCGGCCAGTTGTTCAGCGGGCAATTTGCAGCCGGTCGGCGGCGATGGGATTCCGCCAATGTAGGGAAGCACCGAGGACTTGTCGCCGACCTTAACCGCCAGTGCAGCCGGGGCGATGGCCAATACCTCCGGCAGTGAGTTGGGGCCGGGGCGTTTGAGTTTCTTCAAGTCCTCCACGCAGGTTGGCTCGCCCTTGGCGCGGATGGCGTCGATGCGGGCGGCGAGGCGGCGTTTGGCGATGGTGTCGAAAGCGAAGAGGCCGATGGCGAAGAGGAGGATGAACCCGAGGAAGATTGTGGTTTTGGGGTGGCGGGCGAACCAGTTGCGGCGCTTTGGAAGTGTGGCGGGTTGGTCGGTCATGTCGAGGCTCGCAGGGTACGAGAGCTATTGTCGTCGCTGGTTGATGGTTGACGGTGCTGTTGTTGCTGATGGCGGATCGCACGCGCGGCCGCGAAGGTTGGGGTTGAGTAGAACCCAACCAGAATCTTTTCCGTAACTCCCAGAAGTCGCGGATTCTAATCGTCGTACATCGCCGCCGTTGTCTTCGTCGCCTCCGTTGCCACTGATGGTCCATGTTTTGATGCCTTCGGGAATGATGGCGTAGCGGATGGGCTGGTCGTCGATGGGGTCGAGGGGAATTGCGGCGAGGTAGGTCGGGACGAGTTCGTTGGCAGTCGTGGGCCAGCGCTGGTGGTCGAGCCGAAAACGCTCAGCGGCAAGCGCGACGAGCATGGCGCGCTTCGTGCCGATGATTCGAATCGATATTTCAACCCCACGCGCGTATCCGGGGATAGGCACTTTTGTCACAACGCAATAACCAGGGAGTGACATTGCCTTTGCGCTCCACCTGTCCACGCGCTGTCGTAGCCCGGAGTCCGGCGGCTCGATAGAGTCAATTAACTCGGTCATCGTCGCAATGCACGCATCAGCGTCAAGTGCGGCGATACCCGGCAGTCTAGTCCCAAAGGATGATGGTGCGGGCTTTGTGTTCCATTTACCGGGATCATCCTGATAGGAAGCGAGAAGTCGTTTTGCCTCGCTAAACGCAATGGTCCGTTCGGCAAGCAGCGAAGCCTTCAGGCTTGGTCTGAACTCGAGCGATGTAATCACTCTTTGCAATTCAGCTACATCCGATGCCGTCAGCTTGCCACGATTCAGGACTCGTTCGATGCTATCAAGATACGAGTCATGAATGGCCTGCTGCACCAGCATATCGATGAACACGGCATCACATTGTATTACATTGAGAAAGTATTGATTCTCAAGCAACAATTGAGCGGCTCGATGCGGCATTTCACCCTCTAGCTCCGACGCAATTTCCAGCAGATTAAGCCTGGAAACGATCCGAAGGTCCATTAGGTCCCGCGGCAGTTCACCCTTTTCACGGTCGCACGACTCCGTACGCACAGTCCCAGGCCCGCTTCGCATCGCCGCGTGCATCATCGAAAGTTGCTCCTTTAGCTGATTGAGAAACCAACGCGATGCAACAACTTGCTCATTCGGCAGTCGGCAACCAGTCGGAATACGTGGTGCGTTGCCCAAGTAAGGAATAAGGCGATCTTTGTCACCGAGTTTGATCGACGTTGCGCCCGGGGCGATGGCGAGGACATCGGGGAGGGAATTGGGGCCGGGGCGCACTAATTTCTTGAGATCTTCCACGCACACCGGTTCGCCCTTGGCACGGATGGCGTCGATGCGGGCGGCGAGGCGGCGTTTAGCGATGGTGTCGAAGGCGAAGAGGCCGATCGCGATGAGCAGAATGAACGCGAGGAGGATCGTGGTCTTGGGGTGGCGGGCGAACCAGTTGCGGCGTTTGGGTGGTGGGGTGACGGGTTGGTCGGCCATGGGAGGCCCTTTCGGATCGAGAAGCGGGCACGGAGGCCCGCTCCACTTATTTAATAGGCATGCTTCGAATAGGAGGATAGCCGAAATTGGAGTGTCGGCCGGTTATAAAGGCGGGGAGTTTTTGGAGGGGTGCTGCGTTTGGAGTCGGAGCGGGAAGGGATTCCCTCGCCAGTGAGTGCGAGAAGGGATTGTCTCCAGGGCGACTCTATGACTCGCACCAGCGATCTTTTCCGAATCAGCACCCATGCGACATGCCACAGGGCTCGCGCCCTGTGCTCTGATTGGCTCACTGTCGCTCAGCGCGTGCGCTGGACCATTGTTGTTGCGCGGGTCTTGATGCCGCGGACGAGGCTTGCCAGTGCTTCGCGGTTGGGGGCGAATTCCATGGCGATGTCCATGAAGATCAGGTCGGCCTCGATCAGGCGGGCGAGCGATGACGTGAACGAGTGCATGCCTTCGCCTTCGCTGCTCTCGATGAGGGCGGGGATGTCCTTGTCCTGCTCTTTGCGGATCAGTTCGCGGCAGGTGCTGTTGTTGATCAACACTTCGGTCGCGGGCACAAGCGGGGACTTTTTCGGATCAGCGCCGGGGATCAACCGCTGGGCACAAATGCCGCGCAGGCTGTTCGACAGTGAACTGCGAATGAATTCGTGCTCTTCGCGCGGGAAGAACTCCAGCACGCGCGTGAAGGCCTGCATCGTGTCGGACGTGTGCAGCGTGCCGAAGACGAGGTGGCCGGTCTCGGCGGCCTGCAGCGCGGCGGTCATGGTGAACTTGTCGCGCATTTCGCCGACGAAGATGACGTCGGGGTCCTGGCGAACGACGTACTTCAGACCTTCGCCGTAGGTGGGGATGTCGATGCCGATCTCGCGCTGGGAGATGATCGACTTTTTGGACTTGAACAGATATTCGACCGGGTCTTCGATGGTGACGATGTTCTCGTGGCGTGTGGAGTTGATCTGCTCAATCATGGCGGCGAGGGTGGTGCTCTTGCCGGAGCCGGTAACGCCGCAGATGACGATGATGCCGTCGTTGGCCGTTTCAATCAGCTTGCTATAGACAGGCGGCAGGTGAAGCTCCTCGTAGGAAGGGATGCGCGAGTTCACGCGGCGGATGGCGGCATTCATCTTGGTGCCGGCGCGGAAGATATTCACGCGGAAGCGCTCGCCGTCGGCAAGCTCCGTGGAGAAGTCGAGGTCGCCGTGCTCATCGAAAAAGGCGCGTCGCTGCGGTGGGATGATGTATTCGAGGCAGGCGGCGATCTCTTCACCGCTCATGGGTGGGACGTTCACGCTGCGGAGATTGCCGCCGACGCGATAGTAGGGTTGCAGGCCGGCCTTCAGGTGAAGATCGGAAGCGCCGAGGCCTTTCATGGAGCCGAGCAACTGTTGGATGGATGGTAACGCGGCCATGGCGGCCCCCTTTCGTATCAGGCTTGTAGGACGGCCAGCGGGATATTTCGGGCTCCACCGGGCGATGCGGAAGATGGTACGAGAAGGGATTGTCTCCCAGGCGACTCTTCGACTCGTACCAGCGGCACCGGGCCGGAGGATTCTAGGCGGCCATGCAGCGTGTACGGCGTGCAGGCGTAGATTCGGGCGTGGACGAGGTTGCCGATCAACTCTGGCGGGCCGTCGAGCAGGACGATCTGATCGCCACGCGTGCGGCCGACGAGCTGGGCGGAGTCTTTCGCGGACCAATCGACCTCGCTGCCGCGGTCCTGCTCCGACTCCTGCATTTTCAACGTGCGCTTGCTTGGGCCTTCGACGAGAACCTCGACAAGTTGTTCGAGCATGCCGCGATGGTTGCCGACGTTGAGCTCGGCCTGCACGGCGAGCATGTCGTTGTTTCGACGGCGCTTCACTTCATCGGGCACGTCGTCTTCGAGGCGGCCGAAGGCGGTGGTGCCGGGGCGCGGGGAGTACTTGAAGATGAAGCAGTTCTTGTAGCGGGCGCGGCGGAGCAGATCGAGGCTCGCGGCGAAGTCGTCTTCCGTTTCGCCGGGGAAGCCGACGATCATGTCGCCGGAGAGGGCGATGTCGGGCATGAGGGCGCGGGCGCGCTCGATGAGGCTGTCGTATTGGGCAACGGTGTAGCCGCGGTTCATGCGCTTGAGCACCTCGTCGCTGCCGCTCTGCGCGGGGATGTGCAGGTAGCGACAGATGCGCGGGGAGTCGGCCATTGCCAGCAGGGCTTCATCCGTAAAATCACGCGGGAAGCTGGTGACGAATCGAAGACGCGGAAGTTCGGGGACTTCGTCATGCACGCGGCGGAGCAATTCGGCGAAAGTCGTCGCGCGGCCGGCGTCGTCCACGAAGTGATAATGATTCACGGTCTGGCCTAGAAGTGTCACTTCGAGGACACCGCTTGCGGCAAGCCGCCGAACTTCCTCAACAATTTGATCGGGCGGGCGGTGCGATTCGGGCCCGCGCGTGTAGGGAACGACGCAAAAGGAGCAATACTTGTTGCAACCGCGGGTGATGCGGACATACGCCTGATGGCGGCCGAAGACCTTGGGCGTGGCGACGTGGTCGGAGAGGCCAAACCAGCG
>CAZSBF010000165.1:0-4952 GCA_964605185.1 uncultured Planctomycetaceae bacterium
CGATGCACCATGCAACACGCCGGTTGCGTTCCCCTCCGATGTCCATGCCGCCGCAGCGCCAAGTCCTCCCGCGCTACCGAGAAACACGAAGGCCTTTCCCTCGTTTGCTTGTCCGTTGTCGAAGTACGGCGCGCCCGCGATTACATCCGCGTAGCCATCTCCGTTCACATCGCCCGCCGCCGACACCGATTGACCCATATAAGCGTCGTTTTGATTCGACTCGCCGACCCAGGCCGCCGTGGTGATATTCCCCGCGAGCGGTCCGTGATACACGAATGCCCCGCCCTCATCGTTTTCGCCGTTGTCGTACAATCTCGCGCCGATGATGACGTCGCTCACACCGTCGCCGTTGACATCGCCCGCGCCTGAAACGCTGCCTCCGAAAAGTGCCGCGCTCTGCGTAATGCTTATGCCCGCGTCGGCATTGGCCTGCGTTCCGTTCGCGCCGAGACCGGCCGGGCCGCCGTACCAGATAAACGCTCGACCATTGTTGACCTCGCCGAAATCGCAATAAGGGCATCCGACGATCACATCGGCAAAGCCATCCGCATTCACATCGCCCGCACACGCCACCGACGCGGCGAACAGCGCGCTGTCCTGCCCGCTCTCGGCGAACCAGTTTGCGGCGGCACTCGGCCCACTCGGACCGCCGTGATAAACAAATGCCCGGCCTTCATGCGTTGCCGTGTTTGTGAAGGCCTCCGCGCCGACGATGATGTCGCCGTAGCCATCGCCGTTCACATCGCCGGCCGCGGCCACGCTGGTGCCGAATCGACACTCCGCCAGATTTCCTTCGCCCGTCCAGACCGGCGTGGACGAGAGGCCCGTTGGCGAACCGAGAAACACATAAGCTCGCCCCTCATCGGTCTGCCCGTTGTCAAAAAAAGGAGCACCAACGATGACGTCGCTGATCATGTCGCCGTTGACATCACCCGCTGACGATACCGCAAACCCCATTTGGGCCGACGGTTGATTACTATCCACCGCCCAATTTGCATTTGTCGCCAGCGGATCCACAGTGATCGGATAGATTGCCTCCGCGGTGTCGACGACGATTGATACCGGTCCGCGCCCGCCAACCTCAAACCACGATGGCAGGACGCGCCCGGTGGCATCGGTCACGTGAAGCCCGTCATATCGAATCACCGCGGCGCCGGACATCGTGCGAAACTCGACAGCGTTCCCGCTAACGACGGCGTCTAGGCTCCCGCCGCAATCCAAGTCGAGTCGAAGTTTCTCGTCGCGTTTGCGCGGTGGGGGGGTGAGCGAGTTGTTTGGTCGCGGACTTTCATTCTGCGAAGAAACCGTGAACCCATGCTTCAATCCCTCGGGCCGATTCTCGAACCACTCGACGATTCCGTCCCGCGCGATCTCAACACGGTCCCCTTCAACGCACATTTCGCCAGGCGCGACAGTGTCACCATTCACTCCCGACAATCCGATTCGCCACTCCCAATCGGCGTCTCCAGTCCGAGGGCGCACCGTTGCCCCTTCAGGCGAAAACGTGATTCGAAAGTTCTGACCGCGATTCGGAGCGCGATAAGCCGTCGGGCCATTCGCTGTAAGCCGATATTCGTCTGATGCGATGAGACCCCGGATGCGCCCTTCCCATGTTGCCATGTCGTCAGCGGCCGCGCGCACCGTTCCCGATGCAACGAACCACATGATCGCGAACCGACAAAATGTCCGTTCAATTCTCACAATTGGGCATTGCCTCGTTTGTGCTCGTCTAATTGGGGGAGGACGACTGATAACCGCCTAGTCTTGATCGGCCGGAGCGCATTGGGAGTTTGCCCCCGGATGCGGTCAACCTGCACCGCCGCCGATCCGCCTTTCCCACGGGTTATTGTATCGAACCGACTCACCCGATTTCAACGTTTTCGGCCTATGCACGCGACGTGTCGCGGTGGGGCCCATCCGGGTCGGGCTCGGTTCGCAGCACCTGGCCCAGGTGCATTCGATATACCACCTGCGGTGGCAGCGTGGGGCGTTCATAGATACCCGGCGGCGCTTCCCCAGACATGACGTATGATTCGCGGCCCCCGATCCGACACGACACGATGAGGTGCAATTCTCCGTCCACGTCAAACGCAGCGGCCACGCGCGCATCGCCGACGGACAAATCCGGGGATACCCGATTCACGACAACCTTCGCGGCGAGCGCTGCATCAACGCTCGCAAGTTGCGTCGCTGTCGCCTGCCCGATTCCCAAGACGAGCATGAATCGTGTTCCAAGGTGCAGGCTGAAGGCCTCATCGCTGGTCAGGTCATACGCCGGGTAATAGTTCGCCTCGGTCTGTCCGACCGTGACGAAGAAACGCTTTGCGTCAAGACTCGATCGCTGCGCTTCGAACTCGAACACCGCGACCGCGCCTTCACCCTCAAGCGGTGAACTGGGGAAGATGGCTGCGTTGCCAAGGACGCTTGGCGCCGACTCGCGCATGGCTTCGGCCAGATACGCCAGCGCAAAGGCCCGCCACGCGTCCAATGTCGCTTCGTCCGGTCCGCTCAACGGCTTTGTCATTTCACTCATGGCCACTCACTGAATCATCAGCTTCGCGCCGGCAATCACCAGGATCGCCGCCAGCAGTTTTCGAATCGTCGGACCCGCGAAGCGTTTTGCACCCAGGTGCGAACCGATGGCTCCGCCCGCCACCACCGCAGCGCCCCATGCCGCCATTGAACCATCTAAGGTTGGTGTAACTCCCTGGTGCCCCAATAATCCCGCGATCGAGTTCGCGAGAATAAATGCCGCCGACACGCCCGCCGTCACCTTCGCATCCGCCCAGCGCATCAGGAGTATCACCGGACTAAGAAAGATGCCTCCGCCGACGCCGGTCAGCCCCGACAGCATTCCGATTACACCACCGAGCGGCAATGACACCGCCAACGGCGGCGCGTGCACCGCCCCTGTTCTAGAGTTCTCAGCCCGACGAAATAATTGGTATGCCGCATAGAGCAACACCGCGCCGACGACTTTCCGATACATCGGCACCGGCAGCGTCATCGTCCCGCCAAGGTAGGCGAACGGCACCGACAACACGACGAACGGCCAGAATAGTCGCCACGAAAAACAGCCGGCCCGCGCGAATCGAAACGCCGCAATGGCCGCCACCAGAATATTGAGCGCGAGCGCCACCGGGCGCATCAGTGCCGGCGCGGTGCCCATGACCGCCATCGCCGCCAAATAGCCGGACGCGCCCGCATGCCCCACGGTGGAATACAGCAGGGCGGTCACAAAAAAGAGTAGGGTCAGTACGGCGTCATCCATCGGCGTCGATTTGTAGTGTAACCGCCGCGCGAATACACTTCACTCCATGCTTCGAACACCCCTCTACGAAAATCACAAACGCGCCGGCGCCAAGCTCATCGACTTCGGCGGCTGGGAAATGCCGGTTATGTATCGCGGCATCACGGAGGAACACCTCCACACCCGCTCGGCCAGCAGCGTCTTCGACGTTTCCCACATGGGCCGACTCTATTTCACCGGCCCCGACGCCGAATCGCTTCTACAACTGGTCTGCACGCGAAACGTCAGCAAGCTCAAGGTCGGCCGTAGCGGCTATAGCCACGTTTGCAACGAATCCGGCGGCATCCTCGATGATGTCATCATGTCGCGCTATGAAGACAAGTGGCTCATGGTCTGCAACGCGGGCAATCGCGAGAAGATCGTCGCCCATCTGAACAAGCACATGGCCGGTCGGAACGTCAAACTTGAAGACACCACCACGCAGTCCGTTATGCTCGCGATTCAGGGCCCGGCCACGATGGAGCTGTTCAAGAAACATCTTCCGATCAAAATTGAGGACATGGGCCGCTACGGCTTTGCCAACGGCAGCTACATGGGCCAGAAGTACAGCGTCTTCCGAAGCGGCTACACCGGCGAAGACGGACTTGAGGTCGTCGTCGGTGCTGGCGTCGGCGTTCTGCTTTGGGATTTCCTCACGAAGGAAGGTGGCGACGACCGCGTCACCGTTCGGCCTGCGGGCCTTGGCGCACGCGACACGCTCCGCCTCGAAGCGGGAATGCCGCTCTATGGCCATGAATTGAACGAGCAGACCGATTCGCTTTCGGCCGGCTGCGGTTGGTGTGTCGACCTCACTAAGGATTTCATCGGCGCGGCCGCCCTGAGAAAAATCGAAGCCGAAGGCTCGAAGCGGAAAGTCGCGGGCCTCGTGCTCGAAGGCAAGCGCATCGCCCGACAGGGAGCGACGGTGATGGCGGGGGGGCGCGAGGTCGGTGTCGTCACCAGCGGCACGCTCAGCCCTACGCTAGAAAAATCCATCGCCCAAGCCTTCATCGATTCGTCCGTACTCGCGGCGAATGAAAGCCTCAGCGTCGATCTCCGCGGAACGGCCGTTGCCGCAACCGTGGTCCCGCTGCCATTTTACAAACGCCCAAGTTAGGCTACGCTTTTCAGACTATCAAACAGGAGTGACCCCGTGGCCGTACCCGCTGATCGAAAGTTTCTCAAATCCCACGAATGGCACAAGCTCGATGGCGACGTCGTCACTATCGGCATCAGCAAATTCGCCGCCGATGAACTGACCGACATCACGTATGTCTCGCTGCCCGCCGTTGGCAAGCAACTCTCCGCCGGCCAGACCTTTGGCGAAGTCGAAAGCGTCAAGGCCACCAGTGATCTTTATTCAGGGGTCTCGGGCACTGTCGTCGAGGTGAACACGAAGCTCAACGATGCCCCCGAACTGGTGAACAACGACTCCTTCGAAGGCGGTTGGATGGTGAAGGTTAAGGTGTCCGACGCTGCTCAGTTGAACGGCCTGCTTTCCGCGCAGCAGTATGAAGCCCAGCTCGGTTCCTGATTCCTACTCTATCGAGTCCCGCACCAGCCCGGTTGATTTGGTGAAAGCGCCTGCGCCTTCTTCACCAACTCAACAAACTCCGCGCGATACCCGCTCGCATCATTCGCCACGGCCCCCTGCGCCATATCC
>CAZSBF010000166.1:0-4871 GCA_964605185.1 uncultured Planctomycetaceae bacterium
CCCCGCAAACCGCAAAGGCCTAACACGGCGCTTCCGGCCACACCGCCTGCAACCGTGTCGAAATCCTCCGAAAATCCTCGGTCGGTATAGTGAGCGTGTCCCACTTCTTGGATCGCTGCTTTTGATGCTGGGCGTAATCGACCAGCCGCACCAACCAGAACGAATACCGTCGCCCTGCAAACGCCATTACGTTTCGCCCAGACGCCAACGATGACGGGGCGGCCCCACCCGTCTCAATGTCCCCGGACAGCCAAAACGCGAACACAAACGACGTCACATAATCCGGGCCGAAGACCTCCTGCCACGTCTGCATTCCCTCAAGATCGGCCCGCGTAATCCAACTGTTCGAGCGGGCATCAGACCGTTCCACGCCCGCGGACAGCTTTCGCCCTTTCACATCCACCAGATACGCAGGCCCCCCGCTGGGATAGACCACATAATCGAACGTCTTGGCCCCAAGCCGCCCCTTCACGCGGTGCCGCACATCTTCCACCGCGACGAAGGGCGTCCCGCGCCGATTCAGCAGCGCCTCGAACGCCAGCTCATAATGACTGCGACGCTCCGCCATCGCTAAAGTCCTAACGTGGACCGAGGATCCGCGAGCAGTGCCTCCAATACCACGTCGCGTTCCGCCCCCCCCGCCATTTCTTTGATCTTCACCCGGCCGCCGCTCGTCGTTTCTAGGTCAAGAATAACAACCTTCGTCGCGCCGATCTTGTCCGCCATTTTCAACTGTTTTCCGATCGCCTGGTGCGCGTAGGTGAAATCCGCGGCGACACCCCCCCGTCGCAACGCCGCAACAACCTTGCGCAGCGTCGGCCGCAAACTTTCGTCGGCGTCGACCACCATCACCTCGCCGCCCTTCCGCGCCGGCTTCAGCAGTCCTTTTTCTTCGAGAATCAGCGAGAGCACCACGTCGCCCATGCCGAATCCGACGGCCGGCTCCCCCGCCTTGCCCAGTTTGCCGAGCAGATCGTCGTAGCGCCCGCCGCCGCAAATGGCCCGCTCGTTTTCGGATCGGTCGTAGAATTCAAACACCGGCCCGGTGTAATACGCCAGCCCGCGCACCACGTGCAGGTTGATTTTACAATATTCTATTATTCCAAAATCATGTAATATGGCCAGCAACTGCTCCGTGTCCGCCGCCGCCGACTCCAGCTCCGCCGTCGCCGGCGCGATCTCCCCCACCGCCGCTCGAAGCGCCGCCAGTGTTTCAACACTCATCAGCGCGTCCAGCTTTTCGTAGGAAATCGCCGACCCATACGCCTCGCCCCACCGTCGGGCCATTTCCTCCCGAGGCAGCTTCCCTGCCTTGTCCATTAGCGCATAAGCCCCCCCGTGCGCCTCCGCCGGAATCCCCGCCGCCGACAAAATCGCCTGCACCAGTCGTCGATTGCTGATATGCACCTGGAAATCGGCCTGCGTCAACCCCAACTCACGAAGCGCCTCCACACCGACCAGGATGACCTCGGCGTCGGCCGTCATGTCCGCACTGCCGATCACATCGACATTCCACTGGAAGAACTCGCGCAGCCGCCCTCGCTGCACATTTTCCCCACGAAACAGCGTCGCAATGCAAAACCACTTGATCGGCTTGGGCAGCGCATTGATCTTCGCCGCCACCATGCGGGCCAACGTCGGAGTCATCTCCGGCCGAAGCGCCAGCTCCCGCCCGCCGCTGTCCGTCAGTCGATAGAGCTGCCCCACCAGTTCATCGCCGCTCTTTTCCCGATAGAGATCCAACAGTTCCAGTGTCGGGCCATCCCACTCCTGAAATCCGTGCCGAATCGAGACCCGCCGCCAAGCGTTAAATATGTGGCGAATCGGCGCAAGGACGTCGGGGTAGAAATCGCGCGTCCCCTTCACGGATTGAATCTTGGCTGACATGCCGCAAACGTTACGGCGTCGCGAATGTCGTGGCAAATGGCGTAATGCGGCCGTTCTCATCGGCGACCTGCAACTCCGCCTCCGTGACACCCTCTCGGTTCACCTCGTCGCACGTCGGCTCATACCGCACGCGATAGGTCCCCGTTTCATACGGCCCCTTCACCGAAAACCCACGGCCCGTCCGCCCCACGTGCCCCAGCTTCGCCGATTTTCCATCCGCCCGTTTAATGATCAGTCTCGAAATCGACCAATCCGGCGATCCCTGAGCCAGCTTCACGTCAATCTCAACCGCACTCTGATAAAGCTCCACAACGACTGCCGCCGCCGCCACACGCTGATCCATCCCGTCATTCGGCGGGCGTCCCTCCACCAATCGTCCCCCCACCGGCATGGCGTCACGCCTGCCGTGCTGAAGAAATCCTTCCACCGAAACACGATTCGTCTGCCCCCCGTCCGCCGCGCGCTCAAATCGATGCGCCCACACAAATCGCCCTTCGATACACGGCCCGCAATCCTCATACGAATCGGCAGCCTCATCGTGCATGATGGCGTATTCCACCGTGCCGAACTTCGCCCCAAATCGCATCTCGGCCTGTTCCCCAACATGCACCGAGTAGATCGCCTCGCCCCCCATCGACGGCTTCCGAGGTGCTCCCGAGTCGATGACGAGAACCCCATTCCCTTGTCCACAACCGGCCACCGCCGCAAATGCCGCGACGAGAGGAAAGATCAAGCGGAAACGCGCCCGCCCCTTATCCGATTGGGTGACAAATTGACCAGCGCCGCGGTTCACGCCGCGAATGATATGCGATGCATTGGAATTGAAAACAAGCAACCCGGCAGTGTCGCGATTAAACGTCGATCAACTGCGGCACATCGAAGCGAATCGCAAAGCCAATCCGATCCGTGTCGCCGCCGATGTGCATCTCTGTGCGAATCACCGTGCCATAGCCGAGGCTCTTGGTCACGATTGGCGACATCCCGCGCGGGGCCTCGCCATTCGCAATGCGCATCTCATACCGCTGCCCAACCGCAAGACCAAACCCGATCGGCGCGCTGGCATGAAGCCCGGCATCGGAAATGTCATTCGTGCGACACCGCAACACCGAGTTCACCTGCCGATCGACAAGCCAGATATCACGCATGATCGGCTGGCGCGAATAATCGCGCTTGTCCACGCGATGCGACGTGCCCAACCCAAGCCCCCATCGATCAAACGTGGGCGGGTCAGCCAGGTGCGGGGAACCAATCGGAATGGGAATCGGAAGATGGGCAGCCATGTGGGTCTCCTGTGACCGTCGTCCGTAGGCGTGGGACGCCGGCACACTCATTACCAACGAGGCTCATCGCACACCTCACGGCGAGACGGCGAGCTTCGATCCCCACTGCTGCGGAACTACTCGTCATGTCGAAGAGAACCCTCGGCACAACCCTCCGTCAGCGGCCAAAATTGTACCAGAATCGCCCCCCCGGTCAACGAATTTCCGGACGATCTTTCGCTCCCATTTGGAGTACCCCTCTTCCAGTTTCAGGCCATCGCCACATGCCCCGCCACTGATGCCAAATCAAACACCACCCTCCCCCCCACCACCGTCTGCGTCGCCCGTCCACGCAGTTCCCAGCCCTCATAAGGGCAGTTCCGGCTCAGGCTTCGAAACTCCGTCGGATCGACCGTCCAGCTTCGATTCGGGTCAATTATGGTCACATCCCCATCCGAGCCGGCCCCCAGCGTGCCCTTCGCCAGCCCCAGCACCCGCGCCGGGTTCACCGTCATCCGCGCGATCAGCCCCGACCAGTCCAAGTGCCCCGGCGTCACCAGTGCCTTCACAAACAGCCCCAATGCCACCTCCAGACCGACGATGCCGAACGGCGCATTCTGAAAGTCCAGTTCCTTCCTCGCCCGGTCGTGCGGTGCATGATCCGTCACAAGACAGTCAATCGTCCCATCCGCCACACCTGCAATGCACGCCTCAACATCCGCCTCGCTCCGAAGCGGCGGGTTCATCTTGTAATTCGTGTCGTAGGTATCGCAGCAATCATCCGTCAACAGCAGATGATGCGGGCAGACCTCCGTCGTGACTTGCACCTTCCAACGCTTCCCCTCGCGAACCATCTGCACAGCCCCTGACGTCGAAATGTGCGCCACGTGATACCGTGCCTGCGTATTCGCCGCGAGCAGCAAGTCCCGCTGAATCATCATCTCCTCGGCCATCGCTGGAATGCCCGGCAAACCAAGCCGCAGCGCCGTCGGCCCCGAGTTCATCGCCCCGCCCTCGGCCAGCGATGCATCCTCGCAATGCTGAATAATCGGCCGGTCAAACATCTTCGCATACTGCAACGCGCGCAGCATCACCGCAGGGTCGGCCACGCCGGCGCCGTCATCGCTGAACCCCACCGCTCCGGCCCGCACCATTTGCCCCATCTCGGCCAGCTCTTTCCCCTCGCGCCGCTTGGTAATCGCGCCGATGGGAAAAACATTGCAAAGCCCGGCTCGCGCCGCCTGCCGAAAGACGAACTCCACCATCGCCTCGTTGTCGAGCGCCGGCTGAGTATTCGGCATGCACGCAATCGACGTGAACCCTCCCGCCGCCGCCGCCGCCGAACCGCTGGCAATCGTCTCGGCGTCCTCATTCCCCGGCTCGCGCAGATGCACGTGAATATCAATCAAACCGGGACAAACGATGCGCCCCGTTGCATCAATCGTCGTTCCCGTCGCCGTCGACAGCCCGGTCCCGATCGCCGCGATCCGCCCATTCTCAATCAACACGTCCGCCGTCTTGTCCATCCCCTGCGATGGATCGATCACGCGGCCGTTGCGAATCAATAAATTGCTCATGTCACACCCTGTCGCCTCTCATTCGTCCACGCTTTTACCGCGCTCACTCATTCCGCGAAAGGCACTAGAGGCTATCCCATAATCGTCACCCCCGCGCAGGCGGGGGTCCAGAGTGCCTTGAATATGCTGGATTCCCGCCTTCGCGGGA
>CAZSBF010000167.1:0-4806 GCA_964605185.1 uncultured Planctomycetaceae bacterium
CCCGCGTCGCGCAGCGACCCCGTCCTGTTTCGCTTTTTGCTATTCGCCATTCGAAATTTATCCCGCCCCGGATATTCCCACTGATTATGTCTGGACTGCATTCGACGCCTCATACCCCATTGCGGTATTCTCCCCACATGGACCGCATCCGGCGAAACCGTCTCTGCGTCAGGCTCATCATCCTCGGCCTGTCGAACTTCATCGCCTACGCCATTCTCTACGCCATGATCGGCGGCGACGCCCCCAATGGCTACATCAAGAACGTCGACGGTGCATCCGTCTATTACGTCCGCGGCCATTTCGTTCATCTCTCTGTCGGCTACGAGCAGGATGTGCCCCGATGGGTCTGGATCTACAGCTACATCCACAGCATCAGCATCTGGCCGAGCATCGCCACCGTCCTGCTGGCCATGCTCACCCTTGCACGGCCGCACATCATTGCCACCTACACCGACGGCATGATGAACGGGTCGACGCTGGTGACCGTCATGGCCACGGTGATCGTCGTGATTACGTCGGCCTCCATGGTCTGGTTCGTCAAGGATTTCATCGTAACGCTCTACTACCGGCCGTGACGGCATGGATGCTGCACCCGTGACACCACCAAACACCGCCATGCCAACGGAGCCGACCGCTGCGCCGGATTCCGTGGCGACGCTCCTCGCCCGCGCCCTGCGCGATTATGAGGTGCGCCCGCAGCAGCTTTCCATGGCCGACGCCGTCGCCGCCGCGATGAAGGAGCATCGCCATCTTGTGGTGGAGGCGGGCACCGGCGTGGGCAAGAGCTTTGCCTATCTGCTTCCCGCCATTCAGGAGATCTTCCGCACGCGCCGGCGCGTCGTCGTCTCGACGCACACCATCGCCCTGCAGGAACAGCTTATTAACAAGGACATCCCAGCCCTGGCCGCCGTCGCGACGGAAAAGTTCAAGGCCGTCCTGGTGAAGGGGCGGCAGAACTACGTCGGCCTGCGTCGTCTCATGCAAACGAGCCGACGCCAGCAGGCCATCTTCTCCAACCCGCGCGAGACCGACCAACTCCACCAGATCGAAGACTGGACCTACGAAACATCGGACGGCTCGCTCTCCGACCTCGGCCTTCGACCACTGCCGCAGGTCTGGCAACGCGTCCGCAGCGAAAGCAACAACTGCATGGGCCGCCGCTGCGACTACTATGAGAAATGCTTCTACCAGTCGGCAAGGCGCGAAGCGGAGCAGGCCGATCTGCTCGTCGTGAATCACGCCCTCTTCTTCGCCGACCTGGCCCTTCGGCGAAACAACGTCACCTTCCTGCCAGATTACGACGTGGTCATCTTCGACGAGGCCCACAACATCGAGGGCGTCGCCGGCGATCACTTCGGCTGGAGCGTCTCCGATGGGGCGGTGTCGCATCTGCTGGCGAGCCTCTTCAACGACCGCACCGGCCGCGGCTTCCTCGGAATGCTCGAATGCCCCGACGTGATCAAGCTGGTCACGCGAGCGGGCGGCATGGCCGACGACCTGTTCGGCCAACTGCGGCGCGATTATTCCGATCGCCGCGGCACGGTTCGCCTTCATGGACCCCCGAAAGTGACCAACACGCTCAGCCCGGTGCTAAAGGAACTGAGCGAAGCACTCAAGGCCTTGCGTGAGTCGTTCGACAAAGAGGACGAGCGATTCGAGTGCGGAAGCTACGCCGACCGTTGCAACGAGACTGCGACCTCGCTGGAGAATCTGCTGACTCAGCACCATGCGGATTATGTCTATTGGATCGAATGCGCAGCGCCCCGACGCGATGATGCCGATGCCTTCGAGGAAGAATCGTTTACTCCGACGGGCAAAGGGAAGTCCGGGCGATCAACGGGGCGGCGGGGCCCCTCGGCGGCATCACAACGCGTCACGCTCCGTGCCGCGCCGCTTCGCGTCGACGGCATCCTCCGCGAATCGCTCTTTGAGAAGACAAAGTGTGTAGTCCTGACCAGTGCGACACTTTCCACCGGCGGGGCGAAGGGGTTCGACTACATCCGCTCGCGTCTCGGCGTCGCGGAATGCCATGAGTTGCAACTCGACTCGCCGTTCGACTATCAGCGGCAGGCATCCATCCATGTCGAAGTGTCGATGCCCGATCCGAATTCGCCCGACTTCATCCCCACGGCCTGCGATCGCATCGAGCATTATCTGCAAGTGACGCGCGGCCACGCCTTCGTGCTCTTCACGAGTTACTCGGCGCTCAATCAGGCCGCCGCCCGGCTGGAGCCGTTCTGCGCCGAACAGGGAATGACGCTCTTTGTTCAGGGAAAGGACCTGTCACCCGCGATGATGCTGGAGCGATTCCGCCGAACGCCCAACGCCGTCATCCTCGGCACGGACTCCTTCTGGCAAGGCGTCGATGTCCCCGGCAACGCCTTGCAATGCGTCATCATCACAAAGCTGCCCTTTGCCGTGCCCGATCGTCCTCTCGTGCAGGCCCGCATCGAGGCCATCGAAGCGGCGGGGGGGATTCCATTCATGGAATACCAGTTGCCCGAGGCCTTGCTGAAGCTCAAGCAGGGGTTCGGCCGCCTCATCCGCACAAAGTCGGACACCGGCATGGTGGTGATGCTCGACCCGCGCGTGAAGACGAAGGCCTATGGTCGGCGTTTTATCGAGGCGCTCCCCAAGTGCCCCGTTGAATGGCATTGATTCGGCAAATCAGAGCCGTGCGGCGCGAGCCCACGGGCCGGGTGATATGCGCTGTCACGGTGGCATTCGAATTGGATGTCAACGCGACATGCCACAAGGCTTGCGCCTTTGTGCTCGGATTAAGTAGCGCGTTCACGCCGTCGCAGCAGGCGGCACCTCGGGCGGTGCGGCGGCTTCGACCTTTGGTGCAGCGGGTTTCGCGGCCTTCGGCGCTGCCGGCTTGTCGGTCTTTGGCGCGGCGGGCTTCGGCTTTGTGGTCGGTACCAGCTTGGCCGGCACGAGCAGCATGGTCATGCGCTTGCCGAACATTCGCGGCGGCGACTCCACCTTGGCGATATCGGCCAGCGCCGTGATGATTTCCTGGAAGGACTCGTTCCCGATGTCCTGATGGAATCGCTCGCGCCCCTTGAACATCATGGTGAACTGAACGCGATCCCCATGCGAGAGAAACTCGCGGGCGTGGTTCAGCTTGATGACGCGATCGTGCGGATCGGTCTTCGGGCGGATGCGGACTTCCTTGAGCTTCTGCTCGTGATGCTTTTGCTTGGTCTTCTTGGACTGGAGGTATTTGTGCTTCCCGTAGTCCATGATCTTGCAGACGGGCGGGCGCTCGCTTGGCGAGATTTCGACGAGGTCCAACCCCAGGTCGCGGGCGCGACGCAATGCCTCATCGGTGGGGACGACTCCCTGCATGGCCCCGGTCTCATCGATGAGACGGATGGGCGAGAATCGAATCTGTTCGTTGCAGCGTTGATTGCTAATGGTCGTCACCTTCCTTTCAAGAGTGTTCTGTTCGTTCTACGACTTCGGCGCGGCAGGCTTCTCGCCGCCGGGCTTGCTATGCTGGAGCAGCATTTCCACAAACGTCTCCAGCGTCATGTTGTCCACGGTTCGCCCGTCGCGGTCGTTGAGGTTCACCGTCTTGGCGTTGGCCTCGGCCTCGCCGATGACCACCGTGAACGGGATCTTCCACTTGCGGGCACGATGCTTTTTGGGGCCGATCTTCTCGGCGGAATCATCCAGCTCCACGCGAAAGCCGGCCTCGCGCAGCATGGCCGTCACCTTGCGTGCATAGGCCACGCTCTTCTCGCTGATCGTGGCGATCATCACCTGCGTCGGAGCGAGCCACGTCGGGAAGGCCCCTTCGAAATGCTCGATCAGGATGCCGACAAAGCGTTCCATGCTGCCGAAGGGGGCGCGGTGAATCATGATCGGCCGGTGCGGGCGGTTGTCGCGGCCGATGTATTCGAGGTTGAATCGCTCGGGGTTGATGTAGTCGCACTGCACGGTGCCAAGCTGCCATTCGCGGCCGATGCAATCCTTCACGACGAAGTCGATCTTCGGTCCGTAGAAGGCCGCCTCGCCGATTTCCTCGGTGCCCTTCATGCCGCTGGCCGCCGCCGCGGCGCGGACGGCCGCCTCGGATTCGGCCCATGCCTGTGGATTCTTGATGAACTTCTTGTCGTTCGGGTCGTGCAGGCCGATGCGCACGCGATAATCATTCAGCCCGAGCATCTCCAGCACGTAACGCGTGAGTTTGAGGCAACTGCCAAGTTCTTCCTGCAATTGTTCCGGCGTGACGAAGAGGTGGGCGTCGTCCTGCGTGAACCCGCGGACGCGCGTCAGCCCCGACACTTCGCCCGATTGCTCGTAGCGATAAACCGTGCCGAACTCGGCGAGCCGCACCGGCAAATCGCGATAGCTGCGAGGCTCGCTGGCATAGATGCGCATGTGCATCGGACAGTTCATTGGCTTGAGCAGGAATCCGTCGGATTCCTGGAGGTATTCGCGAATCAGCGCCTGGTTGGCCGCGGTCATGCCGGGGCCGTTTTCGAATCGCTTGCCGGAAGCCGACTTCCCATCAGACGTGGACGATGCGGGCTGGACGAGTCGCCCCCACATCGAGGCGTCTGCCACCTTAAGTTCATCCAGGAGTTGCTGCTCCCGTGCGGAGATCGGGCCATCATCCGCCTTTTCAGCGCCAGCGATCCAGAGTTCATTCAAAATGCGCGCGGTGTCCGTCTCATAGAGCGGCGGGAACTGGGCATCGCGGTAATAGGGGAAGTGCCCGCTGGTGCGATAGAGCTCCAGTCGGCCGATGTGCGGCGTATAGACCGGTTCATAGCCGGCCTCGAACAGCTTCGACCG
>CAZSBF010000168.1:0-4629 GCA_964605185.1 uncultured Planctomycetaceae bacterium
TCGTCAGCCTTCCCAACTCCTGCCCACGTCGAAAGGCCGCCAGCACCGCTTCCGTCACATGCTCCGCAACGCCGCACTCACGAAGCGTGTTCATCGCCGCCTGCGTAGTGCCGCCGGGGCTGGTCACCGCCTCGCGCAATTCCGTCGGCGACGCACCCTTTTCCAGCAGCATCGCCCCTGCGCCGACGCACGCATGCGCCGCCAGCACCTGCGCATCCTCCGGCCGCAGCCCCGCCGCCACGCCGCCCGCCATCATCATCTCGACAAAGTAATAGAAATACGCCGGACCCGACCCTGCAACAGCGGTCACGGCGTCCATGAGTTCCTCGCGCTGTACCTCGACGCTCACACCGCCGGCGTTGAAGAAGTGCTTCACTTCCTCCAAGTCGTCGGCCGTGGCGTTCGCGCCCTTAAAGAGTCCGGTTACGCCGCGGCCAAGCCCGAAGGGTAGGTTCGGCATGGCCCGCACGACGCGAACCGGCGAGTCGCTCAGCGCCGCCGCGATGCGATCCGTTCCCATGCCAGCCATCAGGCTAATAAACAAGTGATCGCCGGTTGCAACGTCACGAATCGACGCCGCCGCCTCCGCAAAACGCTGCGGAGTCACCGAAAGCATGACGATTCTCGAATGACGAACGACATCTCGATTGTCGCTCGCCACCGTCACCGGCAGCGGATGCGCCGCCAGTTTCTTGGATTGTGAAACGATGATGCGGTCCGCGGAAAGGTATCCACTGGAGAGAAGACGATTCACAATCACCGCGGCAATGTGGCCGGTGCCGACGACACCCAGCGCGTATTGATGAGAAGACATGGTCGTGGCTCGCTATCAGTCCGGCGAATGCGTTCGCCGTATTGTAGGCACAATTCCAGTAAAAATAGCAGGAGCCAGTGCTCACTCGGCTCCGCCGTCTCATGAGCACTGGCTCCATACCGTCTCGCGTCGAGATTAACCGCCAGCTCCGGCGGCCCCGATCAACGCGGGTTCCCTGCGGCGTACTTACCAGGCCGCGTAGCTCTTGCGGGCCTTGCTGTTCGAGCGGTTGTAGCGGCTGCGCGACCACGTTCGCGTCTTGCGAGCATAGGTCTTGTTCGTGCGTCGGCCGTAGGTCCGCTTCGTGTTCTTGCGGGCGTTGCCCTTGGTGAAGCTGGTCATGTTGTAGTTCTTGGTGATCCAGCTGGTCGTGCCAAAGCCAAACTTGCGATACTGCTTGGCAAACGTCTTGAGCTGCTTGCAGATCTTGTTCGCTTCCGAGCGGCAGAATCGCTTCTCGGTGGGGTTCTTGGCCGAAGCAAATCGCTTCTTGAAGCGCTTGAACATGTTCTGCTTCCGGCTGACCTGAGTTCGGAACGCCTTCTTCGTGGCGTTCGTCTTGGTGAATCGAAATGCCATTTTCTGTCCTTTCGAGCGGTTCGATGACTCCCGGCCCGTTACCGGGGATACCGGCTTTCTCGGCCACGACACGGGGGTGGTTAACTAAAGACCCTGCCAAATTGAGGTTTTTCGGCCATGGCAGGGCCAGTGGCTGCATTCGACCTTGCACATAACGCCTTATCTGGCAGCATGTTACGAAGCGGCGATGATGCCCCGTTGCCTCAGATTTTTTTGGCTATGGACTGTCCATTTTCTTTGAAATCCCCGGAACCTCGGCCTCGTCCAATGGCTTTTGAGTTGTGAGACAAGGACAAGGCCATTATGCAGTTGCCCATGCCGCTATCCCTGACGACCTTTGCCTACGACGACGAGGAACGCCGACTCATCGAGGCCGCCAAGCAGGACAAGCAGGCCTTCGCCACGCTTTATCGCCGGCACCATTCCGTCATCGCAGGATACGTCTTCCGCCGCGTGGGCGATCTGCATACCACTGACGATCTTGTCGCCGATGTGTTTCTCGCCGCCCTGCGGACGCTGCCAAGGTATCGCTATCGTGGGCTGCCGATTCGTGCGTGGCTCTACCGCATCGCAGCGAACCGCGTGAACCGCTGGGCCAAGCGCGAACGCTCGCGCATTCACATTCGCTTCAGCGAATTGCAATTAACCGACCATCCCGACACGAAGTCGGAAACGACCGATACCGGCGACCGCGATGGCGAATTCGCCCGCATCGCCCTGCTGTCCATCAAACCAAAATATCAAACCGTGCTCTCGCTCCACTATTTGGAGGGCATGAGCATCGAAGACGTCGCGGCCGCCGTGGGCTGTCGCGTCGGAACCGTGAAATCCAGATTGTCACGCGGGCGGGACGCCTTACGCGAAAAACTCGCCCGACGGAGGTAAGACCCATGTTTCAAGATCATGATCCAGTCGATCGCGCGCTTCATTCGTTACGGTCCCAGGCCTGGACCGGCAATCCCGTTAACCCCAAACTTGAGGAAACACTCATGCAGGAATTCGCAAAGAACCAAACCCCCCGATCGTTTATGAAAATGCCCGTCTGGGTCGCCGCTACGCTGGGCATCTTGCTCGCCGGCGGCGCAGCCACCGGCACAGTCGCCATGGTCCGAAGCTGGCTCGTCACGGTGCAGATCGGTGACCAGCAGTATCAGTTCCAGACCGATGAGAGCGGCGAAGGTGCAATCCAGTGGCAGACGGAAGACGGTCAAACCGCCAACCTCCGCGTGAAGCGCGTCGATGGTGAAGACGGCTCGGCCGAGACCAACGTCAACGTCGATGTCTCCGGCAACGGCACAAGCGAACAACGCGTTATGAAGTTCGCCACCGGCGGCGCGGGCAAGGCGGATCGATTCGCCTCGGTCGAAGACTTGGCCGGTACCGAACCAATTGCCTCGTGGGCCGGCGCCGATGGACAGAATTACGCGGCGCATCTTGTCCCCCAGAAGGGCAGCGAAACGCAGACGCTCTTCATCGCCTCGACTACCGCCAATGGCACGCAGACCGTGCGACGATTGTCAGACCTCCCGGCGGTTCTTTTCGCCGGCGGAGCGACAACCGAAGTCACGCCCGGCAAAGACGGCCTGGTGACCGTTCGCATCGCCAACGGCGAAGGCAACGTCAACGTCATGAAGTTCATGCTCGGCGGCCCAACGGATGCCTCGGCCCGCATGGCCAATGAGCATATCCAGGTCGACCCCAAAGCCGGCCAGATTCGCATAAACGCCAACAGCAAACCGGACGAGGACTAACTCAAGACCGTCCGCTCATCATCATCAGTTCCCACAGACGCCCGCGGCCCAAACGCCGCGGGTGTCTTATTGCGCAAACTCCGCAAAATGCCTGACAGGCTCCATGCCGCCGACCCGTCTTTTCCACTACAACGCTAAACGGGTGAGCCAATGACCAATACAACGCACCGCATCACGTTTGTGATCGCCGTCGGCCTCATCGCATGGCCGACCGCCACGCTCCAGGCCGAGCCTGCCAAATGGACGCTTGGCTTCGACGAAAACGCGACGCTGCCCAAGGCCTTCAAGCAATTCACGCTCAAACGCGGCGACGACTCCTCCATGACCGCCTTCCTCGGACACTGGAGCGAAGATCACAATGCGAAAAAGCCGCTCATCATCTTCTGCGAAGGCTCCGGCGCGGGTTCACTCTTTATGAAGGTCGGCGACAAGATTGGTTCGAGCGTTTTCGGGCTGCTCGCGAAGGCGGCCTGTAAGGACTATCACGTCGTTTCGATTGAAAAGCGCGGCGTGAAGTTTCTCGATCGCGGCCCCGCACCTGGTTCGGGCGAAGGCGCCTCCGATGAATACAACGAGTATGCCACGCTGGAGGATCGCTCCGATGATGTCTGCCTGCTCATCGCGGAATTGCTCAAGCAGCCGACCGTTGATGCGTCGCGCGTGCTTGTGGTCGGTTCGTCCGAAGGGGCCGACGTCGCTGCTGCAGCCGCCGCAAAGGAGCCGCGCATCACGCATTGCGCCTGCATATCCGGCGGCGGGGTGTGCCAGTTCTTTGACTTCGCCGTCCTTCGTCGAAAGCAAATGCAAAAAGAAGGTGCGCCGCCCGCGGAGATTGAGAAAGCCGTCGAAGAGTTGGAGGCTCAGTATCATGCGATACTCCGCCAGCCGCGCAGCATCAAGAAGTTCTTCATGGGCCACGCCTATCGCCGCTGGTCATCGTTCACATTGACCTGCCCGGCCGACAGCCTCAAAAAATCATCGTGCAGACTCTTCCTCGCCCACGGTTCCGCCGACGAGAGCGTGCCCATCGAATCCTTCGACGCCTGCGTATTCGACTTGATTCGTAGCGGCCGGGAGGAAATGACGGTGAAACGCTACCCCGGTCGTGGTCACGGTCTCATGACACCGGGAATGAACGGCGCAGACGCCTTCAAGGAACTCTTCGACGACCTGCTCAACTGGGCCGCGAAGGGCTGACCGGCCGCGCATCGCGAAGGCGCTCTAGCCACTCATACGGCACCCGGCGTTTGGCGAATCCGGTCCCGCGCGTCACGGCCGTACCAAGCGTATGAAAATCCGAGCCACCGGTGGTAAGCAGTCCGAATCGTTCAGCCAGCTCAGTGACCAGTTTCATTGTTGAATCGTTGTGATCAGGGTGCAGCGTCTCAATCGCGGTCATCCCCGCCTCGCACAGATCGCGCACCATTGTCGCGAGTTCGATATGAGACTACGATTTGATGCGTCACGGATGTGCGAGTGACGCAA